>NZ_JACCBF010000001.1:1200000-1500000 GCF_013409625.1 Nocardioides kongjuensis
GCGCGCGCCCGAGGAGGCGCTGCGCCGCTGGTGCAACGCGGTGGGCCTGGTGGGCCCGGGCGGTCGCGCTCTCGCGGTGGGGGACCCGGCGATCCCGGCGCTGCAGGCGCTGGTGCGCTGGGACGCCGCCGGCTTCGCCGTGCGCGAGGCGGAGGAGCGGCGCGAGGCCCGGCTGCCCCCGGCCGCGCGGATCGCCACCGTCACCGGCCCGCCGGGCGCCCTCGACGACCTGCAGGCCCTGCTCGAGCTGCCGCCAGCTGCAGAGGTGCTCGGGCCGGTCCCGACCCACGACGCCGACGCCGAGCGGCTCGTGCTGCGGGTGCCCCGAGCCGACGGGGTCGCCCTGGCCAGGGCGCTGGGGGAGGCGCAGCGACTGCGCTCGGCGCGCAAGCTGGAGCCGGTGCGGATCCAGGTCGACCCGTGGGAACTGTGAGCGCCGACGAGCGCCTCGATAGGCTGACGCGGTGGCGATCCGACCCATCCGACTCTTCGGCGACCCCGTCCTGCGCAAGCCCGCGATCGAGGTCGTCCACTTCGACGCCGAGCTGCGCCAGCTGGTCACCGACCTGACCGACACCATGCTCGACGCCCCCGGCGCCGGGCTGGCCGCACCCCAGATCGGCGTGGGCCTGCGGGTCTTCACCTGGTACGTCGACGGCGAGGTCGGGCACCTCGTCAACCCGACGCTGCAGCTCTCCGACGAGACCCAGGACGGCCCCGAGGGCTGCCTGTCGCTGCCCGAGCTCACCTATGACTGCCTGCGCGCGCTCTCCGTGGTGGCCAGCGGCTTCAACATGCACGGCGACCCGGTCACGATCGAGGGCTCCGACCTGCTCGCGCGGGCGATCCAGCACGAGACCGACCACCTCGACGGGATCTTGTTCATCGACCGCCTCGACGAGGCCGGCCGCAAGGCCGCGATGCGCGAGATCCGCGAGTCCGAGTGGTTCGGCCTCGACAAGCCGACGATCAAGCTCTCGCCGCACGCGACCGGGGGCTTCGGCCGATGAGGGTCGTCTTCGCCGGCACCCCCGTGGTCGCCGTCCCCGCCCTCGACGCGATCGCTGCGTCCGCCCACGAGCTGGTCGGCGTGGTCACCCGTCCCGACGCCCCCGCCGGCCGTGGGCGGAAGCTGACCCCGAGCCCGGTCGCGCAGCGCGCCGCGGAGCTCGGCGTACCCGTCCTCAAGCCGACCCACCCGCGCGACCCCGAGTTCCAGGAAGCGCTCGAGGCGCTGGAGCCCGACTGCTGCCCGGTGGTCGCGTACGGCGCCCTGATCCCGCGTGCCGCGCTCGACATCCCGGTCCACGGCTGGGTCAACCTCCACTTCTCGGTCCTGCCGGCCTGGCGGGGAGCAGCGCCGGTGCAGCACGCGATCTGGAGCGGTGACGAGTACACCGGCGCCACGACCTTCCGGATCGTCGAGGCGCTCGACGCCGGCCCGACCTTCGGGGTGATGACCGAGCGGATCCGGCCCACCGACACCGCCGGTGACCTGCTCGGACGACTGGCCGAGGGCGGTGCGAGCCTGCTCGTCGCGACCCTCGACGGCATCGCCGACGGCTCGCTCGAGGCGCGCGAGCAGCCCGTCGACGGGATCAGCCTGGCGCCCAAGATCAGCGTCGACGACGCCCGCGTGGACTGGAAGGAGCCGGCGGTCGGTGTCGACCGGCGGATCCGCGCCTGCACCCCGGGGCCCGGCGCCTGGACCACCCTGGACGACGAGCGGGTCAAGCTCGGCCGGGTCGAGATCGTCGCCGACGGTCCTGATCTCGCTCCCGGCGCCATCGTGGTGGGCAAGAACGAGGTCCTCGTCGGCACGGCGAGCGACCCGGTGCGGCTCACCGACGTCAAGGCGTTCGGCAAGAAGCAGATGGGCGCGTCCGACTGGGCGCGCGGCGTACGGCTGCCGGAGACCGCTCGCTTTGAGTAGGCAGAAGCGGCGGGCGGTCGACCCGGCCCGGCTGGCGGCCTTCGAGGTGCTGAAGGCGGTCCGGGTCGACGACGGCTACACCAACCTGCTGCTGCCGGCCGTCCTGGCCCGCCACGGCCTGACCGGCCGCGACGCCGCGTTCACCACGGAGCTCGCCTCGGGCACGATCCGCCGCCAGGGCACGTACGACGCCGTGCTCGCCGCCTGCATCGACCGGCCGCTGCGCAAGGTCGAGGCGAAGGTCCTCGACGCCCTGCGCCTCGGCGCCCACCAGCTGCTCGCGATGCGGGTCCCGACCCACGCCGCGATCGACACGACCGTCACCCTGGTCCGCAACCAGGTCAACCAGGGCGCGGCCGGCTTCAGCAACGCCGTGCTGCGCAAGGTGGCCGCGCGCGACCTCGAGGCCTGGCTCGCCGACGTCGCCCCCGACGACCTGGCGGTGGCGCACAGCCACCCGGCCTGGGTGGTCGACGAGCTGCGCCGCGCGCTCGGCGACCGGGCCGGCGAGCTGCCCGCGCTGCTCGCCGCCGACAACGACCCACCCCGGGTGACCCTCGTGGCCCGGCCGGGCCTGGCGGCGCGCGAGGAGCTGCCCGGTACGCCGACCCGGTACTCGCCGTACGGCGTCGTCCTCGACGGCGGCGACCCGGCAGGAGTGGCGGCGGTCGCCGAGGGCCGCGCAGGCGTGCAGGACGAGGGCTCCCAGCTGGTCGCGCTCGCCCTGGCGTCCTCGCCGGTCGAGGGCCGCGACGAGCGCTGGATCGACCTGTGCGCCGGTCCGGGCGGCAAGGCGTCGCTGCTGGCGGCGCTGGCCGCCGAGCATGGGGCGCGCCTGACCGGCGTCGAGCTGCACCACCACCGGGCCCGCCTGGTCGCCCGTGCCGCTGCCGCCGGCGGGGGACTGGCCGGTGTCGTCCGGGCCGACGCCACCCGGGCCCCCTTCGCCGACGCGAGCGCCGACCGGATCCTGCTCGACGCCCCGTGCACCGGCCTCGGCGCCCTGCGCCGTCGCCCCGAGGCACGCTGGCGTCGGCGTCCCGCCGACGTGATCGCGCTGGTCGGCCTGCAGCGCGCGCTGCTGGCCGAGGCGGTCCGGGTGCTGCGTCCCGGGGGAGCGCTGCTCTACGCCACGTGCTCGCCGGTGCTGGCCGAGACCGCCGACGTCGTCACCGCCACCCTCGCCGAGCACCCCGACGTCCGGCTCGAGGACGTCGCGGGCCACCTGCCCGCCGTACCGGATGCGGAGGGGCCGCTGCCCGGCACGGTGCAGCTCTGGCCGCACCGCCACGGGACCGACGCGATGTTCCTGGCCCTGCTGCGCAAGGCCTGAACCGCGGAATGAACCAGGAAAGTTGACGGTTCAACCAGTCATGAAGAAGATCGGGTTCCTCTCGTTCGGCCACTGGACGCCGAGCCCGCACTCCCAGACCCGCTCCGCCGCGGACACGCTGCTGCAGTCCATCGACCTCGCGGTCGCGGCCGAGGAGCTGGGGGCGGACGGTGCGTACTTCCGGGTGCACCACTTCGCCCGCCAGCTCGCCAGCCCGTTCCCGCTGCTGTCGGCGATCGGCGCCCGCACCAGCCGGATCGAGATCGGCACCGGTGTGATCGACATGCGCTACGAGAACCCGATGTACATGGTCGAGGACGCCAGCGCCGCCGACCTGATCTCGGGCGGGCGACTGCAGCTCGGCATCTCGCGCGGGTCACCGGAGCAGGTCATCGACGGCTGGCGGTACTTCGGGTACGCGCCGGCCGAGGGCGAGACCGAGGCCGACATGGCGCGCCGGCACACCGAGGTGTTCCTGGAGGCGCTCAAGGGCGAGGGCTTCGCGCAGCCGAACCCGCGCCCGATGTTCGCCAACCCGCCGGGCCTGCTCCGCCTCGAGCCGCACTCCGAGGGCCTGCGCGATCGGATCTGGTGGGGCGCCGCCTCCAACGGCACCGCCCGCTGGGCCGCCGAGCTCGGCATGAACCTGATGAGCTCCACGCTCAAGGAGGACGAGAGCGGCCAGCCGTTCCACGTCCAGCAGGCCGACCAGATCCGCGTCTTCCGCGAGGCCTGGGCCTCCGCCGGGCACGAGGGCACCCCGCGGGTGTCGGTGAGCCGGTCGATCTTCCCGCTCGTCTCCGAGGAGGACCACATGTACTTCGGTGGCCGCCCCGACGACGACCAGGTCGGCCAGATCGACAACATGCGGGCGATCTTCGGTCGCTCGTACGCCGCCGAGCCCGACCAGCTCGTCGAGCAGCTGCGCGAGGACGAGGCCGTCGCCGAGGCCGACACGCTGCTGCTGACCGTCCCCAACCAGCTCGGTGTCGACTACAACGCCCACGTGCTGGAGTCGATCCTCACCCACGTGGCGCCGGAGCTGGGCTGGCGCTGATTTACGCGCCGTGTCACGCGGTTTGGTCCCAAACCGCAGGATCTAGCTGTACCCGGCCATCAGGTTGGTAGCAGTCGGCTGATCGGCGGTTTGCCTCCGAGTGCGCTGTGGCGGCGTTCAGTGTTGTAGTGCTCGAGCCAGGGTGCAAGAGCGGCCGCTCGCTCGTCGTTGCTGGTGAAGACCTGGCGGTAGGCCCACTCGGTGGCCAGGGTGCGGTTCAGCCTCTCGACCTTCCCGTTCTGCCACGGGCAGTGGGGACGGATGAACTTCTGGACGATGCCGTGCTCGGCGCACACCGTGCGCAGCGAGTAGCGGTAGGCCCAGGCGTTGTCGGTCATCAACCGCTCGATCCGAGTGATCCCGTGATCGGCGAAGTTGGCGATCGCACGCTCGAGGAACGCGGCACATGTGGTGCCCTTCTCGTCGCGCAGCACCTCTGAGTAGGCCAGCCGGGAGTGGTCATCGACGAGCGAGTGGACGTAGTCGTAGCCGGGCCCGTTGACGCGGTCGCGAGGGATCGCCCGGCCGTGGACGCGCCAGCCGCCGCCGTCGGGGATCCGGCCGATCTTCTTCACGTCCATGTGGACCAGCTCGCCTGGGCGGTCGCGTTCGTAACGAACGGCGGTCTGTTTCGAGGACCGGATGACCTCGCCGGTGATCGGGTCCAACTCGCGAAGGTAGGGCACGCGATGGCGGCGCAGGATCCGGGACACGGTACGCGGAGGCACGCCGAGCTTGGGGCCGAGGACATCGGGGCCGTCGCGGAGCTCGGCCCGGGCGGCGAGGACCTTCTGCTCGATCTCGTCGCTGGACTTGGTGGGCATCGTGTGGGGGCGTGACGAGCGGGTGGTCAGGCCGACTTCGCCCTCGGCGGCGTAGCGGTCGATCCAGGTCTTCACGCACTTGCGAGACACGCCCATCGCCGTGGCGATGTGGGCTTGCTTCCAGCCGGCCTGGTGGCGTTGGACGATCAATCGGCGACCGTGGACGGTCAGTCGGGCACTACCGTGGGACACGAGAACCTCCGGGTTGGAGTGGGCCTTAGACAAGCCACATCCCACCCGGAGGTTCTCGTTCGTTCAGCCAGGCTCGCCGCAACCAACGTCCTGGCTGGGTACATCTAGCGCCGAAACGTCGCGGATTGGTCCCAAACCGCAGCCAGATTACGCACTGCTCGGGGCGCCGCTCCCGCTGCTGACCTGTGCCAGGAACTGGCGGATCGTGTCGCGGCTCCGGGTCAGGCACGTGATCCGCTTCTCCAGGCCGACCAGCTCCTCGGCGAGCAGTGCGGCGACCTCTGCGGAGCAGGTGGGCTGCTCGAGGGCACAGGCAGCCTCGGCCTCGAGCAGGACCTTGACGAGACGGGTGGGGACGCCGGCCTGGACCAGGCCGGCGATCCGCTCGATCCGCTCGACGTGCGTCTCGGAGTAGGTGCGGTAGCCGTTGGGCAGGCGGTCCGCGGTGAGCAGGCCCTGCTGCTCGTAGTAGCGGATCAGCCGGGTCGCGACCCCGGTCCGCTCGGCCAGCTCGCCGATCCTCATGTCTGCTGCCTCACCTTCCGGGCGCCGGGCCTTGACATTGACATCAGTGTCAGACTCTAGCGTCGATGGCATGACCCTCACCAGTCCCGGCACCGGCCCCACCACCCGTACCGCCACTCGTCCGAGTGCCGACCTCGGCGACGGCCTGCCGTGGCCGGTACTGCTCACCCTGGGCGCGGCCACGCTGGTCATGGTCACCGGCGAGATGCTCCCGACCGCGGTCCTCGGCCCGATGAGCCGCGGACTCGCCGTCTCCGAGGCTGCCGCGGGGCTGCTCGTGAGCATCTGGGCGGCGGTCGTGGTCCTCGCCAGCATCCCGCTGGTCCGGATCACCCGCCGCTTCCCGCGCCCGGCCGTGATCGCAGGCAGCCTCGTCGCATTCGCGGTGGCTGCGGCAGCAACGGCCCTCGCGCCGTCGTACGGCGTCGTGCTGGGTGCACGCACCCTCGGCGCTGCCGCCGTGGGTCTGCTGTGGTCGACGGTCAACGCGCACGTCGCCGACCTGGTGCCGGACCGGTTGCTCGGGCGGGCCACGTCCGTGGTCCTGGGCGGGGCGACGCTCGGCATGGTGCTCGGTACGCCGGTCGGGCGGGTGGTCGCCGACCTCGCCGGCTGGCGCGCCTCGTTCGTCCTGCTGGCCGCCGCGAGCCTGGTGGCGGCGCTGCTGGTGCTGCGGGTGGTGCCTCCCGCGAGCCGACACGCCGGACCGACCAGGGCCGCGGAGGAGAGTGGCTCGCTGCGGCCGATGCTCGGGGTGACCCTGCTGGTCGCGCTGGCCCTGGTCGGCCATTACGGCGCGTACACCTACGTCACCCGCCTCGCCGGCCCGCCGGCGCTCGCGCTGCTGGTGTTCGGGCTCGCATCGGCGCTCGGTGTCGTCCTCGCGGGCCGCGTCGAGCGCACCGCACTGGGCCTGGTCGTCGCCACGGTCCTCACCGCGGTCGCGATCCTCGCGGTCGGGACCGTCGGCACCCTGCCGCTCGTCGCCCTGTGGGGCGTCGCGTCCGGGGCGCTGCCCCCGTTCGCGCAGACCCTGGTGTTGCGCCTGGCCGGGCCGGGCCACCGCGCACTGGCCGGAGCGCTCATCCCGGTGCTGTTCAACGGCGGGATCGCCGTGGGGGCCGCGCTGGCCTCCGGTGTCGTCGCGGCGTACGGCGTGGGCGGGCTCGGGCTGCCCGCCGCGACCCTGGTGCTGCTGGCCGCGGCAGGGCTGGCCCGGGTCGCGCGGTGAGGGGTCAGTCCACCCAGGCCAGGCCTTCGCCGAGGGTCGTGACCTCCGCGTCGGTGGTGCCCTGACCGCCCTCGACGCTGATGAAGATCCCGTCGTGCACGTCCGTCACGTAGACACCCGGGTCCGCGCCCTTGTCGGGCGAGGACAGCCACTCGTCGTGGTCGGCGGCGTCACGGATCACCAAGCCGGCCACGCCGCCGTCGGTGGAGGTGCAGGCAGCCTTGTCGTCGCTCAGGAACCACTCGCAGGTCCAGCCCGCGGGAGTGGTCACCGGCGCCTTGTCCACCTTGCCGAGCATCCCCAGCGCGTCGGCGTCGGCCATGGAGACGGCGACGGTGATGCCGGGCCAGTCCTGGGTCAGGGTGCCGAGGCCCTCGGACCACCAGGTGTCGATCCGGTCGGTGGGACCCGAGACCAGGGCGACGAAGCCGGTGCCGGGGCCGGGCAGGGTGCTCGCGCCCAGCTCGTAGAGGCCGGTCTGGTCGGTGCGGATCGTCGCGACGAGCCCGTCGCCGAGGTCGAGCTGCTGCCCGACCCGCAGTGTCGCGGGCGCCGCCACGGTGGTGGCCGCGGTGGTGGGCGCGGTGGCGACCGAGCGGTCGCGGGCCGCCGTACCGTCGCCGGTCACCACGCCTGCGGCCACCGAGACAGTGGCGACCGCGACGACACCGGCCACGGCGCCGGACACGGCGACGCGGCGCCGGCGGCGCAGTCGCTGGCCGGAGGCGAGCGAGGTGGCCGCGAGGTGCTCGAGGTCCGGGCGCTCGTCGCGCAGCCGCTCGCGCAGCGCGGGGCCGACGAGCGGGTCGAGGTGGTCGAGGTCGGTCATGTGTGGGTCCTCTCGGCGATCGGGTCGATCAGCGGGCGCAGCCGCAGCAGGGCGCGGCGAGCGCGGGTGCGCACTGCCGACTCGCTGATCCCGAGGTCGGCGGCGGTGTCGGCGACGCTGCGGTCCTCCCAGTAGCGGAGGACCACGACGGCGCGGTCGAGCGGGGCGAGGCCGGCCAGTGCGGCCAGCAGGTCGATCCGCAGCTCCGGGTCGTGCCCCGGGGCCGGCGGGCCGACGTCGGCGTCGACGAGGTCGCTCGGGCGCTCCGCGCTACGGCGCAGCCGGCGGTGCGACAGGAAGGTGTTGAGCAGCATCGTCCGCGCGTAGGCGACCGGGCTCTGCGCGGTCTGCACCCGCCGCCAGCGCACGAAGACCTTGGCGTAGGTCGCCTGGGTCAGGTCCTCCGCGAGGTGGTGGTCACCCGTGAGCAGCATCGCCGCGTGGTGGAGCTGGGTGCCGGTCTCGCGCACGAACGCCGAGAACTCCTCGGCCTGCCGGTCTGCCTTCACACCCACCTGACGCTCCAGACCTCGGCCCGCGTGACAGGTCAGTCCAGGACGTGGCGCAGGTAGCGCCGCGGGTCGTCGAGGTAGCGGCGCCAGTGCTGGACCAGCTCGAGCTCCTCCCACGTCGTACGTCGCAGCCCCCAGTCCCCGACCTCGAGGATCGTCGCACCCGGCATCGCCGCCAGCACGGGGGAGTGGGTCGCGCACAGCACCTGCCCGCCCTCGCCGACCACCCGGTCCAGGACCGAGATCAGGCCGAGCGAGGAGGAGAACGACAGGGCCGCCTCGGGCTCGTCGAGGCAGTAGAAGCCGGGGGAGTCGAAGCGGGTGCGCAGCACCTCGAGGAAGGACTCGCCGTGGCTCATCTCGTGGAACCGGCTGTCCTGCGGGCGTTCCGGGCGTCTCGGGTTCTGCTCGACGAAGGTGTACCAGCCGTGCATCGTCTCCGCGCGGAGGAAGAACCCCCATCGGCCCGCGCCGAGCCCACGCTGGATCCTCAGCGCCCGGTGCAGCGGGGACTCCGACTCACGCGTCGAGTGCCGGCCCTGGTTGGTCCCACCCTCCGGCGAGAGCCCGTACGCGACCGCGACCGCCTCGACCAGGGTCGACTTCCCGGAGCCGTTCTCTCCGACCAGGAAGGTGACGCCCTTCGCCAGCTCGAGGCCCTCGCGCACGACCTGCGCGACGGCCGGGATGGTCATCGGCCACTCGTCCGGGTCGAGCCGGTCCTCGGCGCTGACGTGCACGACGGGCGGTTGGTCGAAGTCCACGGGGCCACGCTACGGCCCGCTTCGCCGGGCGTCCTCTAGGTTGACGGGATGCAGCCCTGGCAGCGCCGTACGACCCGGATCGCCTACGAGAACCCGTGGATCCGGGTGCGCGAGGACGAGGTGGTCCGCCCCGACGGCAGCGACGGGATCTACGGGGTCGTCGAGGTGCGGCAGCCGGCGGTGTTCGTCGTACCGCTCACCGAGGACGACGAGGTCGTGCTCGTCGAGATCGACCGCTACACGACGGGCGAGCGCGCCTCGCTCGAGCTCCCCGCCGGCGGTGCCGACGGCCAGGACCCGCTCGTCGCGGCCCAGCGCGAGCTGCGGGAGGAGACCGGCCTGGCGGCGTCGGACTGGCAGGAGATCGGCCGGATGAACGCACTCATCGGCGTTGCCCACGCCCCGGAGGTGGTCTACCTCGCTCGCGGCCTGACCTACGTCGGCGACGACGCGATGCTCGAGGACGGCATCCGTGCCGTGCACCGGGTGCCCCTCGACGAGCTGCTGGCGAGGGTCGGCCGCGGCGAGATCACCGACGGCGAGAGCCTGGCCTGCCTGCTGCTCGCGCTGGTCGCGCTCGGCCGGGTCGGCTGACCGGTACCCTCAGCAGCCATGGCGTCCCCCGCAGTGGAGATCGAGGTCGAGAACCGCGTCGTGCGGGTGAGCAACCCGGACCGCGTCTACTTCCCGGAGATCGGCGCCACCAAGCTCGACCTCGTCGAGTACTACCTCGCCGTCGGCGACGGCATCGTCAACGCCCTGTGGGAGCGCCCGTGCATGCTGCACCGCTTCCCGAAGGGACTCGACGGCGAGAAGGTCCATCAGAAGCGGCTCCCCGCCGGCGCGCCCGACTGGGTCGAGACCGTGCAGCTGTACTTCCCGCGCTGGAAGCGCACGGCCGACGAGCTGTGCGTGACCGAGCTGGCCTCGGTGATCTGGGCGGTGCAGATGTCGACCGTGGAGTTCCATCCGTGGAACAGCCGCCGTGGGGCCACCGAGGTGCCCGACGAGTGGCGCATCGACCTCGACCCCGGCCCGGCGTCGACGTACGACGACATCCGGCGCGTGGCTCACGTGGCCCACGAGGTGCTCGACGAGCTCGGTGCCGTCGGCTATCCCAAGACCAGCGGCAGCAAGGGGATCCACGTCTACGTCCGGATCAAGCCGGAGCTCGACCACAAGGGCGTGCGCCGAGCCGCACTCGCCTTCGCCCGCGAGGTCGAGCGCCGCGCACCCGAGCTGGTCACCACCACCTGGTGGAAAAAGGACCGTGACCCGGCTGCGGTGTTCGTCGACTACAACCAGAACGCCCGCGACCACACGATCGCGGCGGCGTACTCCGTGCGCGGCCTGCCCGATGCCCGCGTCTCCACGCCGATCCGCTGGGACGAGGTCGACGACGCCGACCCGCGCGACTTCACGATCCGGACGGTGCCCGCCCGCTTCGCCGAGCTCGGCGACCTGCACCGCGACATCGACGACCACGTCTTCGACATCGCGCCGCTGGTGGAGTGGGCCGACCGGGACGACCTGCCCGCAGAGGAGGGTGACGACTCCCAGGTCAGGCGCTGAGCGGCTGGACGGGCTGGTCGCCCCGGTCCGGGTCCTCGAGGGCGGCCCGCAGGTCGCGTGCGTGGGCGTGCAGGATCACCGCGGCGAAGCCGTTGCCGCAGGCCTCCTCGTGGTCCGCCTCGCGGTCCCACTCGTCGGCGAGCCGACGGGCCTCGGCCCGCGGGTCGGTCAGCAGCTCACGTGCGGCGGCCCGCTTGCGGGCCTCGCTGTTCATCATGGGCATCGGGTGCCTCCCCCCAAAGAGTGCTGTGCCTTCCATCATCGTCCGAATCCGGCCGCAGTGAAGGGGAAACACCCGATCGCCGGGACATCGGTCGCGGCGCGTCAGGCCGGCTCGTCGTCCCAGGCGACGGCGCTGATCCGCCAGCCGTCCTCCGTCCGCACGAGCTGCAGCGACTTGGTCCCGGCGCCGGCCATCGCCACGCCGTCGCGGCGCCACGACTTCGCGTACCCGCACCACACCTGGGCGATGTCGCCGAACCGGTCGACCCGCGCGTGCACCGCCCACTCGCGGAAGTCCGCCAGCGTCCCGCTTCCGAGCAGGGACACGCGCGGCGCGATGAACGACTCGACGTCGTACGACGCCCGCGTGGCGCCGGCCGTGCTCACCAGCAGCGCCTCGGGCAGCAGCACGGCGCGCAGGTCGTCGGCGCGCGCGGCTGCCTCGGGGCCGCTCACGAACGCGGCGAAGAAGCGGTCCACGACCGCGCGGATCTCCCGGTCGTCGCTCTCCTCGGCAGGCATGCCCACGATCATGCCCGAACGGCCGTCCTCTCCTAGACTGGCCGCCCGTGGGCCACATCCAGATCACCCCGTCGATCCTCAACTCCGACTTCGCGCGGCTCGGTGAGGAGGTCGCCCGGATCCCCGGTGCCGACTGGGTGCACGTCGACGTCATGGACAACCACTTCGTGCCGAACCTGACCTTCGGGCCGGCCATGGTCGAGGCGCTGGCACGGGTCAGCCCGGTTCCGCTCGACGCGCACCTGATGATCGACGACGCCGACCGCAACGCGCCGGCGTACGTCGAGGCGGGGTGCGGCTCGGTCACCTTCCACGTCGAGGCGGCGAAGGCGCCGGTGCGGCTGGCCCGCGAGATCCGCGCGGCCGGTGCGCGGGCGTCGATGGCGCTCAAGCCCGCCACGCCGATCGAGCCCTACGAGGACCTCCTCGCCGAGCTCGACATGGTGCTGATCATGACCGTCGAGCCGGGCTTCGGCGGCCAGAAGTTCCTCGACCTGTGCCTGCCCAAGATCCGCCGGGCCCGCGCGCTGATGGACAAGCACGGCGTCGAGACCTGGCTCCAGGTCGACGGCGGCGTGTCGCTGGAGACCATCGAGCGCTGCGCCGAGGCGGGCGCCGACGTCTTCGTCGCAGGCTCGGCCGTGTACTCGGCCGAGGACCCCGACGCCATGGTCGCCGCGCTGCGGGCCAAGGCCGACGCCGCGCGTTCCTAGCCCTCAGAGGTCGGGCGGCGCCCCGACCTCGACGGGGACGTCGGGCCGATGGGCGCCGACCCAGGCCAGCACCTCGTGCAGCGGCTCGAGCGCGGCCGCCCCGATCACCACGGTCAGCGCCGCCGCGGGCGCAGAGATGCCGAACGACCGCGCCAGGTCCGCGCTGATCGCCGGCGTTCCGTGCAGCGTGACGTCGCCGTCGTGCCGGGCGACGAACCGCAGCACCGGCAGGTGGATCGCCTCCTCGACGTACGGCGGCACGATCTCCCACCAGTGCACCTCGACCAGGGCCACGTCGGGCCAGGTGACCAGCGCGGAGACGTCCGCGCCGCGCACCGTGACGCCGATCCCGTCCAGGGTCACGTCGGTGGCCTGATGGAGCCGGGCCCGGGTGCCTGCCAACCGGCGCACACCCCAGCCGAGGACGACCAGGCCGGCGAGAGCGAGCATCAACGCGTTCAGGCGGTCGTACGTGTCCAGGCGCCGGCTGGCGATCGCAGCCAGGGGAGCGACGAGCAGCACGCCCCCGACGACGACGGCGGCCACCGCACTGCGCGGCCGGCCGCCGGCCGCGGCGGGCAACCGGACGTCCATGCCCGGCACCCTAGGCCCTCTAGCCTTGGCTGCATGGACCACCCGCCCGTCGTCGCCGCGATCCACCTCGCGAAGGCCAGCCGACTGCCGATGCAGTCGAAGGAGGAGGTCGAGGTGGAGGCCGGGCGCGGGATCGTGGGCGACCGGTACCACGGCACGAAGCACCGCCACGTCACCGTGCAGAGCCGGGAGACGCTCGACGAGGCGGCCGCGTCCTACGGGCGGCCGGTGCCGAGCGAGCTGACCAGGCGCAACCTGACGATCAGCCACGGCGTCGTCCCGCGGGAGCCCGGCACCAGGATCCGGGTCGGCGAGGTGCTGCTCGAGGTGGTGCGGGTCGCAGCGCCGTGCAAGCTGCTCGACGACACGATCGGCGCCGGAGCGCAAGTTGCGCTCCGGCGGCGGGCCGGGACTGTGTTCCGCGTGCTCGACGGCGGCACCATCCGGGTCGGTGACCCGGTCGAGCTGGAGGTCAGCTCTCCAGAGCAGCGTCCAGCGTGATCTCGGTGCCGGTGAGCGCCTTGCTCACCGGGCAGCCCGCCTTGGCGGTGGCCGCCGCGGTGGCGAAGCCGGCCTCGTCGAGGCCGTCGACCTCGCCACGGACCGTGATCTTCACGCCGGTGATCCGGACGCCGCCGTCCGGGTCCGGGCCGAGGGTGACGTCGGCCTGGACGTCGAGCGCGATCGGCGTGCCGCCGGCCTTGGCGATCTCGTTCGACAGCGACATGGCGTAGCACGCCGAGTGCGCCGCGCCGATGAGCTCCTCCGGGCTGGTCGTCCCGTCGGCGTCCTCGGCTGCCCGCTTCGGGAAGGAGACGTCGAAGGTGCCGGCACCCGAGGAGGTCAGCTCGACCTGTCCGGTGCCGTCCTGGAGGCCGCCGTTCCAAGCGGTGCGTCCGGTGCGAGTGGGCATGCGAATCCTCCGTAGAACAGGTGTCGATTGGGCAGAGACTGCACGTTTCTGGCCCCAATTGTTGCGGTTTGGGACCAAACCGCAACGCCCACGCCCGACTCAGGCCAGCGACAGCACGCAGTCCGCGAGGACGGGCGACCCGTCGCGCTCGCCACCGGCGATGCTCGCCGAGGCGATGATCGCGTCACCCTCGCGCCAGCCGGCGACCCGGATCGTCTCGCCCGGGAACACCACGCCGGCGAACCGGCCGGTGAACCCGCCGACCTGGGTCGCGTCGCCGCCGAGCAGGCCGTCGGTGAGCTCGCGCAGCACGATGCCGTAGGAGCACAGCCCGTGCAGGATCGGTGCGGGGAAACCGGCGGCTTTCGCGAAGCCCGGGTCGGCGTGCAGCGGGTTGCGGTCACCGCACAGGCGGTAGAGGAGGGCCTGCTGCGGCGTCACGGCGTACGACGACACGTGGTCCGCGTCCCGCGCGGGCACCACGACGGGCGTCGCGTTGCCGCGGTCACCGCCCCAGCCGCCCTCGCCCTTGACGAAGATCGACGAGCGGACCCGCCACAGCTCCTCGCCCGTCCCGTCGGGACCGGCCGTCGCCACACCCTCCTGCCAGATCACGGCCGCCTTGCCCTTGTCCCACACGTCGGTCAGCGTGGTGCGCACGGTCGCCGTGCCCGCGGTGGGCAGCGGGCCGGAGACGGAGATCGCCTGCGAGCCGTGGACCACCTGCGCGAGGTTGATGTCGCACCCGGGCAGGTCGAGCGGCGGCGGGTCGGTCTCGTGGAAGGTCGGGGCGACGACGCCGAAGGACGGCAGCACCTGCAGGGCCGCGTCGTCGAGGGTGTAGCGGAGCGCGGAGGCCGACAGGTTGTCGCCGGCGCGCGAGCCCGCGCCGATCCCGAGGTGGTAGAGCAGGACGTCGGACTCGGTCCACGAGAAGGTGCGGGAGCCGAGGTCGGCCCCGATCGCGACGGACGGGTCGATCGGCATCAGCTGTTCTCCTTCGCGATGTCCTCGGCGGCCAGGTAGCCGAACACGATGGCGGGCCCGATGGTGCCGCCGGGACCGGGGTAGGTGTTGCCCATGACGGCCGACGAGACGTTGCCGGCGGCGTACAGGCCGGGGATCACCGAGCCGTCCTCGCGCAGCACCCGGGCACGCTCGTCGGTAACCAGGCCGCCCTTCGTGCCGAGGTCGCCGGGGACGATCTTGACCGCGTAGAACGGACCCTTCTCGATCGCCGCGAGCGAGCAGTTCGGCTTGACGGTCGGGTCGGAGTAGTACTTGTCGTACGCCGACTCGCCACGGTGGAAGTCCTCGTCGACGCCCGAGCGGGCGAAGCCGTTGAAGCGCGCGACCGTCGCGTCCAGCGAGCCGGACGGCAGGCCGATCTCGGCGGCCAGCTCCTCGAGCGTGTCGGCACGGGTGACGACGCCCTCCTTGTACCAGCGGCCGGGGAAGGGCTGGCGGCCGGCGACACCGGCGAACAGGTAGCGGTTGCGGTAGGTCTGGTCGAAGACCATGTACGACGGCACGTGGTCCACGCCGGTGGCCTGCCCCTTGTAGATCTCGTGGGTGGCCTCGACGTAGGGGAGTGCCTCGTTCATGTAGCGCACGCCGAGGGAGTTCACGATGATCGAGCCGGGCAGGTTGCGCTCGGCCAGGCAGAACCACGCGCGACCCGGCAGCGGGATGGTCGGTCCCCACCAGGCGTCGTCGAGCAGGTCGGTGGCGGCACCCGCCGCCGTACCGGCCAGCAGGCCGGCGCCGGTGTTGGACGCCGCACCGGTGGACCAGGCCGCGGACGTCGGCTGGGGGAGGAACTTCTCGCGCAGCTCCTGGCTGTGCTCGAAGCCGCCCGAGCCGAGGATCACGCCTCGCTCGGCCCGGATCTCGCGGCGCTGGCCGCCGGACTCCACCGCGACGCCGACCACGCGGCCGTCCTCGACGAGCAGGTCGAGGAGCGCGGTGTCGTAGACGACCGGTACGCCGGCGTCGGCCAGGCCCTTGCGCAGCCCGATGGCGATGGCGTTGCCCATCGCGAACATCTTCTTGCCCGTGAGGATGGCGAGCAGCCGCTTGACCATCACCTTGATCATGGTCAGCGGGCCGCGGATCGTGCGCAGGCCGAGGCTGAGCTTGCGGAAGTCGGCCTGGGTGACGATCAGGTTGGCCGGCGCCTTGGTGTACGGCGGGTGCAGCCGGTCGAGCTCCTCGCCGAGGAAGCGCGCATCCATCGGGACCGGCTCGACGCTGCGCCCGCGCGGGCGGCCGCCGGGCTGCTCGGGCAGGTAGTCGGCGTACTCCGGCACCCAGGTGAACCTCAGCGGGGTCTTCTCCTTGAGGAAGTCGAGGACCTCCGGGCCGCGGTCGAGGTAGGTGTCGCGGCGCACCTTCGGCACGACGTCGCCCACGATGGAGTCGAGGTAGGTCTTCGCCGCGTCGCGGTCGCCCTCGT
This sequence comes from Nocardioides kongjuensis, assembly GCF_013409625.1. Lineage (NCBI taxonomy): Bacteria > Bacillati > Actinomycetota > Actinomycetes > Propionibacteriales > Nocardioidaceae > Nocardioides > Nocardioides kongjuensis. Next base: position 1,216,192 of record NZ_JACCBF010000001.1, read on the forward strand.
CGACCTGGCCGGCCGCCCGCAGTGCGTAGTTGCCGGGGATCCACACCCCGCCGCCGGAGCGCGCGGTCGAGCCGCCGAAGTGGCCGCTCTTCTCGACCAGGACCGTGTCGAGGCCCTGGTGGGCCGCGGCGAGGGCGGCCGACATGCCGGCACCGCCGGCGCCGACCACGACGACGTCGTAGGAGTCCTTCATGGCCAAAACTGTAACAGGTTCTAGTTGCACCGGGGGTTTGCCCCGTCGTGGGGCGGGCACGTGCCGGATGCACCATCCGTCACAACTCCGTCTTGGGGGAAACACATGAAGAAGATGAATGCACTCGGGTGCGCGTTCGCCGCGACGCTCGTCCTCGGCACCGCGGCGCCCGCGCTCGCGGCCGACCTCGTCGGCACGCCGAAGAAGGACAAGATCGTCGGCACCGCCGATGCGGACCAGATCCTGGGCCTGGGCGGCAACGACAAGCTCTGGGGCGGCGAGGGCGACGACCGCATCGAGGGTGGCGTCGGCAAGGACAGGATCTACGGCGGCAACGGCGACGACTTCCCCCTCCTGGGCGGCGACGGCAACGACAAGGTCTTCGGCGAGGGCGGGAACGACAACATCGAGGGCGGCCTCGGCAACGACAAGATCAACACGGGCGACGGCGGCGACTCGGCGACCGGTGGCGAGGGCAACGACAAGATCCGCTCGGGCAACGGTGACCCCTCCCGGCCCGACGCCGACAGGGGCGGCTACCGCGGCTCCTACCTCAGTGGCGACGGCGGCAAGGACAAGCTGTGGGGCGGGTTCGGCAACGACAGCCTCTACGGCGGCGACGACAACGACAAGCTGAGTGGTTCCGAGGGCCAGGACTACCTCGACGGCGGCACCGGCAACGACAAGCTCAAGGCCGGCGGCGGCAACGACAACCTCTACGGCGACTCCGGTGAGGACAAGCTCAAGGGCGGCCCCGGCAACGACAACCTGTCCGGCGGCCCCGGCGCGGACAAGGTCGTCGGCGGCCCCGGCGACGACAGCTTCTGGGAGGAGGCAGGCGAGGGCGACGTGATCAAGGGTGGTGCCGGCAACGACAAGCTCGGCGACCCCGAGGGCGGCTACCTGCACGGCCTGGTGAAGGCATTGGCGGGCGCCGGCGACGACGTCATCGTGATCGCCGACCCGGTCCCGGGCACCGTCGTCAAGCCGGGTGCCGGCAACGACAAGGTGTACGTCAAGAACGCCTTCAAGGGCATGAAGATCACCTGTGGCGCTGGCCTCGACACGATCTACTTCAACGTCAAGGCGAAGAAGGTCAAAACCAAGGGCTGCGAGAGCGTGGTCTACGGCAAGGATGCCTTCCACTGGGACGCCGAGGGCGCCCAGCCGGTCTGGTGGCGGGCGATGGTCGAGGGCCGTCAGGCTCCCTGATCACCTGAGCACGGCCTGCGGGGCGTCGGACCTTCGGGTCCGGCGCCCCGTTCGCGTGCCGGGATGCCGGAGCGAGCCGCGGGGGTGAGCGGCTCCGTGCTGGGTAGGTTGTCCGAGCGCCGGAGGCATCGGTCCTGTCGGCGAGCACATCCTCTCGCTATGTCTTGGGAGTTCACATGAGGAAGATCAACGCGGTCGGGTGCGCCCTCGTGGCCACCCTGGCGGTCGGAGCGACCGCGCCGGCGTTCGCGCAGGACTTCGTCGGTACGCCGAGGAAGAACAGGATCGTCGGTACGCCCGGCAACGACCAGGTCCTCGGTCTCGGGGGCAAGGACAGGCTCTACGGCGGCGACGGCAACGACCGGATCGAGGGTGGCGCCGGCAACGACCGGATCCACGGTGGCAACGGCGACGACTACCCGCTGCTGGGCGGTGACGGCAAGGACCGGATCTTCGGCGAGGCCGGTGCCGACGAGATCCTCGGCGGAGCGGGCAACGACCGCATCGACACGGGCGACGGTGCCGACCGGGCCTACGGCAACGAGGGCGACGACCGGATGCGGTCGGGCAACGGCGACCCCACCCGCGTGATCACGACGGGCAACAACGTTCCGATCGGGTACGAGGGGGCGACCATGTCGGGCGAGTCGGGCAACGACCGGCTCATCGGCGGCGCCGGCAACGACTCGCTCTACGGTGGCGAGGACGACGACCGTCTCAAGGGGCGCGGCAGCGAGGACTACCTCGAAGGTGGTGGCGGCGACGACCGGCTCCTCGGCGGCGACGGCAACGACTACCTGATCGACGACGACTACGAGACCCTCGGGAGCGGTGACGACGTCCTCAGGGGCGGCGCCGGGAACGACGGCTTCGAGGTCTACTCCGGTCGCGACAAGGCTGTCGGTGGAGCCGGCGACGACGACTTCTTCAGCTTCGGCGCGGGTGAGGACGATCTGTTCAAGGGTGGGGCCGGCAACGACCGGTTCGGCTACAGCACCCAGCCGCTCAGTGGCCTGTTCAAGGCGGTCGGCGGCGGGGGCGACGACACCTTCTACGTCGGCGACCTCGACCGCGACGCCGTGGTCAGGCCGGGCGCGGGCAACGACAAGGTCTACGTCAAGAACCCGGTCAAGGGCATGCGGATCACCTGCGGCAAGGGTGCCGACACCGTCTACTTCAACATCAGGGTCAAGAAGGTGCGGACCAAGGGCTGCGAGAGCGTCGTCTACGGCAACGACGCCTTCCACTACGACCCCGACGGTTCCGTCCCGCTGCGCCACCGTCCCTCGCGCGGCTGACGCCGCCCGCATGACGTACGTCGACCACGACTCTTGGGAGAACAGATGAGGAAGATCAATGCCATCGGGTGCACCCTCGCGGCCACCCTGGCTCTCGGCACGGCGGCGCCGGCCCTCGCGCAGGACTTCGTCGGCACGCCGAGGAAGGACAAGATCACCGGGACCCCGGCTGACGACCGGATCCTGAGCCTGGCCGGCAAGGACAAGGTCTGGGGCGGTGACGGCAACGACCGCATCGAGGGAGCGGCCGGGAACGACCGACTCCTCGGCGGCAACGGCAACGACACCGTCTGGGGCGGCTCCGGCAACGACCGGCTCTTCGGCGAGGCGGGGCGTGACTACCTGTACGGCGAGGTCGGCAACGACCGGATCGACACCGGCGACGGCGTGGGCGTCGGGTGGGGTGGACCGGGCAACGACCGGCTCCGCGCCGGCAACGGCGACGCGAGCGTGCCGGACCAGGACCGGCCGGGCTACGTCGGCGCCAGCCTGCTCGGTGACGCCGGCAAGGACCGGATCGTCGGCGGGGGCACGAACGACGAGCTGTTCGGTGGAGCCGACGGTGACCGGCTCAACGGCAGTCTCGGCAACGACGTCGTCGCTGGCGGTGGCGACGACGACAGGGCCAAGGGCGGTGCCGGCGACGACGTGGTCGACGGCCAGGACGGGGACGACAAGGTGAAGGGTGGCGCCGGCAGCGACCTGGTGATCGGCGGCCCCGGTCGCGACAAGGTGCTCGGCGGTGCCGGCGACGACACGCTGCGCGACGGCGTCTCCTACGACCCCGGCCACAGCTACGGCACGTCGTTCTCCGGTTCCGGCGTGGTGACCAGTGAGGGCGACGTCTTCAAGGGCGGCGCCGGGAACGACACCTTCGGCAGCCAGGAGCCCGGTGGACTGCTGACCGGGCAGCTGAAGGCGCTGGGCGGCGCGGGCGACGACACGCTCTGGCTGGGCGACCTCGACGCCCACGCGGCGGTGAGGGCCGGGGCCGGCAACGACACCATCTACGTCAAGAACCCGGTCAAGGGACTGCGGATCAGCTGCGGGGCGGGCGCCGACGCCGTCTACTTCAACGTCAAGGCGAAGAAGGTCAGGACCAAGGGCTGCGAGAGCGTGCTCTACGGCAAGGACGCGTTCCACTTCGACCCCGCCGGGGTCATCCAGGTGTGGTGGCGCGCGATGCTCGGCTGACCGGGTCGGGTCGTGGTGACGGGGCGTCGGACCATCGGTCCGGCGCCCCGTCGGTGTTGACGGGGCCCGGGTTGTGCCAAAAGTAGAACCTGTTCTAATCTGGTCCAGCACACACTGTCGCAGACACAGGAGCTCCCATGAACCAGGACTTCGCCCCCGAGGTGACCGCCGTCCTCGACGGCGTGCGTGACCTCCTCCCGACCATCCGTGAGCGGGCCGAGGAGGGCGAGCGCCTGCGCGTCATCCCGGACGCATCGATCAAGGAGCTCGAGGAGACCGGCTTCTTCCGGCTGCTCCAGCCGAAGCGGTACGGCGGCCTGGAGGCCGACCCGGTCGCCTTCTACACCGCCGTGCGCGACATCGCCGCCGCCGACGGCGCCACCGGCTGGGTCTCCAGCGTGGTCGGCGTGCACCCCTGGCAGGTCGCCCTGTTCGCCGACGAGGCGCAGCAGGCCGTGTGGGGTGACGACCAGCGCGTTCGGCTGTCCTCGTCCTACGCCCCGACCGGCAAGGCCGTCATCACCGAGGGGGGCTTCAAGCTCTCCGGCAAGTGGAGCTTCTCCTCCGGCTCCGACCACTGCACCTGGGTGCTGCTCGGCGGCCTCGTGTTCAACGAGGAGGGGCAGGTCGTCGACTTCCGCACGTTCATGGTCCCGCGGGAGAAGTACCAGGTCGTCGACGTGTGGAACGTCGTGGGCCTGCGCGGCACCGGCTCCAACGACATCGTCGTGGAGGAGACCTTCATCCCCGAGGCGTTCACGCTGTCGATGGGGGAGACCGGCGCCTGCCGCGGACCGGGCCAGGAGGTCAACACCAGCGACCTCTACAAGCTGCCGTTCCACTCGATCTTCACCAGCACCATCGCCACCCCGATCATCGGCATGGCCAAGGGCGCGTACGCCGAGCACGTCGAGATGCAGCAGAAGCGGGTGCGTGCGGCGTACCTCGGCGAGAAGGCGTCCCTCGACCCGTTCGCCGCGGTCCGCATCGCCCGCGCCTCCTCGGAGATCGACGCCGCCTGGGCGCTGCTCATCAGCAACATCCGCGAGGAGCAGGCCCACGTCGCCAGGGGCGAGCAGATCCCGCTCGAGCTGCGGCTGCGGGTGCGGCGCGACCAGGTGCTCGGCACCGCCCGCTCCATCGAGGCGATCGACGCGCTGTTCGAGGCGTCCGGTGGCCGGGCGCTCGCGGAGGGCACCTACCTCCAGCGGGCCTGGCGCGACTCCCACGCCGGGCGCGTGCACGCCGCCAACGACCCCGAGCGCGCGCTGCAGATGTACGGCGCCCAGCAGTTCGGTCACAAGGTCGACCCGGGGATGTACTGATGAGCTTCGGCCAGGAGGAGACCCGTCGATCCGCGAAGGCGGGCGACATCACGCTCAACTACTACGAGGCCGGCCCCGAGGGCGGATCCGTGGTGGGCGGTGGCCTGCCGTTCGTGCTCCTGCACGGCGGCGGCCCCGGCGCCTCGGCGTGGAGCAACTTCGGCTCGGCGCTGCCGCGATTCGCGCAGAGCTTCCGGACGCTGCTGGTCGACCAGCCGGGCTTCGGCGCCTCCGACAAGCCCGAGGTGAGGGCCAACTACTTCCGTCACTCCGCGTCGTACCTCCTCAAGCTGCTCGACGAGCTGCAGATCGAGCGGATCCACCTGCTCGGCAACTCGCTGGGCGGCGGTACGGCGACCCGGTTCGCGCTGGAGTACCCCGACCGTGTCGGCCGACTGGTCCTGATGGGCCCCGGTGGCATGTCGGTGAACCTCTTCCACGCCGACCCGACCGAGGGCGTCCAGCGGCTGATGGACTTCAGCATGAACCCCAGCCGTGAGGCGCTGCGGGCGTTCATCTCGACGATGGTCGTCAACCAGGCCCTCGTCACCGACGAGCTGGTCGAGGAGCGCTTCGCCGACGCCACCGCGCCGGGCTCCCTCGAGGCGATGCGCTCGATGGGCGCCTCGTTCTGGAACCCGGAGTGGGCCGAGGACGGCATGCTGTGGCGCGAGGCGCACCTGCTGCGCAAGCACACCCTGCTGACGTGGGGCCGTGAGGACAGGGTGAACCCGCTCGACGGCGCGCTGGTCGCGCTCAAGCAGATCCCCAAGGCCCAGCTGCACGTCTTCCCCAACTGCGGCCACTGGGCGCAGATCGAGGCGGCCGAGGAGTTCGCCGAGATCTGCACCGCCTTCCTGGCCCGCCACAAGGAGCGTTCGTGACGATCGACATCAAGTCCATGGGCTACATCCGGGTCGCCAGCACCGACCTGGAGGCCTGGAAGACCTTCGCCGGCAAGGTGCTCGGCCTCGCCGAGGGCCGCGGCCCGAACCCGGACCACCAGTACTGGCGCATCGACGAGGTCTCCGCGCGCATCGTGGTGTTCCCCTCGGAGGTCGACCAGCTCGACTGCACCGGCTGGGAGCTCGCCGACCACCAGGCCCTGCAGGCCGCCCGCGAGCACCTGCAGAAGGCCGGCGTGGAGTTCGAGGAGGGCACGAGGGAGGAGCTCGACGAGCGCCGGGTCCAGGAGCTGATCCGGTTCCGCGACCCGTGGGACAACGTGTTCGAGCTGTTCCACGGCATCACCTACGAGGCGCGGCCCGTCGTGACGCCGTACGCCGCCACCTTCGTCACCGGCGAGCAGGGGATGGGCCACATCGTGGTGCCGGTGCTCGACGACGTCGAGGCGCTGCGGTTCTACACCGAGGTGCTCGGCTTCCGCCTGCGCGACTCGATGAGCATGCCGGGGGAGTTCGTCGGCAAGGAGCCCGGCAGCAAGGTCTGGCTGCGCTTCCTCGGCGTCAACCCGCGCCACCACTCGCTGGCGTTCCTGCCGATGCCCAACCCGAGCAAGTGCGTCCACGTGATGCTCGAGGTCGACAAGCTCGACCACGTCGGCCGGGCACTGGAGCGCGTGCGCAAGCACGGTGCGCCGCTCTCGGCGACCCTCGGGCGGCACATGAACGACGAGATGATCTCGTTCTACGTGAAGTCGCCCGGCGGCTTCGACGTCGAGTTCGGCACCGAGGGGATGACCGTCGACGATGCCCGCTGGGTGGCCCGCGAGTCGACGGCCGTCTCGTACTGGGGCCACGTGTTCGGCGGTCAGTGAGTGCCTACTAGCGTGAGTGGCGTGAGCGAGATCCCCGAGGGCATCAGCCCCGACGCGCGGGAGACCTGGCCGCACCCCGAGCTGATCCAGTCCTGGCTCGGGGACGCGGAGGTCGACTTCGAGCTGCGCCCCGGTGAGGAGGTCGCGGTCCACGACGACCCGGAGGCCCAGGCCGCCGCGCGCCGGTTCCGTGACACCCTCGGCTGCTTCGCGTCGGGCATCACCGTGATCACCACGATGAGCGGCGACGAGCCGGTCGGCATGACCTGCCAGTCGTTCGCCAGCGTCTCGCTCGATCCGCCGCTGATCACCTTCATCCCCGCGCGCAGCTCGCGCGCCTGGCCGGCGATCCAGCGCTCGGGCCGGTTCTGCGTCAACGTGCTGGCCGCCGACCAGGAGCACGTCTCGGGTCAGATGGCGACCAAGGGCATCGACAAGTTCGCCGGCATCTCCTGGGAGCCGGCGGCGGCGACCGGCTCACCCGTCATCGAGGGCACGCTGGCCCACCTCGACTGCACGATCCACGCCGTCTACGAGGGCGGCGACCACTTCATCGTGGTCGGCAAGGTGGAGCACCTCGAGGCGCACCCCGAGGACGCCGCGGCGACCGAGCCGCTGCTGTACTTCAAGGGCCGGTACCGCACCACCGATTCGTGACCCCGGCCCGCCGCGGGCGTTGATCCCTCGAGCACGACGGACCGGTCTGGGGGATCGATGAGGATGCGCAGGTCGCTCGGGGTGGTGGCCGCAGCCATCGCTCTCCTCACCGGCCTGCCGGTCGTCGCGCCGGTCGTCGCGCCGGCGCTCGCCGAGCCGCAGGCCGCTGAGCCCGGGCCGCCGGCGCCCGCCCGTCACGGCGCGGTCGTGCAGGACCTCGAGAGCCCGGCCGGGACGGCGTACTGGACCCGTCGCCGGATGCGTGCGGCGCTCCCGCTCGACCTCGACCCCAGTGGTGCCGTCATCACGTCCAGCGCCGACGCGGCGGCCCCGGCGCAGCCGGCGGTGACGCCGCCCGGCCTGCGCAGCACCGGGAAGCTGTTCTTCCGCGACCCGAGGACCAGCCAGGGCTACGTCTGCTCGGCGTCCTCGGTCAACACCCCCGAACGCAACCTCGTGGTGACCGCCGGGCACTGCGTCTACAGCACCCGCGACGGCTGCGTGCTGCTGTGCACGGCACGCCACTACTTCTCGGACTTCGTGTTCGTGCCGTCCTACGACCACGGCACGGCGCCCTACGGGCAGTGGACGGGGGTGCGGGCGATCACCCAGCAGGCCTGGATCGCCGACGAGGACGACGGGCACGACCAGGCCTTCCTCGCGGTCGCACCGGTGGGAGGCGTGAACCTGGTCGACGTCGTCGGTGGCAACGGCCTGGCCTGGAACTACCCGGCGCGGGAGGACGGCGTGCGGGTCGTCGGGTGGCCGGCGCAGGCGCCGTACGACGGACAGAGCCGGCAGGAGTGCAGCGGGGCGACCACGGTCTCGCAGGTCACCGACCCCACGGATGCCCAGATCTCCTGCCCGCTGACCGGCGGGGCGAGTGGCGGGCCCTGGTTCCTGCGGATGGCGAGTGCCGACACCGGGTTCGTCTTCGCCGTGACCTCACGCCGTCCGGCCGACGGCACGCCCCTGCTCTTCGCCATGCCCTTCGACTCCTCGATCGAGACCCTTCTGGCCGCCGCACGGAGCGCTGCCGTGCCGGTCTCGGCCCGGGTGCCAGCCCGACCGGGCGCGAGGCCCCGGCTGCGGCTGGTCGCCTCGGCCGCGTCGGTCGGCTTCGGCGAGAGCTACCAGCTGGTCGCCGAGACGCGCAGGGTGCGCCGGATCGTGCTGCAGGTGCGCACCGTCCCGGGTGCGCCGTGGCGGCGGGTCGCGCGGGCCCGTGTGCACCAGGGGGTCACGGTGTTCGACCAGGCGCTCCCGCCCGGGACCCGGTGGTACCGGGTCCGGGAGCGGGGCACCCGCAGGCACAGCAAGCCGGTGGTGGTGACCGTCGGCGCCTGCCCGCTGCCGCTGGACCGCAGTCCCGGGGTGGTGAGCAACACCCGCTGCACCAGCCCCGTCGGCTGAGCGCCGGGCCACGTCGTCGGGCACCATCGAAGGACTATGGGAAACACCGGCATGCACAGCCTGGACCCCACGGAGGACTTCGCGATCCGCCTCGTACGGCGCTTCCTCCTGCTCTGCGAGCACCCGCGCACGCGGCAGCGGATGCTGCGGCTGGTGCGCCAGTCGACGCAGGTGGGCCCGGACGCCCCGAAGCTCTACGGCTGGATCAACCGTGCGGTGCTGCACCCGCGGTTCCAGCCGGTCGTGGAGCGGCGGTCGATGTCGGCGATGAAGGCCGAGCTGGTCGCCTCGCAGCTGATCGGGCTCGCGATGACCCGCTACGTGCTGAAGATCGAGCCGCTGGCGTCCGCCCCGGTCGACGACGTCGTCGCGATGGTCGCTCCGGCGGTCAACGCAGCCCTGCAGGGGCCGGACGCGTTCACGGCCGTGGTGGGCGGCGACGCACCTGAGCCGGCGGTCGCCGCCCGACGACGGAGGCTGGTCAGAGCTCCACGGCTGCCCGGTGCCGGTGCGGTGCGCCGTACAGCTGCCCGAGTGCGTGTGCGCGCTTGAACACCAGGTGGGCGTCGTGCTCCCAGGTGATCGCGATGCCGCCGTGCAGCTGGACGCACTCGCTGGCGGCGAGGCCGGCCGTCTCGAGGGCGTACGACGCCGCCGAGTGCGTCAGGAACGCAGCCTCGGCCGGGTCGGTCTCCGCGTCGGTGAGGGCGTAGGACGCCGCCCAGCTCGCCGAGCGTGACATCTCCACGCGCGCGAGCACGTCGGCCATCCGGTGCTTGAGCGCCTGGAACGAGCCGATCGGGCGGCCGAACTGCACCCGCTCCTTGAGGTAGCCCACCGTCATCTGCAGCGCCCGGTCGGACAGCCCGACCGCGAGTGCCGCCACCGCCGCGGCGCCGACGAGCTCGGCCCGGGTCCGCGCTGCGTTGCCGTCGCCGACCACCGTCAGCTCGGCACCCGACAGGTCGAGGTGGGCCAGCCGGACGCTCTGGTCCATCGACTCGGCCCAGGTCGCGGTCGCACCGCTCACCTCGACCAGGTCGTCCCCGCGCACGGCCAGGATCACCTGGGCGCGGTCGGCGTCGAGGACCGGGCCGTCGTCGAGTGCGATGGTGGCGATCTCGCCCGCCGCGATGCCCGGGAGCAGACGCTTCTTGGCGTCCTCGGTGCCGCCGGCCAGCAGCGCCTCGGTGGCGACCGTCGTGGCGAGCAGCGGGCTCGGCGCGATGGTGCGGCCGATCTCCTCGAGCACCACGGCGGTCTCGAAGAAGGAGACGCCGACGCCGTCGTACTCCTCGGGGACGGCGAGTGCCGCCACCCCGATCTGCTCGCACAGCGTGGTCCAGAGCCCCTCGTCGTACCCCGTCTCCGAGGTCGACGCGGCACGTACCGCGGCCGAGTCGGCGCGCTTGTCGAGCAGGCCGCGGACGGTCGCCGCCAGCTCCGCCTGCTCCTCGCTGAGCTCGAACTGCATCAGGCGCTCCGGAGGGTCTGGAGGATGCGGGCGCGATGGTCGCCCGGCGTGCCCCAGGCGGTGACGAGTGCGCGGATCTTGGTGATCCACACGCTCAGGTCGAACTCCTGGGTGTAGCCGATCGCGCCGTGCACCTGCAGGCCGGTGCGCGAGGCGAGGTACGCCGCGTCGGCGCAGGCGACCTTGGCGGCCGACACCGCGCGCGCCCTCTCGCCGGTCGAGCCTGTGACCAGCGCGGCGCCGTGGACCAGCGGACGGGCGAAGTCGAGCGCGATCCGCACGTCGGCGAGCTTGTGCTTGATGGCCTGGTAGGAGCCGATCTCGCGGCCGAACTGCTTGCGCTGCTTGACGTAGGTCACCGCGTCCGCGAGCACTCGCTCGCCGGCGCCCAGGAGCTGGGCGGCGGTGGCGAGCACCGCGAGGTCGTAGGCCGCGTCGAGGTCGCCGTGCCCGACGGCCTCGCCGGGAGTGACGTCGAAGACGTGGCGGGTGCGGTCGACCGAGGTGTGGGCGGTCCCCGCGGTCGCGGCGTGCAGCGTGCCGTCGACGACGGCGTAGACCGCGTCGGCGACGTCGGCGTCGAGCGCACGGGGCATCGCGACCGTGGCGACGCCCTCGACCTCGGCGCCGAGCGCGATGGGCAGGTAGGCGGCCGACTCGACCCACGGGCCGGGCACGGCGTGGCGGCCGAGGGCCTCGAACGCGACGCAGACCTCGACGGGGGACGCCTCGGTGGCGAGCATGGTCAGGCCCTGCTCGGCGAGCCGCTCCCAGAGCCTGAGCCCGGCGGCGTGGTCGCCCTCGGCCCAGCTGCGGGCGGCGGTGACGGTGTCGGCTGCGGCCAGCAGGGCGTCGAGCGAGGCGGCGAAGTCCTGCTGGTCGGTGGTGAGCTCGAACCTCATGACTTCTGCACTCCCTTGGGCTCACGCGGCAGACCGAGGATCCGCTCGGCGATGATGTTGCGCTGGATCTCGTTGGTGCCGGCGTAGATCGGGCCGGACAGCGAGAAGGTGTAGCCGTCGAGCCAGCGGGACTCGAGCTCGGCGTCGGGGCCGAGCAGGTCGAGCGCGGTCTCGTGGAGGGCGACGTCGAGCTCGCTCCACCACACCTTGTTGACCGAGCCCGCCGCGCCGATGTCGCCACCGTCCTTGAGCCTGGTGACGGTGCCCCAGGTGTAGAGGCGGTAGGCCTCGGCCCGGAGCCACGCGTCGACGACACGGTCGGCCACGCGGGGGTCGGGCTTCTCGTCGTACAGCGCGAGCAGGCGGTCGGCGGCCGCGGTGAAGCGACCGGGGGAGCGCAGCGAGAGACCGCGCTCGTTGCCGGCCGTGCTCATCGCGACCCGCCAGCCGTCGCCCGGTGCGCCGAGCACGTCGGCGTCGGGCACGAAGACGTCGTCGAAGAAGACCTCGGCGAAGCCCTCCTCGCCGTCGAGCTGAGCGATCGGACGGACCGTCACGCCGTCGGCGTCCAGCGGGAACAGGAAGTACGTGAGGCCGGCGTGCTTCTGCGCCTCCGGGTCGCTGCGGAACAGGCCGAAGCCCCACTGGGCCAGCGCCGCACGCGAGCACCAGATCTTCTGCCCGTTGAGCACCCAGCCGCCGCGCTCGTCGTCACGACGGGCAGTCGACTTGAGGGAGGCGAGGTCGGAGCCGGCCTCGGGCTCGCTCCAGCACTGCGCCCAGACCCGCTCGCCGGTCGCCATCGAGGGCAGGAAGCGGTCCTGCTGCTCGGGGGTGCCGTGCTCGAAGATGATCGGGGCGAGGAGGAAGATCCCGTTCTGCGAGACACGCAGGGGTGCGCCGGCCCGGTAGTACTCCTCCTCGAAGATGATCCACTCCACGAGGGACGCCTCGCGGCCGTGGTACTCCTTCGGCCAGGACACGACCGACCAGCGCTCTGCGGCGAGCTTCGCCTCCCAGGCCTGGTGCAGGACGAAGCCGTCGGCGGTGTCGAGGGACGGCAGCGGCTCGGCCGGCACGTTGGCCGCCAGCCAGGCGCGAGCCTCGGCCTGGAAGGCCAGCTCGGACTCGCTCAGTTCGAGATCCATGTCAGTTCGGGTTCCTCATCGGCGTGGAGGTCGTCACAGTCGAAATGTAGGCCCGGGCGCTGCCCGAACCAAGCATTTGCTTGGTAGGGTACCAGCCATGAACCTGACCGAGGGGCCTGAGGACCGCGCTTTCCGCGCCGAGATCCGGGAATGGCTCGGCGACCACCTGACCGGCGAGTGGGCGGCGCTGCGCGGACTCGGCGGCCCCGGGCGCGAGCACGAGGCGCACGACGAGCGCCTGGCCTGGAACCGCCACCTCGCCGAGCACGGCTGGACCGCGGTCGGCTGGCCCACCGAGCACGGCGGCCGCGGCCTGTCCCTGTGGCAGCAGGTGATCTTCCACGAGGAGTACGCGCGGTCGAACGCCCCGGCCGGCGTCAACCACCTCGGCGAGCAGCTCCTCGGCCCGACGCTGATCGCGTTCGGCACGCCCGAGCAGCAGCAGCGCTTCCTGCCCGAGATCGTCGCCGTGCGCGAGCTGTGGGCGCAGGGCTACTCCGAGCCCGGCGCCGGGTCCGACCTCGCCAACGTGCAGACCCGTGCCCGCCTCGACGAGGCGACCGGCGAGTGGGTGGTCGACGGGCAGAAGGTCTGGACGTCGCTGGCCCACCTGTCCGACTGGTGCTTCGTCGTCGCTCGCACCGAGGCTGGGTCGCAGCGCCACCAGGGACTGTCCTTCCTGCTCGTGCCGCTGCGCCAGGACGGCGTCGAGGTGCGCCCGATCGAGCAGCTCACCAGCGGCTCGGAGTTCAACGAGGTCTTCTTCACCGGCGCCCGCACCGCGGGCGACCTCGTGGTCGGCGAGCCCGGACGCGGCTGGGGCGTGGCGATGGGCCTGCTCGGTTTCGAGCGCGGCGTGTCCACCCTCGGCCAGACCGTCGGGTTCGCCCGCGAGCTCGAGACCGTGGTGGCCCGCGCGAAGGAGAACGGCTCGATCGACGACCCGGTCGTGCGCGACCGGCTCGCGGCCCTCAAGACCGAGCTCGCCGTGATCCGCAGCTTCGCCCTGCGCGCGCTGGCGCTCGTCGAGGGCGGCCAGGACTCGGCAGCCGGCGGTGGCGCTGGCTCGATCTTCAAGCTGGCGTGGGCGACCTGGCACCGCACCCTCGGCGAGGTGGCCATGGACGTCGCCGGCCGCGGTGGCCTGCTGACGCGCGGCGGGTCGTCGTACGACCTCGACGACCACCAGCGACTCTTCCTCTTCTCGCGTGCTGACACGATCTACGGCGGCAGCGACGAGATCCAACGAAACATCCTCGCCGAGCGCGTGCTCGGCCTACCGAAGGAGCCCCGCGGATGACTGCGATGCGACCCGAGCAGCCGACCCCCGACTACGTCCCCGGGCACGACCTGCTCGCCGGGAAGGTGGTCGTCGTGACCGCCGCCGCCGGTGCCGGGATCGGTGCGGCCGTCGTGCGCAGGGCGCTGGAGGAGGGTGCCAGGGCGGTCGTCTTCAGCGACACCCACGAGCGTCGCCTGGCCGAGGCCGAGGAGGCGCTGGCCGCCGAGTTCGGCGCCGACCGGGTCCGCCAGCTGGTCTGCAACGTCACCAGGGAGGAGGACATCGCCGCCCTGCTCGACGCGGCCGAGGAGTTCGGCGGCGTCGACGTCATGATCAACAACGCCGGCCTCGGCGGCACCGACTCGATCCTCGAGGTCACCGACGAGACCTGGAACCGGGTCATCGACATCACCCTGACCGGCACCATGCGGGCGACTCGCGCGGTCGGCCAGCGCTTCGTCGCCGCCGGCAAGAAGGGCGTCATCGTCAACAACGCCTCCGTCATCGGCTGGCGCGCGCAGGAGGGCCAGGCCCACTACGCCGCCGCCAAGGCCGGAGTGATGGCGCTGACCCGCTGCTCCGCGCTCGACCTCGCGCCCCACGGCATCCGCGTCAACGCGGTCTCGCCCTCGCTGGCCATGCACCCGTTCCTCGAGAAGGTGACCTCGCCCGAGCTGCTCGTCGAGCTCAAGCAGCGCGAGGCCTTCGGCCGCGCCGCCGCTCCGTGGGAGGTCGCCAACGTGATGGTCTTCCTCGCGAGCGACTACTCGTCGTACCTGACGGGCGAGGTCATCTCCGTCAGCAGCCAGCACGCCTGAGCTCGTCCACCCCTCTACGCAAGGAGTCCTGTCATGGCTGAGGCCTACATCGTCGACGCGGTCCGCACCGCGGTGGGCAAGCGCGGTGGCGCGCTCGCCGGGGTCCACTCCGCCGACCTCGGCGCGCACTCGCTCGCCGCCCTCGTCGAGCGCACCGGGATCGACGCGGGTGCGGTCGACGACGTGATCCTGGGCTGCTGCGACACCATCGGATCGCAGGCCGGCGACATCGCCCGCACCGCCTGGCTGGTCGCGGGCCTGCCCGACCACGTCCCCGGTGTCACCATCGACCGCCAGTGCGGCTCGTCCCAGCAGGCCGTGCACTTCGCGGCACAGGGCGTCATGTCCGGCACCCAGGACCTCGTCGTCGCCGGCGGCGTGCAGAACATGAGCGCCATCCCGATCTCGGCCGCGATGATGGTCGGCCAGCAGTACGGCTTCACCACGCCGTTCGCGGAGTCCCCGGGCTGGATCAAGCGGTACGGCGACCAGGAGGTCAGCCAGTTCCGCTCGGCCGAGATGATCGCGGAGAAGTGGGACGTGTCCCGCGAGGACATGGAGAGGTTCGCGCTGGCCTCGCACGAGCGGGCCAAGGCGGCCATCGCCGAGGGCCGGTTCGCGAGCGAAATCGCGCCGTACGTCCTGGAGGACGGCAGCGTCTTCGACACCGACCAGTGCCCGCGCGACACCTCGCTGGAGAAGATGGCCGGGCTCGAGCCGCTCGCCCCCGGCGGCCGGATCACCGCCGGCGTCGCCTCGCAGATCTGCGACGGCTCCGCCGCGGTGCTCATCGCCTCCGAGCAGGCCGTCAAGGACCACGGGCTGACGCCCCGGGCCCGGATCGTGCACCTGTCCGTGCGCGGCGACGACCCCGTCTGGATGCTCACCGGCCCGATCCCGGCCACGAAGCACGCGCTCGCCAAGGCCGGCATGACGATCGACGACATCGACCTGTTCGAGTGCAACGAGGCCTTCGCCTCGGTCGTGCTGGCCTGGATGAAGGAGACCGGCGCGCCGCACGAGAAGGTCAACGTCAACGGCGGAGGCATCGCCCTCGGACACCCGATCGGCGCCACCGGGGCCCGCCTGATGACCACCCTCCTCAACGAGCTCGAGCGCACCGGCGGCCGCTACGGCCTGCAGACCATGTGCGAGGGCGGCGGCCAGGCCAACGTCACCATCATCGAGCGTCTCTGAAATCCCTGCGCGTCACCGCGGAACCCCGGGGTCCCCTCCCTGCGTAAGGGAGGGTGACACCTGAAAGGAGCCGCGATGCGCAACCAGCGTGACGACGCGTTCGACGAGTTCGCGACGACGGCGTGGCCACGGCTGCACCGGATCGGCTACCTGCTGACGGGCGACCACCATCTCGCCGAGGACCTCGCGCAGGCGGCACTGGTCCGCACCTACTCCTCGTGGAGCCGGGTGCGGGCCGGTGACGCGCCGGCGTACGCGCGGCGCGTGCTGCTCAACCTCAACGTCGACCGCCTGCGCCGCAAGCGGGTCGTGGAGGTCGGGGACGCCGCGCTGGCCGTCGTACCGACGGCGGGCGGGTCCACGTCCGCGGCGACGGTCGAGGACCGCGACCAGGTCGTGCGCCTGCTCGCCGGGCTGAGCGAGCGCGAGCGGCGGGTGGTGGTCCTGCGCCACTACTGCGACCTGAGCGAGGCCGCGGTCGCGGCCGAGCTCGGCATCGCTCCGGGCACCGTCAAGAGCGCGCTGTCGCGCGCGCTCGCGAAGCTGCGGGTGTCGATCACCGAGGACACCGACGAGCTGAGGGGTGCGTTGTGAGCGATCGAACCGTCGCCGAGCTGGAGCAGCTGCTGACCGGGCACGGGCCGTCCGGGCCCGGCCCCGACCTGGACCTGATCCGCCGCCGGGGGCGCGGTCGCCGCCGGCTGCGGCGCGCCGGTACGGCCGGCAGCGTGGTCGCCGGCGCGGCGCTCGTCACCGTCGTCGCGGTGGCGGTCACGGGCGGCACCGAGCGCGCCGCCGACCCGGCCGGGCCTCCCAAGGTCGTTGCGTCGGCTCGGGCCGGGCTCTCCGACCTCGCCCGGCGCGCGCTGACCGAGATCCCCGGTGCGCAGCAGGTCTCGCCGACGATGGTCTCGATCCCCGCGCCCGGCGCGCGTGGCCTCGGCCCCGACATGCCGGCTCAGGTCCACGGGCAGGCCGTCGCGCTGCCCGAGGAGAGCTACGCGGGGGTGACCATGTTCAAGCGCAAGGACGTCCCGGCCTGGCTGTACGACGGCACCGAGGCTCTCGAGAAGGACCAGGGCGACGAGGAGACCGGCTATCCCGTCGGTACGACCGACCTCACCGGCGTCGGGGTCGACCTCGGGCCGCAGTACCTCGGCTGCGTCACGACCGAGGGCGCCGCAGACCCGCCCGCGGGCGAGACCTGCCACCCGGCGGTGGTGACGCGCCAGGGTGACGCCTGGGCCTACCAGTGGGGGATGGGCACCGAGCGGTTCCTCGAGCCGGGCGCCCCGATGGAGGTGTTCACGACGCGCGCCTCCGTCGACGGAGCGGACGGCACGCTCGGGATCGCGGGCCTGGACGGCACCGATGTCGCGCGGGCGGTGTTCATCGGGACCGACGGCACCCGCGTGGAGGGAACCGTGCTGGCCGGCACCCTGGTCCCCGGCGAGTCGATGTTCTACGGCGAGGTCGCGGGGCCCCTGGCCCGGGTGATCGCCTACGACGCCGCGGGCGAGGTGATCGAGGACCACCCGCTGCGCGAGTGCAAGGACCCGGTCGACTGCGAGGTGCGCTGAGACCGGTCTCGCCGGGGCCCGGGTCAGCGGCGCCGGCGTCGGCGGCGCTCGGTCTCGAAGACCAGCCGCCGGATCCGGTCACCGTGCACGCTCGGGTCCACGAAGGCGATCGCGACGCCGAGCCCGCCGCTGGCGAAGCGGACGTGGCGCACCACCCGGGCCTCCTGGACCAGGTTGTCGCCGTCGATCCGGGTCGTCGCCTCGACACTCGTCCCGACGGGCGGCGGCTCGGTGCGGACGGTCGCCAGCAGACCGCCCTCGCTGACGTCGACGACCACGCCGAGGAGCTCGAGGTGCTCGGGGTGCTCGGGGTGCTCGGGGTGCTCGGGCTGGTCGGGGGCAGCGTCCGCCGAGGTCTCCTCGACCTCCGGCGTCCAGCGCAGCAGCACCGGCATCGAGATCCGGGCGCGGAAGAACGAGCGCTGCTGCAGGCGTGCGGGCGGTGAGCTCGGGCGGAGCAGCCAGACCTCGCCGTAGGCCCGCCGGCCGGGTCGGGTGCTCACCGGGCACTCCATGCGTCCGAGCGGGTAGGTCCACGCCAGGGTGACGTCGAAGTGGTGCTCGTGGGGGTCCAGGCCGACCGGACAGGCGACGACCAGCGTGGTCGACCCGTCGGGCTGCGGCTCGAGGTCGAGCACCTTCGTCTCCAGTGCCACCGGGTCGCCGGCGGTCGGCCGCAGGGTCAGCGCCACCGTCTGCAGGACCGTCGGATGCAGGTCGGGCTGGACGTCCGTGTGCTGCATGCCGAACCGATCGGCCGCGGACGGTCGTACCTGAGGACGAGTGTCGGACCGGACTGCTTCGATGGGCGCATGATCGATCACCTCGGCATCAACTGCGCCGACCTCGCCGCGTCCAAGACCTTCTACGACCAGGTCCTCGCCCCTCTCGGCTACGGGCGGGTCCTCGACTACGACGTCGCCGTGGGCTACGGGCCGGAGGGCGACCCCGCCTTCTGGCTGAGCAGCTACGCCGACATGCCGCCGCAGCGCGAGGTCCACGTCGCGTTCAAGGCCGCAGACGTCGCGGCCGTGCACGCCTTCCACGAGGCAGCCGTCGCGGCGGGCGTCGAGGTGCTGCACGAGCCGCGGCACTGGCCGGAGTACCACCCCGGCTACTACGGGGTGTTCGTCCGCGACCTCGACGGCAACAACGTCGAGGCCGTGTTCCACGGCTACGTCGCCGAGGCGTGAGCCCGGCGGTGGGCGGTGCTCAGAGCACCGTCCACCAGATGCCGACGATCGCCGGGACCAGGCCCAGCAGCAGCCAGGGCGAGCGCCAGGAGCGGCCGTTGATGACGAGCGTGGCCGCGATGCCGCCGACCATGAACGCCGCAGCGATGACGTTGAGGCCGATCCGGGCGTCGGTCCGGTCCGCGGCGACGTGGTCGGCCGCGATCACGAAGCCCGCCGAGAGGTGGAAGATCGTGGTGATGACCAGCACCGAGACCACTCGGCGCTGCACGCGCTGGAGGCGCTCGATGTCCTTGGGGTCCGGTGCCTTGCGAGGCGCGTTCGGGTCCATCAGGTGACGGCGGCGGGGGGCGGCTGCGCTCGGGCTCGACCCCTGCGGCGACGTCTGGTTCACGGCCTCAGGATATCCAGTGGCACCGGCGCCGGCCGCATCGGAGGCTGGTGCCATGGACATCCGCCCCTTCGGTCCCGACGATCGCGAGGACCTCCTCGCCTGGACCGGCCTGACCGACGCGATCAGGGCTGCCGACGCGCCCTGGGCCATGCCGGACTCGTTGGCGCAGGCCGACGCGCGCTTCCGGCACGGCTGGGACGGCGAGCCGGAGTCGCCGTACCTGCTGCGGGTGGACGGCACCGTCGTCGCCTGGGGCTCGATCGCGACCAGTGAGTACGACAACCACGACCTCGCCTTCCTCACCCTCGGCGTGCACCCCGACCACCGTCGGCGCGGCCACGGCACAGCGCTGCTCGACGTGCTCCACGCCGAGGCGCGACGTCGAGGGCGCACCCTGTTGATGACCGAGGCCTGGGAGAGCGTGGCCGGCGACGGGTTCGCCGCACGCCATGGCTTCGAGCGGCGCCTCGCTGCGATCAACCGGCGCCAGCTGCTCGCCGACATCGACCGGGCCGACCTCGCGAAGAGGTACGACGACGCGCTGACCCACGCCGCCGACTACGCCCTCGAGCGCTGGCCCACGCCGACCCCCGAGGACCGCCTCGACGACCTCGCCGCCATGGCGAGCTCGATCAACGACGCCCCGACCGACGACCTCGACTACGAGGACGAGGTGTTCACGCCCGTGCGGATGCGTGCCTACGAGGTGGGCTGGGCGGCCCGGGGCTTCCGGCAGTACCGGCTCGTCGCCCGCCACCTGCCGTCCGGTGAGCTGGCCGGCCAGACGTGCGTCGGTGTGCTCGCCGCCGACCCCGCCTGGGGCCAGCAGGACGACACGACGGTCACCCGACCGCACCGCGGCCACCGGCTGGGGCTGCTGCTCAAGATCGGCATGCTCCGCTGGCTCGCCGAGGCCGAGCCGGGGCTTGCGCGGATCGACACCTGGAACGCCGAGTCGAACGACCACATGATCGGCGTGAACGAGGTTCTCGGCTACCGGGTCATGGGCCGGGAGTGGGCCTACCAGCGCTCGCTGGACTGACCAGTCCCTGCACAAGGCGCACCTTGTCGGGTCCGTGACGGACTGTGAGGGTACGCAGGCCGGGTACTCCCGGGTGAACCTCTCGCCGCTCGATCGTCCCAGCGGGGGCTCGTGGCCACGCCCATGCGGCGAGCGCAGGACAAGACCCACGACAGAGCCGTTGCGCGGCGTGTCCTACGAGTAGCGGTGCGACTTGGCTGCGTGTCCACGCTCGCGGGTGCAGGTGCGCCCGCTGATGTTGCGGTGGCCGCACAGCGCGCCGTCGTCCGTCTCCGCTGCCGCCGGCGCGGCTTTGGCCGGTGCCTTCGATGGGGTCGCCTTCGCCGGCTCGGCCTTGGCAGGCTTGGCGGCCCGCGAGGTCGGTGCGGGGCGGCCCGCACGGGCCTGGGCCTCGGCGTAGCGGGCTTCGCGCATCGCGCGTACTGCGTCCATCTTGCTCATCGGCGGCTCACCTGATCGACCCTAGGGGAGTGGTCCGACACCTCGCCGAGCGGGTCGTTAGGCTCGGCGATCGGAACGAGATGAGGTGGGCAGATGGTGGCGAGTCGATCCGCGCGCGAGCGCAAGGCCGCGATGCAGGCCGGCCCGCTGGCACGGGTGCGGATCGAGGTAGGCGCCGACGACCAGTTCGTCTACAAGATCAGCTGTTCGGAGTGCACGGCCAAGGGGCACCGACCGTGGTCGGCCTACCGCCCCGGCACCGACAACGGGTTCATGGCCGCGATGGACCGCTGGGTCTTCCACCTCAAGGAGCAGCACCCGGCCAGTGACGCGCCTTGCCTCGAGTTCCTGCCCGAGGCCGAGCAGCGCCTCCACGAGCGTCGGATGCAGCACGAGGCAGCGAGGACGCGACCGGACTGACCAGTCGCGCCCTCGGCGTCATGACATCAGCACGTCGTCACACGACGTACGACGACGCCCGCTTCAGCTCGCCAGCCGCCTCGACGACGATCCGCTCGATCAGCTCCTCGCACGACGGCAGGTCGTCGATCACGCCCACGACCTGGCCGCTGGCGAGCACGCCGGCGGACGTGTCGCCCTCGACCAGGCCAGCGCGCAGCATGGTCGGGGTGTTGGCGGCGAGTGCCATCTGACCCAGGGTGCGGCCCTGCGCCTTCTTCATGGAGCGGCCGTCCTTGAGCAGCTGGGTCCACGACATCCCGGAGGACTTCTTGAACTCCAGGGTGCGCCGGGCGGTGGGCCCGAGACGGCGTACGGCGGAGGTCTCCTCGAGCGACTCGACGAGGTCCGTGCGCAGCATCCGGTGGGGCATGCCGTCGACCTTGGTCGTGACGATCGTGTCGGAGAGGCCCTTCGACAGGTACAGCTCCTTGACCGCCTGCGGGACCGCGGAGTCGCGGGTGAGCAGGAAGCGGGTGCCCATGCCGACACCGGCGGCGCCGTACGACAGCGCCGCGGCCAGGCCCCGGCCGTCGAAGAAGCCGCCCGCGGCGATGACCGGGATGTCGACGGCGTCGAGGACGGTCGGGAGCAGGAGGGTGGTCGGGACGGCACCGGTGTGGCCACCGCCCTCGCCGCCCTGGACCATCACGGCGTCGGCGCCCCACGAGGCGACCTTGACCGCGTGCTTGGCCGCGCCGATGGAGGGCATCACGACGATGCCGTGCTCCTTGAGCTTCGCGATCAGCTCGGGCTTCGGGGCCAGCGCGAAGGACGCGACCTTCACGCCGTGGTCGATCAGCAGCTGGCAGCGGTCGGCGGCGTCGCCGGCGTCGGCGCGCAGGTTGACGCCGAAGGGCTTGTCGGTGCGGCCCTTGACCTCGATGATCGCGGCCTCGAGCTCGGCGAAGGTCATCGTCGCCGAGGCGAGGATGCCGAGTCCGCCGGCGTTGGCGGTCCCGGACACCAGGCGCGGGCCGGAGACCCAGCCCATGCCGGTCTGCACCACCGGGTGGGGGACGCCGACCAGGTCGGTGAACGGCGTACGGATCTGCTGGTCAATCATTGGGGACCTCCTTGAAGCGAAGACCCTTCGGGTCCAGCATCTCGCGGATGAGGAGCAGCTCCTCGTACGACGGCTCGCGGGTCACCGGCACCTCGGCCGGCACCTCGAGGGCGAACCCGGTGGCCGCGACGACCTCGTCGACGGTCACGCCCGGGTGGACCGAGACGAGCCGCATGGTGTGGTCGGCGCCGCCCATGTCGAGGACGCCGAGGTTGCTGACGATCCGGTGGATGTCGTTGAAGCGTGAGGCAGCGGTGCCGGCGGACTCGGCGCGCGCCGGGCCGACGCCGGAGACGATGTCGACCTGCTCGACGAAGACCCGGGAGGAGTGCTTCGGGACCCAGTACGACGTGCGGTTGTTGACCGTGTTGCCCGGGGCGCCGCGCGAGCCGAGCAGCTGGCGCTTGGGCTGGGCGAACGGGCCGATCGCGGAGATGTTCTGGTTGCCGTGGCGGTCGACCTGGGTGGCGCCCATCATCACGTGGCGCTTGCCGTAGGCGACGACGTCGAACACGCGGCGGAAGGGGATCCAGCCCTCGACGACGTCCTTGCCGCCGAGCGGCGGGGTGCCGCCGAGGAACACCGACTCGCCGTCGCTGATGACCAGGTCGGGGTTGGAGGTCAGCCGGGCCAGCCGGACGCCGAGCGTCGGCAGCAGGCCCATCGGGCTGGCGAAGATCTCGCCGTCCTCGCTGAAGGCGTCCGCGATCGCAGCGGCGCAGACGTCGGCGCGGGTGTAGTCGCTCACTTGGCGTTCTCCTCGGTGAAGGCCTGGACGGCTGCCTGGTACGACGCCTCGTCGCCCGCGAGGAAGCGGTCGTGGAACGCCTGCCAGTCCTCGTCGGAGCCGGACGCGGCGGCGGCGTACGCGCGCTGGAACCTCTCGTCGCGCTCGTAGTCCGGCGTGCAGGTGGTGAAGTGCGCGCCGTTGGGCGTCTCGACGACGCCGCTGACCATCATCCGGCTGAGCAGCAGCCGCTGGACCGGCGTGTCGACGGTGAGGCCGGCGGTGTCGACGACCTCCTCGACGCTCAGGTACGTCTTGTCGGCGGCCATGGCGAACAGGTCGTCGAAGTACGGGTCCGGCCCGAGGTAGGACGCGTTGCCGTGCTGGTCGGCGCGGTTGAGGTGCACCAGGGCGACGTCCAGCTTAAGCGCGGGCACCGCGACGAGCTCCTCGTGACCGTGGCCCTCGTCGTACGGGCTGGTGACCGTCTTGATCCACGAGTTGTTGACCAGCACGTCGGAGCCGAGGCCGGCGCGCATCGGGAGGAAGGGCAGACGCTGCGCGGCGGCACGAAGGCCGGTCTGGAACATGCCCTCGTCGAGCTCGACGACCTCCGGGATCGACGCCGACTGGCGGGCGCGCTGGAAGTTCGGCTCGAGCGGGACCGAGTCCAGCGAGACGAAGGCGTAGACCAGCTTGCGGATCTTGCCCGCGCGCGCCAGCAGGCCCACGTCGGCGCCGCCCCAGCTGACGATCGTGAGGTCGGTGAGGTCGGAGTTGTAGATCGCGCGGACCAGGGCCATCGGCTTGCGCCGCGGACCCCAGCCGCCGATGCCGATGGTCATGCCGCTCTCGAGGCTGCCGACGACCTCCTCGATCGACATCCGCTTGTCGCGCGGCTTGCGGTTGCTGCTCATCAGGCCCCCTTGGCCTTCTCGGTGCCGGCGAAGTCGTCGCGCAGCTCGTCGCTGACACCCATCAGGTTGAGCTCGAAGGTGAAGCCCTGCTCCCAGCGGTACGACTTGTTGACGTCGATCGGGTCGATCCCGTTGAGCGCCTCCTTGGCGGCACGGATCACCTTGGTGTTCTTGGCGGCGATCTCGCCGGCGACCTTCAGCGCGGCGTCGAGCAGGTCCTCGCGCGGCACGACCTCGAGCACCGATCCGAACTGGACCAGGTCCTTGGCGGGGATGGTGCGCGCGGTGAAGTACAGGGTGCGCATCATGTGCTGGGGGACGAGGCGGGCCATGTGGGTCGCGGCGCCGAGGGCGCCCTGGTTGACCTCGGGCACGCCGAAGAACGCGTCGTCGCTCGCGACCACGATGTCGGCGTTGCCGACCAGGCCGACGCCGCCACCGACGCAGAAGCCGTTGACGGCCGCGACGACGGGGACCGAGCACTCGTAGACAGCCTTGAAGGCGGCGAAGCAGCCCTTGTTGGCACCGAGGAGGGCGTCGAACCCGGTGGTGTTCTGCATCTCCTTGATGTCGACGCCGGCGTTGAAGCCCTTGCCCTCCGCGCGGAGCACGACGACCTTGGTCGCCATGTCGGCGCTGGCCTCGTCGAGGGCTGCTGCCACGTCGAACCAGCCCTGGACGGTGAGGGCGTTGACCGGGGGAGCGTTCATCGTGACGACGCGGATCCCGTCGGGCCGCAACTCGCTGGTGACTGTCATGCCGCCATGCTACCAAGCATTTGCTTGGTATTGTGTGTCCTGTCCCGAGTCCGAGTGGACGAGGAGCAGACGAACCGACGTCGTAGAGGAGACCGAAGTGAGCAGGTTGCTGGAGGGCCGGGTCGCGATCGTGACCGGTGCCGGACGAGGCATCGGACGCGCGCACGCGCTCGAGCTGGCGCGCCACGGCGCCAAGGTGGTCGTCAACGACTTCGGCGTGTCGGCGGCGGGTGAGGGCACCGACGAGTCGCCCGCGCACCAGGTCGTCGCCGAGATCGAGGCGATGGGCGGCCAGGCGGTCGTCAACGGCGCGGACGTCGCCGACTTCGCCGCCGCCGAGGCCATGGTCCAGCAGGCGATCGACACCTTCGGTGGCCTCGACATCCTGGTCAACAACGCGGGCTTCCTGCGAGACCGGATGCTGGTCAACACCAGCGAGGAGGAGTGGGACGCCGTCGTGCGCGTGCACCTCAAGGGCCACTTCGCCCCGCTGCGCCACGCGGGCGCCTACTGGCGCGCCGAGGCGAAGGAGGGTCGCCAGCGCGCGGCCCGCGTGATCAACACCTCCTCGGGCGCCGGCCTCCAGGGCTCGCTCGGCCAGACGACGTACTCCGCCGCCAAGGCGGGCATCGCCGGGATGACCCTGGTCGCCGCCGTGGAGATGGGCCGGTACGGCGTCACCGTCAACGCGATCGCCCCGGTCGCCAAGACCCGGATGACCGAGGGTGCCTTCGACACCTCCGCGATGGCGCTGCCCGAGGACAACTCGCCCGTCGTGGCGTGGCTTGCCTCGGAGGAGGCCGGTGACGTGACCGGTCGAGTCATCGAGATCGACGGCTCGGTCATCACGGTCGAGAACGGCTGGACCCACGGCCCCTCGCGCGACAACGGCTCGCGCTGGGAGGCCGAGAAGGTCGGTCCCGCTCTCCGGGACCTGCTGGCCGAGGCGCCTGCGCCGGAGCCGGTGTACGGCACCGCCTGAGATGTCAGTTTCACCGGCCGGCCGGTGAAACTCGCGCTTGGACGAGGAAGCTTCCTCGTCCAAGCGCGAGTTTCGTTCACCCGGTGTCTCAGATGTGGCTGGAGGGGCGCTCAGGCTGCCAGGCGCATCGCGCGCAGGATGCGTGCGACGGTGGCCTCGGGTCGAGCGAGGTCGGCCCAGGTGATCCTGATCATGACCCAGCCGGTCAGCTCACGGAGTGTGTCCTCGCGCTGCTTCTCCCGGATCACCATCTGCTCGATGGTCTCGGCGGGACGGCGGAACCGGTGGTACTTGACCATGCCGTCGAACTCGAGCATCACCTTGAGCTCGGGCCAGGCGAAGTCGACCCGTCCTGCCAGGCGTCCGCTCGGATGACGGATCTCGTACTGAGCGATCGGCGCTGGCACGCGCGCGACGCGGAGCATGAGTCGGGTTCGCGTCTCGCCCACGGACTCGGCTCTGCCGTCCGCCAGACCGAGGACGTGGCGGAGGCGGAGCGAGTCCGGCCAGGCTCTCATTCGGTGCTCGTACGTCTCGAACAGTGCGTCCAGCGTGGTGAGACCTGCTTGGACGTACCAGTCGAGAACAGCCACGGCCGGTTCGAGGTCGGTCATCGTAGCGGTGTCCAGGGCGGAGCGAGTCGGGGCCGTCAGCCAGCCCCGCTCGTCGCGCGTGAGGTCGTTGACGAGGAGTTCTCCGCGGTGATGGACGACCAGGGCCGCGGACCTCTCGCCCCTGCCGTACAGGCTCGTGAAGTGGACCGAGGTGAGGTCGAGCCCCCAGGCAGGCCCTCCCTGCTCGATGCAGGCGCTGACGTGGGAAGCGGCCACGTTGTCGTCGTACAGCTGGCGAGCTCCTTCGAGGAGCAGCCGGTGTCGAGCGACCGGGTCCGCGTCCTCCCAGATGCTGCGGAGCACGTAGACGCCCTGGCGGATCCGCACCAGGAACCCGGCGCGCACCGCACGCTTCAGTGCGGTGTCCGTCGAGCCGGCGGCGATGGCATCGCGACGTAGCAGGATCCCGTGGGCGTCGATGAGGTGCTCGAGCATGCCGGGAGCCTGCCCTGATTCTGGGTCTGGCGCTCGGGGCGCCCTCCGCGCCTGTGGATGGCGTCGTACGTCGCCTCGGGGCCTGTGGATGACTGATCGGCTTGGACGACGAAACTAGCGCTGGACCGAGGATGCATCCTCGTCCAAGCGCCAGTTTCACCGGCCGGCCGGTGAAACTCTTCCGACCGGCCTTCCCGAGGACGCGCCACTTGCTTTGTTCGAACAGATGTTCGAACATGGAGTGGTGAGTGTTCGCCCCCTCGAGATCGACGACCCGCGTGCTGTGGTCGACCGGCTGCGCGGGCGGATCGCAGCGCTCGAGGGCGGTCCGACCCGGCTGCTGGTGCCGGTGCTGCCGGCGCTCGCCGGCCTGGTCCAGCTGCGCACCGGCGGGGTCTACGGCGTCGACTCGGCGAGCCTCGGGATGGCGCTGGCTGCCGGTGCCTCGCAGGCCGGGGAGTGGGTCGGGTTCGCGGGCTGGGACGACTTCGGCGCCGAGGCCGCCCAGCAGCGCGGGATCGTGCTCGGGCGCACGGTCCTCGTCCCCACGCCGGGGGAGCACTGGCTCGAGGTGACCGCCGCTCTGGTCGACGTGCTCAAGGTCGTGGTGCTCCGCCCGCCCGGCGGGGTCGACGCGAAGTCCGCCTCGCTCCTCGAGGCCCGGCTGCGGGCCAGGTCGGCGGTGCTCGTCGTGCAGGGGGAGTGGCCCCGCTGCGAGGCGCGGATCAGCGCGGAGCAGGTGACCTGGGACGGCATCGGCCACGGTCGCGGACGGCTCCGTGAGCGGCGGGCCACGCTCGTCGCGAGCGGTGGCGGACGGATGCCGGTGCGGGCGGACGTGGTGCTCTGATGCGGACGATGGTGCTCTGGTGCCCGGACTGGTCGGTGACCGCGGCGCTGCTCGAACGGGTCGACGCGATGCCCGACGATGCCCCGCCCGCCGACGTCGCTGCGCCGGCGGTCGTCCTGGCCAACAACAAGGTGGTGGTGTGCAACGCCGCCGCCCGGGCGGAGGGCGTCCGGCGCGGCCACCGGCGCCGCGATGCCCAGGCACGCTGTCCCGAGGTGGTGCTCCTCGACGCCAACCCCGACCGCGACGCCCGGTGGTTCGAACCGGTGCTGGCCGCCGTCGAGGCGGTGCGGCCCGGGGTGGCGCCGCTGCGGCCCGGCCTGCTCGCCGTCCCCGCTCCGGGGCGGTACTTCGCCCGCCGTGGGAGCGGTGGCCAGGACGAGCGGATCGGTGGGGAGGAGGCCGCGGCGGCGGTCCTCGCCGAGCACCTCGTCGAGGCGGGGGTCTGGGACAGCCGGTTCGGTGCCGCCGACGACCTCTACACCGCCGAGCGTGCCGCGCGGGAGGCGCCGCCCCAGTCCTGCCTCTCCGTCCCCTCGGGTTCCTCGGCGGAGTTCCTGCGCGGCCTGCCCGTCACCGTCCTCGCCGACGACGGGCCGGAGGGTGCCGAGCTCGCCGACCTCCTGCGCCGGCTCGGGCTGGTGCTGCTCGCCGACTTCGCCCGGCTCGGTGCCGGCGAGGTCGCCAACCGGTTCGGCAGCTACGGCACCGACGTGTGGCGACGGGTGCAGGGCCGCGAGGTGACCCGGCTTGCCTCGCGCACCCCACCGCCCGAGCTGGCCTGCGAGATCGCCTTCGAGCCCCCGCTGGACTCCGCCGAGGCGGTCACCTTCAGCGTCCGCACCACCGCCGAGCGGTTCGTCGCCGGACTGGCCGACCGGCAGCTGGTGGCGACCTCCGTGCGCATCGAGGCCGAGTTCGAGGAGGGTGTCTCCGCCCGGACCTGGCTGCACCCGCGCTGCTTCACCTCCCGCGACCTCGTCGACCGGGTGCACTGGCAGCTCCAGGCCGGCATGGCCTCCTCGGGGCTGCGCAGCCGCAAGGGCACCGGCGAGACCATCACCTCCGCGGTCACCCTCGTCCGCTTCCTGCCCGACGTCGTCGAGCCGGCGGGCGACCACGCCGACGGGCTGTGGGGTGGCGGCGCGGAGGAGCAGGTGGTGCGCGGCGTCGCCCGGGTCCAGGCGATGGTCGGGTACGACGCCGTCCGGGTCCCGGTCCTCCAGGGCGGCCGCGGTGCCGCCGACCGCCAGGCCCTGGTTCCCTGGGGCGAGCGGCCGGTCGGGCTGCGCCCGGTCGAGCGCCCCTGGCCCGGCCGGATCCCCGGGCCCGCACCGAGCCGGGTCTTCGCCACGCCGCTCGAGGCCGAGGTCGTCGACGAGGCCTCGGTCCCTGTCGCGGTCACCGCACGCGGACTGGTGACCGGCGAGCCGTGGAGGATCCGGCTCGGGCGGCACTGGTGCCCCGTCGCCTCCTGGGCCGGGCCGTGGCCGGTCGACGAGGGGTGGTGGTTGGCGGGCTCGGGTGCCGGCTCGGGGCGGGCCGCCCGGTTCCAGGTGGTCGGCGTGGACGGACGGGCCTGGCTGCTGTGCTGGCGCGCACCCGGCAGCTGGGAGGTGGAGGCGGCCTATGACTGAATGACGACCGCCTCAGCGCCGACCCGAGCGATCACAGGTAGTGCCCGGCCTCCTGGGCCGAGGGCCGCCAGCCGCCCTCGGCTGCCTGCGCCAGCAGGGCCTCGGTGGTCACCGCATCCTGCGTCTCGAGGACCGTGGCCCGCACCAGCTCCTTGAGGTCCGCGCCGGTCGCGCCCTCGGTGGCCCGTGCCACCGCCGGAAGGTCGAGCGGGGTGGTGCACCAGGCCAGGTAGCGCCCGAGGATCGCCAGTCGGCCCTCGACGCCCGGCGCCTCCATCCTGACGACCGTGTCGAAGCGCGACGAGCGGCGCGCTGCCTTGTCGACCTTGCGGTGGTCGTTCGTGGACGCGATGACCACGACACCGCTGCGGTCGGCGAGCCCGCCGTCCATCACGTTGAGGAACTCGCGCAGCCGGTGCGGGTTGGTCTGCCCGCGCTCGCCCGCGATCAGGTCGAGATCGTCCATCAGGATCAGGCAGGGCGACAGGTCGGCGGCCAGGCCGAAGAGCTCGGTCAGGTAGTGCTCGGTGACGTAGGTGTCGGGCACCAGGACGGTCGTCGTACCGTGCAGCTCGCGGGCCACCACCGTGCCGAGCTGGGTCTTGCCGGTGCCCGGTGGACCGACGAGCAGCAGCCCGGTGCTGGTCCCGAGCCCGCGTGCTGCCAGGTCGGGTGCGAGCTCCAGCACGCGGTGCACGCTGCGGTCGACGGTGTGCCACACGCCCGGGTCGAGCTTGAGCAGGTCGCGTGAGGCGGCCGGTGGAGTCCACCGCTCGAGGACCAGTCCGCGGTTGCCGGTGGTGAGCCGGTAGGTGCCCTGGCGGTACGGCGAGTCGGTGGTGCGGCAGCGGCGCAGGAAGCCGTCGAGCACGTCGGGGAGCCCGTCAGCGTCGCGGGTCCGGCCGATCAGCTCGACCTCGGGGCTGAAACGGTCGGGGACGAGCCGCACGACGACGGGCACGCCGGCCAGCGTCCCGGCCGACAGCGTCATCGTGACCGCGTTGAACGCGCGGACGTCTCCACGTGCACCCGGCACGGTCTCCGAGGTCGCCGGCCGGGTCGGGAAGGCGCCGACGTGCTCGGCGCTCCAGCGCAGCTGGGCCTCGAAGAGCCAGTGGCCGACCGCGTGGGCGACCGGCGGCTCCAGCACCTCGGTGAGCACCACGAGGTCGGTGACGCCGACACCGAGCTGTGCGGCGGCGTGGTCGTAGGGCGAGGGAGCGCTCTCCTCGCGGCGCGCGAACTCGCGGTCGATCGCGGTGGCGAGCAGCCGGAGGGCAGGGGAGGGCGTCTCGGCGAGCAGGTCGAGAGCGTCGATGTCGGTCATGTTCACCACCTTCGGTTCGGTCGGGGACGGGCACGGGGCACAGTCGGCCAGTGTGCGGCGCCGTCCGCCTGCGTCGCCACTGGATATCGGGGACGGCGGCGCCCTACCCTGCTGGAGGGAGGGCGTGAACCGCTGGAGGAGAGCATGGGACGGACCGGGAAGCCGGCTGACCTCGTCGGGCGCAACCTGCGGGCGCTGCACGGCGCTCTCGAGCACAGCGTCACGATCCAGATGACCCGGTTGCAGGGGCTGATGGACGACCTCGTCTCGCGCGGTTCGTTGACCCGCGCCGAGGCCGACCACCTGCTCGGCCAGCTGGTCAGCACCGGGAAGGCCTACTCGCAGGCACTGCTGCAGGTGCTCGACACCGTGCGCCAGCAACCCCCGAAGGTGCCGGTCCCGAAGGTGCCTGTCCCGAGGCTGCCCGTCCCGAAGGTGCCGATCCCGCCCCAGCTGCGCCCGAACCGTCGGCGTCCCGATCCCGATCCCGAGCCCGCCCCGGCTGCGGCCGCGGTCCCCGACAACGTCGACCCCCTCGTGCTCCCCGACCTCCACGCCCTCACCGTGGCGCAGGTGAAGCCCCGGCTGGCCGGACTCGGTGCCGACGACCTCCGGCGGCTGCGGGAGCGCGAGGTCGCCGGCAAGAACCGCAAGGGTGTCCTCGCAGAGATCGACCGGCTGCTGGAGGGCTGACGTGTAACGGATTCCCCGGTCCCGACGCTCTACGGAGGAAGGCCTCGGGACACCAGGAGAGTGGGGAATCGTGCGGTTCGTGTGGGACAGGTCGACGGTCGGTACGACGCGGGGGTTGGTGGCGGTGGCGCTCGCGGTGCTGCTCGCGGCGGCACTGCTGGTGGCCGGGCCCGGGCGTACGCCGGCGGCGCAGGCCGCCCCCGACCCGGCGTACGTCGTGAAGCCGGGGATCGTCTTCAACCACCCGTTCCGCAGTGCCAGGAAGAAGACGAAGATCCAGCGGCGGATCGTCAAGACGGTCAAGAACGTCCCGGCGGGGGAGTCGATCCGGCTGATGACCTGGAACTTCGACTCGCCGCGGCTGGCGAAGGTGTTCGTCAACGCCCACAAGCGCGGTGTCTCGGTGCAGATCATCATGTCCCGCGGGCTGGCGAGGAGCCAGGGCCCCGGGCGGTCCTACCCGACGCTGCGCAGGGCGCTCGCGAAGGGCAACGCCGACCGGCCCAAGCAGCTGCGCAGCTGGATCCGCACGTGCTCCTCGACGTGTCGCGGCAAGGGCGGCGCGATGCACTCCAAGCTGATGCTGGTGAGCCGCTCGGGCGCGACGAGGTGGATCGCGATGCAGGGCTCCGGCAACTTCACGGGTGCCGCGGCGGTGCAGCAGTTCAACGACTGGACCACGATCACCGAGAACCAGCCCCTCTACGACGGCTGGATGACGATGTGGAAGCAGGCCAAGAAGGACCGGAACGCCAAGCCGCTGCGGTTCACGGTGCCGAGCACCACGACCCCCGGCTCGACGATCACCTCGATGTTCGCGCCCCACAAGAAGAAGACCGATCCGGCGCTCAAGGTGCTCAACCAGGTCCAGTGCACCGGCGCGACCAACGTCCCCGGCGGGCGGACGAAGGTGCGCGTCGCCAACGCGGTCTGGGGCGACCAGCGCGGCGTCAGGGTCGCCCGCAAGGTCCGCGAGCTGGCGAACGCGGGCTGCGACGTGCGCATCGTGTTCATGATGATGCCGCTGAAGATCCGCACCATCCTGCGGGGGCTGCCGGCGAAGCAGATGGTCTACATCACCGGTGCGACGGCCAACAAGTTCAAGGACCGCTACGTCCACATGAAGGGGCTGTCGGTGCAGGGCAACGTCGCCGGACGCGCCGACGGCAACGCCGTGCTGTCCAGCAGCGAGAACTGGACCCAGCTCGGGTGGCACTCCGACGAGCAGGACGTCATCTTCTGGGACGACGCCGCGATGGCGGAGCAGTACGCCGCGTGGGTGGACCTGGTCTACCGCCAGGCGCCGCGCAGCCTCAACAACTACGTCAGCTCCGCCGACCCGAACGGCCGGGTCGTGCCGGGCACCGAGTTCCTCGCGCCGAAGGACTACCCGTTCGAGGAGCTCGAGCTCCACTGAGGCCGCTCACCCGCCGGGCGTCTGGCTGCTGTCCCGGCGGGTTCCCTCGGGGTCGTCCGTGCGCTCGTCGGACTCCTCCAGGATCGCGGCCGCCTGGTCCTCGGGGTCGTCGCTGCCCGCCTCCTGCTCCTCGGGCAGGGTCCGGCACGCCGGCCGACCCGGTCGTCCTCGCGCTGCTCGTCGTGCCCGTCGTTCGGTGTGTCGCCCATGGGGGCGACCTACCCGGTGCACGGGGCTGCAGACGGCGGCGTGGGCCGACGTGCTGTGCTCAGTGCTGGAGCGAGGGGTCCCAACGGTTGGCGATCAGCTTGAAGCTGGGGGTGTCGTCGAGCGAGGTCATCGCCTCGTAGATGCGCTCGTACTGCGTCGACGCGATCCGCCAGGCCCCGTCCGGGTCTCGGCGGTAGGTGTCGACGTAGTACCCGCCCCCGCGGATCTGGACCTTGAAGTCGGGCACGATCACGGTGTCCTCGAAGGCCCACGACCCGGTGGCCGTGTCGCCGTCGACGTCGATCTCGGGGTGGTTGGCGATGTGGATCGTGACGATCCCGGGACCGAGGTTCTTCGACATGTACTCGACCACCGCGTCCCGGCCGTCGAAGTGCAGCGGTTCGCCCATCGCCTGCGTGCCGTACCGCGCGTCGACGTCCTCGGCCAGGCAGTCGGCGTACTCGTCCCACTTCTTGAGGTCGAGCGTGCGGAAGTAGCGGTGCTTGAGGCGCTTGATCTCCTCGATCGCGACAAGGTCCATGGCCGCACTGTAGAACCTGTTCTAGAAATGGTCGAGGGTTGTCGGCACGTGGTGGCAGGATCGTTCGGCATGGAACGGGTGCGGGGGCTGCTGGCTGCCGAGCGCGACGAGGCCAGGCGACGCCTCGCCGACCTGACCGGCAGCTTCGACGAGGTCGTCGCCGCGTCCCGGGACACCAACGCCGACGACGAGCACGACCCCGAGGGCACGACGATCGCCTTCGAGCGCTCACAGCTGGCCACCCTGGTGGCGCAGGTACGACGCCACCTCGCCGAGGTCGACGCTGCCCTGGCCCGCCTCGACGCCGGTGCGTACGGCGTGTGCGAGACCTGCGGCCTGCCGATCGCCGCGGCCCGGCTCGAGGTGCGGCCGACCGCCCGGACCTGTGTCGGCTGCTGATCAGCCGAGCTGCTCGAACAGGGACACGACGATCCCCTCCGGTCCGCGCACGTAGGCCATCCGCACGCTGCCCTCGTACTCGCCGATCCCGCCGACCAGCCCGTAGCCGTCGGCCGCCACCGCGTCCACGGCCGCCTGCAGGTCCACGACCTCGAAGGAGACGTTGCGCAGGCCGACCTCGGTGGCCAGCGCCTGCGGCGAGCCGGGCGTGTGCTCGGGCGTCACGAAGCTCGAGAGCTCCAGGCGCGGCCCGCCGCCGGGCGTGCGCAGCATCGCGATCCGGCAGTGCGCGCCCGGGACGGCGCAGACGGTCTCGACGAACTCGCCTGCCACCTCACCGGTGCCCTCGACCTCGAGCCCGAGCCGGACGAAGAACTCCGTCGCCGCCTCGAGGTCCGCGACGGTGATGCCGATGTGGTCGAAGCGTCGTACGTGCGTCATGTGCCCCATCCTGCCCGGAGTGCGGCTCAGGCCGGGGCGTCCAGCCGCGAGGGCAGCGCCAGGCTGGGGAACCGGTCGGCGCCGAAGATGACGACGTCCGCGACGGCGCCGTCGGTGATGCGCAGGACGTCGATGGTCAGCGGCAGGTGGGCCGCCGCGTCCTCGCGCCACAGGTAGAAGGCGATCGCCGGCTGCCGGTTCACGGCGGTGGGTACGGCGCGCAGGCCGTCGAGCTCGGTGAACCCGTCGGCGACCCAGTCGGCCAGGACCGCGTCGCGCCCGACGCGCAGGCCCGGGGTGGGCGGCATCGAGGACGTGACGTCGGGACGCAGCATCGCCGCGATCGCCTCGACGTCGGTGGCCACGGTCGCCTCCGTGAACCGGCGCACCAGCTCTCGGGTGGCGTCGTCGTCGCCGGAACCTCCGCTGCCGCCGGTCCAGTCCTGCCGGTCGGCGGGCAGGTGCTCGCGCAGGGCGGCCCGGGCGCGTTGCAGGGCGCTGTTGACCGAGTTGACGGAGTCGCCGAGCAGCTCGGCGACGTCCCTGGCCGGCCAACCGAGCACGTCGCGCAGGATCAGCACCGCGCGCGGTCGCGGGGCGAGGTGCTGCACCGCGACGACGTACGCCAGCTCGATCGTCTCCTGCGCGACGACCGCCGACTCGGGATCCGCCGCCGGGTCGGCCAGCTCGTCGAGAAGGCGGTCGGGGTAGGGCTGCAGCCAGGGCACCTCGCCGCCCGTGGCCGGTTCCGGGCGCCGCTGGGCGAGCAGGTCCAGGGACGCGTTGGTGGCGATCCGGTACAGCCAGGCGCGGAACGACGCACGCCCCTCGTAGGTCTCGCGCCGCCGCCAGGCCCGCAGGAAGGTCTCCTGCACGGTGTCCTCGGCGTCCTCGAAGGAGCCCAGCATCCGGTAGCAGTGCACGTGCAGCTCCCGGCGGTGCCGCTGCGCCAGCCCCGTGAACTCGGCCTCACCGACCTCGATGCTCATCACGTCATCCTTCCCTCTCGTTGCTGTCGTGTCGTCCGTGTGACGGTGGCGCGCGGCAGAACTCATCACTTCGCCCGGCCACCTAGGCTGGCCCGGTGAGCGACGCGCTGGACGAGGGACCGTTCTTCCACGGCACGAAGGCCGACCTGCAGGTCGGGGACCTGCTCACCGCGGGCTTCCGGTCGAACTACCGGCCCGAGGTCGTGATGAACCACATCTACTTCACCGCCCTGCCCGACGGCGCCGGGCTGGCAGCCGAGCTCGCGGCCGGTGACGGGGAGCCGCGGGTGTACGCCGTCGAGCCGACCGGACCGTTCGAGAACGACCCGAACGTCACCGACAAGAAGTTCCCCGGCAACCCCACGCGGTCCTACCGCAGCCGCGAGCCGTTGCGGGTCGTGGGCGAGGTGCACGACTGGAACCGGCTGACGCCCGAGGCACTGCAGGGCTGGCGGGACCGGTTGGCTGTGCTGCTCGAGCACGAGCGGGGCGAGATCATCAACTGACCGCCGCGTCGGCACCCCGGGGTGAACGACGGCCCCAGGGGTACCCACTGCGCGGAGGCAGCCGAGCAACGAGGGGAGCGTGCGGCCGTGGTGGAGACCTGGCCCGGGGCGGCGTACCCGCTGGGGGCGTCGTACGACGGCAGCGGCACCAACTTCGCGCTGTTCAGCGAGGTGGCCGAGCGCGTCGAGCTGTGCCTGGTCGACGTCGGCGACGACGGCACGCGCACCGAGACCAGGGTCGGCCTCACCGAGGTCGACGGCTACGTGTGGCACGCCTACCTGCCGGGGGTCCAACCCGGTCAGCGCTACGGCTACCGCGTCCACGGGCCCTGGGACCCCGCGCAGGGACTGCGCTGCAACCCCGCCAAGCTGCTGCTCGACCCCTACGCCAAGGCGACGGTGGGCGAGGTCGACTGGGGACAGAGCCTGTTCGGCTACGACTTCGAGGACCCGGACTCCCGCAACGACGAGGACTCGCTCGACCGGATGGTGCTCGGCGTGGTCACCAACCCGTACTTCGACTGGGAGGGCGACCGCCACCCGCGCACGCCGTACGCCGAGAGCGTGATCTACGAGGCCCACGTGAAGGGCCTCACCGCCACCCATCCCCTCGTCCCCGAGGCGCTCCGGGGGACGTACGCGGGCCTTGCGCACCCGTCCGTCATCGACCACCTGCGCGCGCTGGGGGTCACCGCGGTGGAGCTGATGCCGGTGCACCAGTTCGTCCACGACGACGTCCTCCTCCAGCGCGGCCTGCGCAACTACTGGGGCTACAACACGCTCGGCTTCTTCGCGCCGCACGAGGGCTACGCATCCGGGGCGACGCCCGGTGGACAGGTGCAGGAGTTCCGGGCGATGGTCAAGGAGCTGCACGCCGCCGGCATCGAGGTGATCCTCGACGTGGTCTACAACCACACCGCGGAGGGCAACCACCTCGGCCCGACGCTGAGCTTCAAGGGCATCGACAACCCGGCCTACTACCGTCTCGTCGACGACGACCGCCGGTACTACATGGACTACACCGGCACCGGGAACTCCCTCAACGCCGGCAACCCGCACTCGCTGCAGCTGATCATGGACTCGCTGCGCTACTGGGTGAGCGAGATGCACGTCGACGGATTCCGCTTCGACCTCGCCTCGGCCCTTGCCCGGGAGTTCTACGACGTCGACCGGCTCGCTACCTTCTTCGAGCTCGTCCAGCAGGACCCGGTCGTCAGCCAGGTCAAGCTCATCGCCGAGCCGTGGGACGTCGGCCCCGGGGGCTACCAGGTCGGCGGCTTCCCGCCGCAGTGGACGGAGTGGAACGGCGCCTACCGCGACACCGTGCGCGACTTCTGGCGCGGCGAGCACAACCTCGGTGCCCTCGCGAGCCGCCTCGCCGGCTCGGCGGACCTCTACGAGCACACGGGCCGCCGCCCCGTGGCGAGCGTCAACTTCGTCACCGCGCACGACGGCTTCACGCTGCGCGACCTGGTGTCCTACGAGGTCAAGCACAACGAGGCCAACGGCGAGGACGGCCGCGACGGCGCCGACGACAACCGGTCCTGGAACCACGGCGTGGAGGGCCCCAGCGACGACCCGGCGGTCAACGAGGCGCGGGCGCGCGACCAGCGCAACCTGCTCGCGACGCTGCTGCTCAGCCAGGGTGTGCCGATGGTGCTGCACGGCGACGAGCTGGGGCGCACCCAGCAGGGCAACAACAACACCTACGCCCAGGACTCCGCCCTGAGCTGGATGGACTGGGAGCACACCGACCGGCCGTTGTGCGAGTTCGTCAGCGAGCTGACCCGGCTGCGTGCCGAGCACCCGTCGCTGCGCCGCCAGCGCTTCTTCACCGGTACGACGGTGCGCGCGGGCGAGGGCGAGCGGCTCAACGACATCGTGTGGTTGCACCCGCAGGGCCGGCCGATGGAGGACGGCGACTGGGACGCGCTGCGCACGCTGGGGATGTACCTCAACGGAGACGGCATCGCGGGCCGGGACCGGCAGGGCCGGCCGATCCGCGACGACCACTTCCTGATCCTGCTCAACGGCGACGGCGACCAGGACCTGACGCTGCCGGACGAGGAGTACGCCGCCGCGTGGCAGGTCGTCGTGGACACGAGCGGGAGCTGCGACACCGAGGCCCGGGTCGAGGCGGGCGGTGTGTTCGCGCTGCCGCACCGCAGCGTCGTGGTGCTGCGCCAGTGGCACGAGCCGACCCCCGAGGCGGACGTCAGCCCGGCCGCGTCCGTCGCGTCCATGGCGGGCGAGCAGTGAGCCGCGTCCCGAGCAGCACCTACCGGCTCCAGGTACGCGAGTCGTTCGACCTCGACGCGGCCCGTGAGCTGCTGGCCTACCTCGACGAGCTCGGTGTGGGCTGGGTCTACCTCTCGCCGATCCTGGAGGCGCACCCCGGCAGCGACCACGGCTACGACGTCGTCGACCCCACCCGCGTGGACCCGGCGCGCGGAGGCGCGGAGGCCCTCGCCCGGCTCTCCGCGGAGGCCCACCGGCGCGGGATGGGGGTGCTAGTGGACATCGTGCCGAACCACGTCGGCGTGGAGAGCCCGGCCACGAACGGCTGGTGGTGGGACGTGCTCAGGCACGGACGCGACTCGCGCTTCGCCCGCTTCTTCGACGTCGACTGGGCGGCCGGGCGCGGCCGGATCCTGCTACCCGTCGTGGGAGACGACGACCAGCCCGACGCCGGCGGGCCGATCGCGAACCTGCGGCTGGTCGACGGCCTGCTCGGCTACCACGACCACCGCTTCCCGCTCGCGCCCGGCACCGCCGGTGACGGGGACGACGCCCAGGCGGTGCACGAACGCCAGCACTACCGGCTCGTCAGCTGGCGCGCGGCGGACGACGAGCTCGACTACCGCCGCTTCTTCGCGGTCAACTCGCTGGCCGGCGTGCGCGTGGAGGACCGCGACGTCTTCGAGGCCAGCCACGTCGAGATCGCCCGCTGGTTCCGCGAGCGCCTGGTGGACGGGCTGCGCGTCGACCACCCCGACGGGCTGCGGCACCCGGCGGCCTACCTCGACGACCTCGCCGACCTCACCGGCTCGGCGTGGGTGGTCGTCGAGAAGATCCTCGAGCCCGGTGAGGACCTCCCCGCACGCTGGAGCACCTCGGGCACGACGGGCTACGAGGTGCTGGCGATGGTCGACCGGGTCCTCGTCGACCCGGCCGGCGAGTCGGCGCTCGGCGCCCTCGACGAGCGGTTGCGCGGCGGCGTACCTCCCTGGCCCGAGCTCGTGCGCGCCAGCAAGCGGCACGTCGCCGACACCATCCTGCACGCGGAGGTGCGCCGCATCGCCCGCGAGATCGCCGTCGAGCTGGACGTCGTCCCCGACCGGGCGTGGCGCCGGCCGGTCGAGGAGGTGCTGGTCGAGCTGCTCGCCGCGTTCCCCGTCTACCGCAGCTACCTGCCCGAGGGGCGCGAGCACCTGCGGCAGGCGGCCGGCGCCGTGCGCCGCGACCGGCCGGACCTGGGCGGTGCGCTCGAGCTGGTGCTTCCGCTGCTGGAGGACCGGGTGCGTGCGCCCTCGCTGCGCTTCCAGCAGACCAGCGGGATGATCATGGCCAAGGGTGTCGAGGACCGCGCGTTCTACCGCTGGTCGCGGCTCACCTCGCTCAACGAGGTGGGCGCGGATCCGGCGGAGTTCTCGCTCGCTCCCGTGGCCTTCCACGCCGCGATGGCCCGCCGGCAGGCCGTGGCCCCCGAGGCGATGACCACGCTGAGCACCCACGACACCAAGCGCGGCGAGGACGTCCGCGCTCGCATCAGCGTCCTCGCCGAGGACCCGGACTGGTGGGACAGCACGCTCTCCGGCCTGCTCGCCGCGGTGCCCGCGCCCGACGAGGGCTTCGCCAACCTGCTGTGGCAGGCCGCCATCGGCGCGTGGCCGCTCAGCCGCGACCGCCTGCACGGGTACGCCGAGAAGGCGATGCGCGAGGCCGGCGACCGGACGACGTGGACCGAGCCCGATGCGGCCCACGAGAAGGCGGTCCACGCCCTCGTCGACGCGGCGTACGACGACCCGGCCGTCGTCGCCCGCCTCGACGCCGCCGCCGGTCGGCTGGCCGGGCCGGGCTGGAGCAACGCACTCGCGGCCAAGCTGCTGAGTCTCACCGTGCCCGGGGTGCCCGACGTCTACCAGGGCAGCGAGCTGTGGGAGCAGAGCCTGGTCGACCCGGACAACCGGCGGCCGGTCGACTTCGGTCTGCGGCGCCGGCTGCTGGGCGCGGCCGGGCCGGTGCGGCCCGAGGGGCCGGCGGACGACGGCCGGGCCAAGCTGCACGTCGTACGGACGGCACTGCGGCTGCGCCGGGACCGGCCCGACCTGTTCGCCCGCTACGACCCGCTCACCGCCGCGGGAGCGGCTGCCGAGCACGTGCTGGCGTTCGACCGGGGCGGTGCGGTCAGCGTCGTCACCCGACTGCCGGTCGGTCTCGAGCGCCGCGGCGGCTGGGGTGAGACCCGGCTGGACCTGCCGGCAGGGGAGTGGCGCGACCTGCTCACCGACCGCCCCGCCTCGCCCGAGCTGGGCTCCCTCCTGGCCGACCTGCCGGTCGCCCTCCTCGTCCGGGAGGACCGATGAGCTTCGAGGTGTGGGCGCCGCGCGCTCGACGGGTCCGGCTCGCGCTCGACGATCACGTGCTGGCGATGGAGGCGACCGCCGGCGGGTGGTGGGCAGCGGACACGGGGCCGGTGCCCGACGGCACACGCTACGGCTACCTGCTCGACGACGACGAGACGCCAGTTCCCGATCCACGCTCGCGGCGCCAGCCCGACGGCGTGCACGGGCTGTCGGCGACCTTCGACGCATCGGCGCACCCGTGGGGCGACGGCGCGTGGACGGGGAGGCAGCTCGCCGGCGCCACCATCTACGAGCTGCACGTGGGCACCTTCACCCCGGAAGGCACCCTCGACGCCGTGGCCTCCCGGCTGGACCACCTGAAGGAGCTCGGTGTCGGCTTCGTGGAGCTCATGCCGGTCAACGCCTTCAACGGCGTGCACAACTGGGGGTACGACGGCGTCCTCTGGTCCGCGGTCCACGAGCCCTACGGCGGCCCGGCGGCGTACCAGCGACTGGTCGACGCCTGCCACCGGGCGGGCATCGGCGTGATCCAGGACGTCGTCCACAACCACCTCGGGCCGTCGGGGAACCACCTGCCGCGCTTCGGCCCCTACCTCAAGGACGGCCGCAACACCTGGGGCGACCTGGTGAACCTCGACGGCGAGGGATCCGCCGAGGTGCGCCGCTACATCATCGACAGCGCACTGATGTGGCTGCGCGACCTGCACGTCGACGGCCTGCGGCTCGACGCGGTGCACGCGCTGTCGGACGAGTCCGACGTCCACCTGCTGGAGGAGCTGGCCGTCGAGGTGGCAGCGCTCTCCGCCCACCAGAACCGCCCGCTCACCCTGATCGCAGAGTCCGACCTCAACGACACCCGGATGGTCATCCCGCGCGAGGCCGGCGGCCACGGTCTGGACGCGCAGTGGAGCGACGACTTCCACCACGCCGTGCACGTGGCACTGACCGGCGAGACCTCCGGCTACTACGCCGACTTCGCCCCGCTGGGAGCGCTGGCCAAGGTGCTCGACCGCGGCTTCTTCCACGACGGCACCTGGTCGAGCTTCCGCCAGCGCAACCACGGCCGACCGGTCGACACGGACCGCATGCCCGCCTGGCGCCTCGTCGTGTGCGCCCAGAACCACGACCAGATCGGCAACCGGGCGCGCGGCGACCGCACCGCCGAGCACCTCGACGACGAGCGCCTGCTCTGCGCGGCGCTGCTCACCTTGGCCTCGCCGTTCACCCCGATGCTCTTCCAGGGCGAGGAGTGGGCCGCGAGCACGCCCTTCGCCTTCTTCACCTCCCACCCCGAGCCCGAACTGGCGACGGCCACCGCCGAGGGCCGGCTCGCCGAGTTCGAGCGGATGGGCTGGGACCCCGACCAGGTGCTCGACCCCCAGGACCCGGCGACCTTCGAGCGGAGCAGGCTCGACTGGTCGGAGCTGTCGGGGGGCCGGCACGCCCGCGTCCTGGAGGGCTACCGGCGCCTTGCCACGCTGCGGCGCGAGCTCCCGGAGCTGACCGATCCGGGCTTCGGCACGACCACCCTCGACGAGGCCGAGGGCCGGCTCACCCTCGATCGGGGCACCGTCGCCCTCCACCTCAACCTCGGTGAGCGGGACTGGGAGGTGCCTGCCGTCGAGGTGCTCTTCAGCACGAGCGAGCGGATCGCCCCCGGCCGCGGTGACCGGCCGGTGGTCGTGCTGCCCGGCAACGGCCTGCTGGTGCGCACCTCGCCGGCCGCCTGAGCACGCGAGAACAGAATTCCTGCGACCTGCTGTCGTTTCCACGTCGGCTCGTTCGTAGCGTGGGTGAACGCACCCCACCGGGAGCAACGACCCAGGAGACGAGCCCATGCAGGACCCAGCACAGGTCGCCCGTCGGCTGTTCGAGCTGACCGAGCCGATCGCGGCGGTCGGCTTCACTGCCGACGAGCCCAACGAGGCGATGGCGGAGCTCGGCCTCCGCGGCTACTGGGACGGCTACTTCGCAGGACGCGCGGCGCCGCTG
The DNA here is from genome assembly GCF_013409625.1 of Nocardioides kongjuensis. Taxonomy (NCBI): domain Bacteria; kingdom Bacillati; phylum Actinomycetota; class Actinomycetes; order Propionibacteriales; family Nocardioidaceae; genus Nocardioides; species Nocardioides kongjuensis. The sequence goes on from NZ_JACCBF010000001.1 coordinate 1,258,278, forward strand.
GGCGTCGTCCCCGCCGAGGTCGTGCACGCTGCCTTCTACAACTTCGCCGACGGCGAGGTCGCCCGGCACGTGCCCAGGGTGTGGGAGACGACCACACCCGACGCCGCGTACGCCGCGCGGCTGCGCGGATGTGTCGCGGCCTTGCGGCGCATCCTCGGAGAACCGGGCGGGGGAGGCGAGGTCTCGCGCGCTGCGGACCTCCTGGCGCGGGCGGCGACGAGCGCGCCGATCGAGGGGCGTGTCATGTACGCCGGGCTGCGTGCTCTGCCCCTGCCGGGCGAGCCGCTCGCGCTCCTGTGGCACGCCTCGAACATGCTGCGCGAGCACCGCGGCGACGGCCACGTCGTCGCACTCGTGGCGGCAGGGATCGGCGGCCTCGAGTCGCACGTCCTGTGTGCTCTCGACATGGGCATCCACCCGGCGGAGTCGTTCGGCCGCATCCACCACCTTCCCCGCAGGCAGCTGTCCGGGGTGATGGAGGGCTTGCGGCGGCGCGGCCTGATCGACCCCGACGGTCGCTTCACCCAGGCGGGACGGGAAACGAAGGCGAGGATCGAGGCGATGACCGACGCCCTCGCCGCAGCGCCCTACCAGGCGCTCGGCGCCGAGGAGCTGGACGAGCTGGTCACGGCGCTCGAGCCGATCGCCCGCCGTGTGGGAGCCGGCCGCTAGGGCTCACTCCCCGTCGTAGGCCGCCTGCAGCGCCGCGACGTCGATCTTGCCCATGGTCAGCATCGCCCGGCACACCCGCTGGTTCGCCTCGGTGGTGTAGTCGCCACTGAGCTCCTCGAGCTCGACGGGGACGACCTGCCAGGAGACGCCGTACCTGTCGCGGCACCAGCCGCACGGGCCGGGCTCGCCACCGTCGGCGGTGAGCAGGTCCCAGTAGTGGTCGACCTCGGCCTGGCCCTGGACGCGCAGGTAGAAGGAGAACGCCTCATTGAGGTGGAACTCGGGCCCGGCGTTGAGGCCGATCACCTCGTGGCCGGCGACGGTGAACTCGACGACCTCGGCGACGGAGTTGCCGGGTTCGGTCCAAGCGGTGGTGACGGGGCCGACGGACGAGCCGGGGATGTGCTCGGCGTAGAAGGTCGCGGCCTCGACGGCCAGGTTGTTGCCGAACCACAGGTGCGTGCGTACCGAAACCATCGCGATCTCCCTCGGGGGGACCCTCCGGTCGAGGGTCACTGCCGAGGACGACCGCACCGGACGCGCAGACTCATCGCGCGATCCTCAGTCGAGGCAGAACTCGTTGCCCTCGACGTCGTACATGTTCTGGCACGACTCGTTCTCCTCGTCAGCGGGCAGGAGCGTGCCCCGGCGGGCGCCGAGGGCCTCCAGGCGGGAGGCCTCCGCCTCGAGCGCGGCCAGCCGTTCGGCGCCGGTCAGGCCGGTGACGACCCGGACGTCGAGGTGGACCCGGTTCTTGGCGACCTTGGTCTCGGGGACGCGCTGGAAGTACAGCCGTGGGCCGACACCCGTGGGGTCCTGGCAGGCGGCCCAGGCGTCGTCGGGGTCGGGCGGGTACGGCGGATCGACGTACCCGAGGGTGGCCTTCCAGAACTCGGCGACGGCCCGGGGGCTCGCGCAGTCGAAGGTCACCTGAACCTGACGTACCGAGGTCATGGAGGCAGCCTAGGGAAGCGCTGGGCACGTGGCCCCGCCGGCGTACGACGGGGCCACGTGCGGCACCGATCACCAGGAGAAGGGCCCGTAGTAGTCGGAGTACTGTGCTCGCGACTCGTCCCCCCAGCGGTCCGCGTCGTGATCGGGCGCCGACTTGATCTGGTCCTTGGTCATGTTCACCCTGACCGACTCGTCGGCGTGGTCGACCCCGGTGATCGCGCCGGCCGGGATCAGCCGCTTCTTGCCGAAGATCCACGGCCCGGTGTCGACCACCACGTGCGCGGCATCGACCTCGTTGGTCGCCTCGTCGATCTTGCCGATCGATCCGTCGGTCGCCTCGACCGAGTAGCCGACGAGGTCGCCGCCCTCGAGCCACGACGTCTCCCGGTAGTTCCACACGTTGCTCATCTGAGCTCCCCCCTTGTTGTCGAGTCCTGCGCGGTACCCGGGCCTGCCCCCCGGAAACAGGAAGGCGGGTGATCGAGCGGATCTTGAGATCGAACAGGTGTTCGACTACGGTCGGGTCATGGGCTGGAACAACCCACCGGTCCCGTGGAGCGAGCTCGAGCGGCGGCTGTCCGGGCGCGCGCCCGCGCTCGAGGCGCCGGTGTCGCGTCGCAAGCGGCCGCGGGTCGAGCCCGACGACGTGGTCAGGCCGACAGCGTCGACGCCGTACGCCGAGCTCCACTGCCACAGCCACTTCAGCTTCCTCGACGGTGCCAGCTCACCGGGCGAGCTGGTCAAGGAGGCCGTCCGCCTCGGGCTCGATGCGCTCGCCCTGACCGACCACGACGGGTTCGCGGGGGCGCCGCTGTTCGCGGAGGCGGGGGCGGACTACGAGCTGCGGACGGTCTACGGCGCCGAGCTGACCCTCGACGTGCACCGCTCGCAGAACGGCATCCCCGACCCCGAGGGCAGCCACCTGCTGGTGCTCGCGCGCGGGGTGGAGGGCTACCACCGGATGTCGGGGGCGATCACCGAGGCCGGGCTGCGCGCGCCGGAGAAGGGCAGTCCCGCCCACGACCTCGACGAGCTCGCCGAGCGCGGACGCGGGCACTGGGTGGTGCTCACCGGGTGCCGCAAGGGCGCGGTCCGCCAGGCGCTCGCGGCGAGCGGTCCCGCCGCGGCGGCGAGCGCCCTCGACGCCCTCGTCGACAGGTTCGGGCACGACCACGTCGTGGTCGAGCTGACCGCCAGCGACCACCCGGGCGGCGAGGAGGACAACGACCTGCTGGCCCGGATCGCCGACGACCGCGGCCTGCCGGTGCTGGCGACGGGCAACGTCCACTTCGCCGTGCCGGAGAGGCGGCGGCTGGCCGCGGCGATGGCGGCCGTGCGAGCCCGGCGCAGCATCGCCGAGCTCGACGGCTGGCTCGACCTGTCCGGCGGTGCGCACCTGCGCAGCGGCGAGGAGATGCTGCAGCGCTTCGCGCACCGGCCCGATGCGGTGCGGCGCTCCGTCATGCTCGCCCGTGAGCTGGCCTTCGACCTGCGCAAGGCCTCACCGCGGCTGCCGAAGCAGGGCATCCCGGAAGGACGTACGCCGGGCGAGCACCTGCGCGACCTGCTGGAGCGGGGCTTCGCGCAGCGCTACGCGCGCGAGCCGCACGCGGAGGCCGCGCGGCAGCGGGTCGAGGCGGAGATGAAGGTGATCCTGGAGAAGGACTTCGCCGGCTACTTCATCATCGTCCACGACATCGTCGCCTTCGCGCGCGAGCAGAAGATCCTGTGCCAGGGCAGGGGATCGGCGGCGAGCAGCGCGGTCTGCTACGCGCTCGGGATCACCGCCATCGACTCGGTCTTCTACAACCTGCCGTTCGAGCGGTTCATCTCCCAGCACCGCGAGGAGGAGCCCGACATCGACGTCGACTTCGACTCCGACCGGCGCGAGGAGGTGATCCAGTGGGTCTACGACACCTACGGCCGCCGCAACGCCGCGCAGGTGTGCAACGTGATCAGCTACCGGCCGCGGATGGCGGTGCGCGATGCCGCGAAGGCGCTCGGGCACTCGCCGGGGCAGCAGGACGCCTGGTCCAAGCAGGTCGACAGCTGGGGGAGCGAGGTCGAGAAGGACCTCGGCATCCCCGAGCCCGTCGTCGCGCTCGCCGAGGAGCTGATCGGCGCACCCCGCCACCTCGGCATCCACTCCGGCGGCATGGTCCTCACCGAGCGACCGATCGGGGAGGTCTGCCCGATCGAGAAGGCGCGGATGGACAAGCGGACCGTGCTGCAGTGGGACAAGGACGGCTGCGAGTCGATGGGGCTGGTGAAGTTCGACCTGCTCGGCCTCGGCATGCTCGGCGCTCTCGACCACATGATCCGTCTCGTCGCCGAGCACCTCGGCCAGGAGTGGACGCTGGCGACACTGCCCAAGGAGGAGGAGGCGGTCTACGAGATGCTCGGCCGCGCCGACTCGATCGGCGTCTTCCAGGTCGAGTCCCGCGCCCAGATCGGCACCCTGCCGCGGCTCAAGCCCGACAGCTTCTACCAGCTGGCCATCGAGATCGCACTGATCCGCCCCGGCCCCATCCAGGGCGGCGCGGTCCACCCCTACATCCGCCGCAAGACCGGGCGGGAGAAGGTGACCTACCCCCACCCGCTGCTGGAGCCGATCCTCGGCCGCACGCTCGGCGTACCGCTGTTCCAGGAGCAGCTCATGCAGATGGCGGTCGCGCTGGGCGACTGCTCGCCCGACGACGCCGACCTGCTGCGCCGTGCGATGGGATCGAAGCGGGGGATCGAGCGGATCGAGAAGGTCAAGGACAAACTGTACGCCGGCATGGCGCGCAAGGGGATCACCGGCGAGGCCGCCGACGCGATCTACGTCCAGGTGCTGTCCTTCGCCGGCTTCGGGTTCGCCGAGTCCCACGCGCTCAGCTTCGCGCTGCTCGTCTACGCCTCGTCGTGGTTCAAGCTGCACTACCCGGCGGCCTTCCTCGCCGGGCTGCTGCGCAACCAGCCGATGGGCTTCTACTCCCCGCAGTCCCTGGTCGCCGACGCCCGCCGCCACGGCGTCGTCGTCCTGCCGCCGGACCTGGTCCACTCCGACGTCCAGGCCGGGCTGGAGCCGTGTCCGGCAGACGAGGTCGACGACGCCGTGCGGTACGACGGCTCGCTCGGCGTGCGCCTGGGACTCGACTCGGTCAAGGGGATCGGCACCGAGGTCGCGACCCGGATCGTGACGGCACGTGCCGACTCGCCGTACGCCGACATCCGTGACCTCTCCCGCCGCGCCGCACTGACCCAGGCCCAGCTCGAGGCCCTCGCCACCGCCGGAGCGCTCGACGGGTTCGGCCTCGACCGACGCCAGGCGCTGTGGATGGCCGGGTACGCCGAGGACGACGGCCAGCTGCCCGGCAGCACCCCCGCTCCGGCGCCGCCGACGCTGCCGGAGATGACGCCGCTCGAGGTGACCCTCGCCGACCTGTGGGCGACCCGGATCTCGACCGACGTCCACCCGATCCAGCACTTCCGGGAGACGCTGAGCGCTGCGGGCATCAAGCCGGTGGGCGACCTGCCGACCACCGAGGCGGGGCGCCGGGTGCATGTGGCCGGCCTGGTCACCCACCGCCAGCGGCCGGGCACCGCCGGCGGGATCACCTTCCTCAACCTCGAGGACGAGACCGGGATGCTCAACGTGGTGTGCTCGCAGGGCGTGATGCGCGCCCACCGGCAGGCCGCACGCAACCGGGTCGCCGTCGTGATCCGCGGGATGGTCGAGCGCCAGGACGGCGTCACCAACCTGGTCGCCGACCGGGTCGAGCCGCTGGACACCGTCCTTCCCGGTGCGGGCGACGCGCTCCAGGCCCGCCAGTCCTCGCGGGACTTCCGGTGAGTCGCGCCTACAGGCCGTCGGTGTTGAACTCGTCCCCACTGACCAGCCAGGTCCCGTCGGTCAGGGTGAGCTGGTAGAGCGTCGTGATGTTGGCGAGGTCCGAGCCGACCTTGACCGTGGCCACCCCGTCGCTGCCCTCGAGCTCGGTCAGCCGGACGTCGTCCTCGCCGAACAGCGGCTTGCTGAACACCTTCTCCCAGCTCGCGCACGCCTCCTCGCGCGAGGTCGACTCGTCGGCGAACAGGGCGATCGAGCGCAGGTAGTCGTCGGTCGCCAGGTCGCAGTCACCGGTGACGAGGAACTCCTTGAGCGTCGCCGAGATCGCTGCCTCGTCCCCGTCGGTGATCGGCCCGCTCCCGGACCCGGCCTCCGGCGAGGGAGCGGCCCCGGATGTCCCAGCCGTCGTGGAGGCACTGCTCGGCGTCGGCTCCGCCCCGTCCTTCGCGCCACCGCCGTCGCTGCCGCCGTCGCCGCAGCCGGTGAGCGCGAGTGGGAGCACGAGTGTCACGAGAAGTCGTCGATCCATGGAGCCAGTTCCTACCGCACGGCGCGCCGCGGCGAGGCCGATTCGGGAGAGCCCACAGGCCTGCGGTAGTGTTCCGTTCGCCTCGGGCGGTGATCCCGAACGAGGCATCGGGCTGTAGCGCAGCTTGGTAGCGCACCTGACTGGGGGTCAGGGGGTCGCAGGTTCAAATCCTGTCAGCCCGACCGAGAAGACCGGCTCTGACCAGCGGACACGCTGAGTCAGGGCCGGTGCTCATTTCGACCGTCCTGCGGCGCGGCAGGGCAGCGCGCATCACGTCGGATCGGTGGAGCGCCGGACGAGCACCTGCACCAGGCGTGAGGAGCTGCGCGCCGACTGCCTGTCAGCTGCCGCCCGTCAGCTGACCGTCGGCCGGATGCTGGCGCGTGCGGGCCGCGGATGTGGCGTGCCCGCGGGCGGGTCGCGCCGGACATCCACGACGGTGCTGCCCTCCGGGTGACCGTCGCCGACAGCCGGGACCGGTGCACCCGTCGTGGTGGACGCTGCCTGGGTCTCGCGTCGCAGGAACTCGCCGAGGTCTGCCACGGTGCTCATCAACGGCGCCGGGAACACGACCGTGGTGTTCTTGTCGACCCCGATCTCGATCAGGCTCTGCAGGTTGCGCAGCTGCAGCGCCAGGGGGTGCTGCATCATGGTGTCGGAAGCCTCGCCCAGCGCAGCGGCAGCTGCCGCCTCGCCCTCGGCCGCGATGATCTTCGCGCGCTTCTCGCGCTCGGCCTCGGCCTGCCTGGCCATCGCGCGCTTCATGCTGTCGGGCAGCTGGATGTCCTTGAGCTCGACCAGGGTGACCAGCACACCCCACTCGTTGGTCGTGCGGTCGAGGATCTCGCGGATGTTCGCGTTGATCGCGTCGGTCTCCGACAGCGCCTGGTCGAGGGTGTGCTGGCCGACGACGTTGCGCAGGGTGGTCTGGGCGATCTGGTTGATGGCGGCTGCGACGTTCTCGATCGCCACGACCGACTTCACGGCGTCCACGACCTGGAAGTACGCGACACCGGCGACGTCGATGCTGACGTTGTCCTTGGTGATGATCCCCTGGGACTGGATCGGCATGGTGACGATGCGCAGGGACACCTTCCTGAGCCGGTCGACGACCGGGATGATCACGCGAAGCCCTGGCTCGCGCACCCGTTGCACCCGGCCCAGCCGGAAGACGACGCCCTTCTCGTACTGGTTGACGATGCGCAGTGCCGCCCCGAGCAGGGCGAGGCAGACCGCCAGGACGACGGCGGCCACGACGAGGTACGTCTCCATGACACTCTCCTTGGCTGGGAGGAACATCTCCGGCACTCGGTGCGCCGCGCGACCGGATCAGGCCGCGCGGTCGATCTCGGCGAGACAGGCTGCCCCGATCATCTGGCCCCAGCGCTCCGCCCGCTCCTCCTCGCCGGACAGCAGCGGCCCCCTGGTGCCGTCGACGAGGAATGCCACGGGCTTGCGGATCAGGCGGAAGCCGCGGCGGTGCAGGAGCCGAGCGGCGGTGGTGCCTGCAGCCAGCGGCCAGCGGCGTACCTTCGCGGCGCGGGTGTCGAACACCGCGGCCAGGCTGGTCCCGAACCGGTCGGGGCCGATGAGCGGGATCCACTCCCGGGCACCGACCTTCGCCCGGTCCGGCGGCGCACCCTGCCGGACCGCATCGGCCCTGCTGCCGGGCCGACTGAGCGAGAAGGCGTGCGTCGGGGCGCCGAGCAGCAGGAGGTCGACGTCGACCGGTCCCGTCGACGCCACGGACGTCACAGGCACGCTGTGCGCCTCGAAACCGGCCGCCCGCAGTCCGCGCACGATCGCGCGCGCCACCCGGGCGGTGTTGTCGAACAGCGACTCGTAGACCACGAGCGCGCTCGGGTAGTCCCGACTCATGTCGGCAGGACGTCGGTCGGCTCGGGCACGACGGCGACGGTCGTGTGCGCCCGCTCGACGACGGCGGTGGCGATCGAGCCGGTGACCAGGCGCCCGACGGTGTCGAGGGGATGGCGCCCGACGACGACCAGGTCCCAGGCGGCCGTGCGACCGCCGAGCACGTCGTCGACCAGCCCGTGGGTGACCCGGAGGGTGACCGGGACGTCGGGGTACTTCTCGCCGAACCCGGCGACGGTCTCGGCCAGCAGCAGGTGGGCCTCGTCCTCGGGCCCCAGGTCGACGTCCTCCACGCGGACGTTGCGAAGGCCCGCGACGGCGGCGACGACGTCCCACACGCAGTGCACGACCGTCAGCGCCTGCCCCCGCAGGGATGCCTGCGTGAAGGCGAAGTCGAGGACGGCGAGCGAGGACTCGGTGCCGTCGACGCCGACGAGCACGCCCTTGCCGCGGTGCTCCTCGGCTCGCGGTCGGCACACGACGACCGGGCAGTAGGAGAGCCTGCTGACGGTGGCGCTGACCGATCCCAGCAGCATGCTGCGGACGGTGCCGCGTCCGCGGGAGCCGAGGACCACCAGGTGTGCGTCGTGGGAGAGCTCGACCAGGGCGCCACGGGGGTCGTCGGCGGCGGTCAGGCCGGTCACCTCGACGTCGGGCGCGACCTCGCGTGCCAACCGGACGGCCTCGGCGTTGATGCGGTGGACCGCACCCTCGTCGGCGCTCAGGACGACGAGGGGGCGGCGTTCGAGCGTTGCCTGCTCCGCCGCCCAGGCGATGGCGCGGGCGGCGTGCTTGGAGCCGTCGGCACCGACGAGGATGCTGCCCGGCCGGATCGTCTCGCTCATGGCGGGCCTCAGCTCTCGGCCGGCGCGTCGGCCTGCGGTACGACGGCCACCGTCGTGTGCGACCGCTCGACGACGGAGGTCGCCACGGCGCCGGTGACCAGGCGCAGCAGCGAGTCGACCGGGTGGCGGCCCACGACGATCAGGTCCCAGACCGCGCTGGTGTCGCTCAAGCAGTCCTCGGCCATCCCGCGGGCGAGGCGGAGGTCGACCGGCACCTCGGGGAACTTCGAGGAGATCCCCGCGACGCTCTCCCCGAGGAGCACGCGGTACTCGTCCAGACCGGTCTCCCGCGGCGAGACCATCACGGGACCGTGCACCGCACCGATCTCGTCCCACACGGCGTGCACGACGGTGAGGGGGAGGCCCGTCAGCGAGGCCTGCTGGAAGGCGAACTCGATGACGGGGAGCGACTCGGGCGTCCCGTCCGCTCCGACGAGGATGCCCTGCTGGGCCCGGTCGCCGTGGCGCTGGGGGCGGCACACGACGACCGGGCAGCCGGCGTCCCTGCTCACCGCGGCGCTGACCGAGCCGAGCAGCTTGCTGCGCAGGACTCCGCGGCCGCGGGAGCCCAGGACGAGCAGGGGGACCTCACGGGAGATCTCGACGAGCACGTGCCGGGGGTCGCCGATCCGGGCCGCGACGGTCACGTCCAGGCCGGGGTGCAGGTGCAGGGCGACGTCGGCGGCCTCCTGGGCGAGCGCACGGGCACTGACGAGTGCCTGGGCCGGGTCCCACGAGTAGACGGCACCCATGCCGCTCCAGGCGGCGGTCGGGACCTCGGGGCCGTGCACCGCGGTGACGACGGTCAGTGGCCGCCGCTCGAGGAAGGCCTGCTCGGCGGCCCAGTGGACAGCGCGGTCGGCGTCGTCGGAGCCGTCGGTGGCCACGACGATGCTGTTCGCGGCGACGGGGTCGATGGAGTCAGTGGTCATGGGTCCAGCGTCGTCCGGCGCGGTCGGCCCCGGTACGGGCCGATTCCCCGGACGCGGCGGGACCTTCGGCCTGCTGCTCCAGACGGACCGTGCGGTCGACGAGGTCGAGGCCCGCGGTGCCATGGGTGATCCACAGCACCGATCGCCCACGCTCCCCGGCGAGCAGCTCGCGGGCCAGCGCCTGTGCCGTGGGGTGGTCGAGGTGCGCGGTCGGCTCGTCGAGCACCAGGACGGGCTGCTCGGCGAGCAGGGAGCGGGCGACCCCGAGGCGCGCCCGTTCGCCGCCGGACAGGCCACCGTGGCCTGTCCCGAGCCAGGTGCCCAGGCCGTCCGGCAGGCCGTCGAGCCACTCACCCAGGTGGGCGCGCCGCACGGCGTCCTCGACCTCGGCGTCGCTCGCAGCGGGACGGGCGAGGCGGACGTTCTCGGCCACGGTGGTGGCGAACACGTGAGGGGCGTCGTCGACCAGACCGACCTGGCGTCGTACGTCGTCGGGAGCGAGGTGCTCCAGGTCGGCACCGCCCAGCCTGGCGTCGCCTGTCGCCGCGTCGAGGAAGCGCAGCAGGACGGCCGCGAGGGTGCTCTTGCCGGACCCGGAGGGGCCGGTCAGGGCGATCCGCTCACCGGGCGCCATGGTGAACGTGACCGGAGGCGTGAGGGGAGCGCGCAGGTCCCAGCGTGCGGTGACCGCGTCCAGCGCGACCGTGTCCCCGTGCGAGGCGGTGCGGCTGGGGAAGTCGGCGACCGCCGGTCGGGTCGTCTCGAGTGCCCGCAGGCGGTCGTCGGCCGCGGACGTCCGTGCGGCCAGGACGCCGGCGTCCGCGCAGGGCAGGGCGACGTCGGCGAGGGCCAGCGGGACGAGGACGAGCAGCGCCATGACCGGACCGGAGATCCGCCCCTCCGCCAGCGGACCGGCGCTCACCAGCGCCATGGTCGCGACGGCGGCACCGCTGCCCAGCAGGACGAGGCCCCGCGCGGTGGCGAGCCAGCGGGCCGTGGAGCTCGACACCGTCCCCATCCGGGCGCTGGTGCCGGCCGCGTGCCCGGCCGTCGGGAGCGCTCGCTGCCACATGCGCAGCTCGCTGCCGACCTGGACCGCCTCGACGACGGTGTCGGACAGGGCTGCGCGGAGCCCGACCAGGCGGCTCTCCGCCGCGCGGGCTCCGCGGCGCGCCAGGAGGAAGGCGATACTCCCGGCGAGCGGGACGCCGGCCGCGACGAATCCCGCCACGGGCAGGAGGAGCCCCGCCAGCAGGGATGCCAGCAGGCCGACCAGACCGAGCTGGACCAGGGGCATCCGGACCCGGAGCTGCCGGTCGACGACGCTGTCGACGTCGTCGACGACACTGCTCAGGACGTCGCCCCGGCGGCGGCCGAGGCGACCGGGCACCAGCGGCACCAGGGCGTCGTAGACCTCCACCCGGCGTCGCGCCAGCAGGCGCAGCGCCGCGTCGTGCGACCAGAGGCGCTCGACGTAGCGCAGCACCGGCCGCGCGAGGCCGAAGGCGCGCACGCCGACGACCGCCACGAGCAGCGTGAGCACGGCAGGTCTCGTCGAGGCCTGCACGATCAGCCAGCCCGCGGTCGCGGTGAGGGCCACGCCGGAGGCCGACGCGAGCGCGCCCAGGACGGTCGCGCCGAGCAGACCGCGGCGTTCCGCACTGCCGGAGCCGGCGGGCTCGGGCGGTGGCGGAACAGCTGCCGCGCGCACCACCGCCGGGGGGCGAGGGCCCGGTGTCGCGCCGGGCGGTGGCAGGAGCTCGATGCGCTGTTGCGCCAGGTCGACCAGTCGCGGTCGGTGCGCCACCACCACGACGCCGCGCGTGCGGGCCAGGGCGACGACGGTGTCGGCGATCACCTGCTCGGTGAGGTCGTCGAGGTGGGCCGTCGGCTCGTCGAGGAAGACCCACGGGCGGTCGGCGAGCACGACCCGGGCCAGCGCCAGACGGGCTCGCTCGCCGGCCGAGAGGGTCACGCCGTCCTCGCCGAGCGGGGTGCCGAGCGCTTCGGGAAGGGCGCGGACGCGTTCCTCGAGGGCCACCTCGCGCAGCACCGTCCACAGGTGGTCGTCGGTGGCCGAGGGGAAGGCGATCCGCAGGTTGTCGGCGATGCTGCCGGCCACGAACTGCGGTTGCTGCGGGAGCCACGCGACCTGGGACTGCCAGGCCGGGCCGCCAACCGGTCGGCCGCCCGCAGCGACGGTGCCGTCGTCGAGTGGCACCAGACCGGCCACGGCGGCGAGCAACGTGGACTTGCCGCACCCGGACGGGCCGGTGAGCGCCGTGATGCCGCGGGGCGGGATCAGCGCCGAGACGTCGCGCACGGCGGGCGTCGCGCGGCCGGGCCAGGTGACGGTGAGGTGCTCGAGGACGAGCGGGCAGTCGGCCGGAGCCGCCCGGTCGAGGGAGCTCTGCGGTGTCGCGGACAGCACGTTGTGCACGGCAGCGAAGGTGGTGGCGCCCTCCGCGGCAGCGTGGAACTCCGCGCCGACCCGGCGCAGCGGCCAGTACGCCTCCGGTGCCAGGAGCAGTACCACCAGCGCGGTGGGCAGCCCGAGCCCGCCGCCGGCGAGCCGGACACCGACGGTCACGGCGACCAGCGCGACCGAGAGGGTCGCGACCAGCTCCAGGACCGCCGAGGACGCGAACGCGATCCGCAGGGTGCGCAGCGAGGCGCGCCGGTAACGGTCGGTGACCTCGGCGATCCGCGCGGACTGGGCGCGGGCCCGGCGGTGCGCGACCAGGGTGGGCAGGCCGCGCACCACGTCGAGGAAGTGCCCGGAGAGCGAGGCCATGGCCCGCCACTGCTCCTCGGCGCGGTCGCGGGTCGCGAGGCCGACGAGTGCACCGAAGACCGGCACGAGCGGCAGGGTGGCGAGCACGATGACCGCGCTGAGCAGGTCCTGGGTGGCGATCGCCACGATCGTCAGGGGAGGCAGAACGGTGGCGACGACGAGGGCGGGTACGTATCGCGTCACGTAGGGCTCGACAGCGGCGACCCCCCGGGTCGCGAGGACGGCCTCCTCGCCGGTGCCGGCGGTCGGACCGGCCCGGTCGACGTACGTCTGGACCAGGCGGTGGCGCAGGACCGTCCCGACCACCGAGGCGGCCCGTGCCGCGCACAGGTCGGCCGCCGCGCCGCTCGTCGCCCTCAGCAGGAGCACGCCGACCACGGCGAGCGCCCAGCCCGATAGGTCCTGTCCGCGCAGCACGGCGACGAGGAGCCCGGTCACGACCCACGCCTGGGCGAGGACCACGAGACCGCCGGCCACCCCGGCGACGACGACACCGGCGAGCTCGGCCCGTGCCGGCGCCAGGAGGGCGCGCAGGCGCGGGTCCGACGGCCTCATCGGACGCTCGCGCTCTCGGCCGCCGCGGGGATGTGGTGGGTGGCGATCCGCTTGCGGAACACCCAGTAGGTCCAGCCCTGGTAGGCGAGGACCAGCGGGGTGAACACGACCGCGGTGACGGTCATGATCTTCAGCGTGTACGACGTCGCGGCGGCGTTGGTCGTCGTCAGGCTCGCTCCGCCGGCCAGCGTGCTCGGCATGACGTCGGGGAACAGGGCGAGGAACATCCCGGCGACCGCCAGCGCGATCGTCACGAAGGTGCCGGCGAACGCCCAGCCCTCACGCCCGACGCGGGCGGCGAGACCCGCGCCGACCAGTGCGAGCGCGGCGAGCACGAAGGCGACCGCGGAGCCGGTGGTGCCCGTCTGCTGCTGGGTCCAGGTCAGGAACGCGACGGCCAGCACGGCCGTGACCGCGACCGAGGGGACCGCGAGGTTGCGCGCCCGGTGCCGGATCTCGCCGTCGGTCTTGAGGGCGACGAACAGGGCGCCATGGGTGACGAACAGGGCCAGCGTGGTCAGGCCGCCGAGGAGCGCGTAGGGGTTGAGCAGGTCGAAGAACCCGCCGGCGTACTCGAAGTCGCTGTCGATCGGCACGCCGCGCAGGATGTTGGCGAACGCCACGCCCCACAGCACCGACGGCACGAGCGAGCCGACGATGATCGCCAGGTCCCAACGGGCCTTCCAGCGGGCGTCGGGTCGCTTGGCGCGGTACTCGAAGGCGAGTCCGCGCACGATCAGCGCGATCAGGATGAGCAGCAGCGGGAGGTAGAAGCCGCTGAACAACGTGGCGTACCACTCCGGGAAGGCGGCGAAGGTCGCGCCACCGGCGACCAGCAGCCAGACCTCGTTGCCGTCCCACACGGGGCCGATGGTGTTGATCATGACGCGTCGCTCGGTGTCGTCGTGCGCCAGGACCGGCAGCAGCAGCCCGACGCCGAAGTCGAAGCCCTCGAGGGTGAAGTAGCCGATCCACAGGACGGCGATCAGGACGAACCAGACGGTGGTGAGCTCCATGGGTGTGTCTCCTCGCGAGCGCTCAGTAGGCGAAGGCGAGGGGACGGTCCTCGCCGGTGTCGGTCGGTACGTCGGGCGGCAGCTCCTCGGCGCCCTTGCGGATCCACGTGAGCAGCAGGCGCACCTCGACGACCGCCAGCACCCCGTACACCGCGGTCAGCGACAGCAGGGAGATCCAGGCCTCGGTCGTCGTGAGCCCGGGGGAGACCGCGCGCTCGGTCGTCATCAGCCCGAAGACCGCCCAGGGCTGGCGTCCGACCTCGGTGAAGATCCAGCCGAAGGCGTTGGCGAGCAGGGGCAGGAACGGGAGGGCGAGCGTCGCCGCGAGGACCGATCGGCCCTGCGGGGCCCGGTCGTTGCGGGTCGCCCACAGCGCCCAGGCGGCGACGGCTGCGCCGGCGATGCCCAGACCCATCATCAGGCGGAACGTCCAGTAGGTGAGCGGGATGACCGGCGTGTAGTCGCCGGGGGAGTAGTACGCGGCGCCGGGGTCGGTGCCGTAGGTCTGCTCGTACTTCGCGCGCAGGTCGTTGATGCCCTCGACCTCGCCGTTCGGCGTACCTGTGGCCAGGAAGGACAGCAGGCCCGGGATCTTGACGGAGAAGGTCTCGTGCTCGCCGTCGAGGGTGCCCAGCTGGAAGACGGAGAAGTCGGCCGGCTGCTCGGTCTCGTAGAGGCCCTCGGCCGCGGCCATCTTCATGGGCTGGACCTCGGTCATGATCTTGCCCTGCACGTCGCCGCTGACGAAGACGCCGAGCGCGGCCACCAGCACGAGCCAGGCGCCGGTGCGGACCGCGGGGCGGTAGACGTTGCGGTCCTCGTCGGTCCGGGCGCGGCGCAGGTGCCACAGCGCGACGCCGAGGACGAAGGCGGCGCCGGTCATGTAGGCCGACAGCACGACGTGCGGGAACGTGACGAGCTGGACCTTGTTGAGGAGGACGGCGGCGAAGTCGTCCATCTCGGCGCGGCCGGTGTCCGGGTTGAACGCGTAGCCGACCGGGTGCTGCATCCAGGAGTTGGCGGCGAGGATGAAGTACGCCGAGAAGAGGGTGCCGACGTGGACGAGCACGATGCAGGCCGCGTGCAGCCTGGGCGAGAGCCGGTCCCAGCCGAAGATCCACAGCCCGAGGAAGGTCGACTCGAGGAAGAACGCGAGCAGCCCCTCGACCGCCAGGGGGGCGCCGAAGACGTCGCCGACGAAGCGGGAGTAGTCGCTCCAGCTCATCCCGAACTGGAACTCCTGCACGATGCCGGTGACCACGCCGATCGCGAAGTTGATCAGGAACAGCTTGCCGAAGAACTTCGTCAGCCGCAGCCAGCGCTCGTCCCGGGTCCGCAGCCAGGTGATCTCGTAGCCGGCGATGATCGCCGACAGGCCGATCGTGATGGGGACGAACAGGAAGTGGTAGACGGTCGTGATGGCGAACTGCCACCGCGCGATGTCGGTCGGGTCCACGGGTTCTCCTGGCAGGGTCGGGAGTGGCGCGCTGGGGCAGGCGCCCGGTGCCGACCACGCTAGGAAGCGGCACGGGCCCGGCCCTACGGCCGGATTGCCCGCACGGAGGGGACCTTTGGCCTCCCGGACTCCGCGGCCACGTCGGTGAGGGCGGCAGCGCCGCGCCGGGTGAGCACGCCCAGGACCGCGCCGGCGGCGGTACCGGTGACGGTGCCCAGCGCGACGACGAGCGGCGTGGGCCAGTCGGCGGCCGGCAGGCCGGCGCCGAGGAAGATGACCGGCATCGCCACGGTCCAGCCGACCGTGCTGCTCGCGACCCAGCGCCAGGGCCGGGCCGCCTGCCGCCGCACCGCCGCGGCTTGTGCGGTCCCCAGCAGTGCTCCTGTCGTGGCGCCGAGCGCAGCTCCACCGGCCACGACGAGCAGCAGGGGCGGCGGCGTGCCACCGCCGGGGCCAGCGAGCGTCGCGGGAGCGGATCCAGCGGCCCACGCCAGCCCGGCGACCAGGACGGTCGCGGTCGTCCACCGACGGGCCGCTGCGTCGCCGAGGCGCCGACGGAGCACGACCGACTGCAGGACGCCGAGGGACGTGCCCTCGACGAGACCTCCGGCGACCACGACCGCCAGCCCCCAGCCGGGCGCGACGTCACGGACGTCGGTGAGCCAGGTCGCGAGGCGGGCGGCCCCGGCAGCAGCGGTGATGCCGACCGCCTCGGCGAGCGTGCAGGCGCCCAGCCAGGTGGGCCTCATCCCACGAAGACGTCCCGCAGCGGGCGGCGCGGCGTTCGGGGCAGGTCCCGGCGGCCGATGGCCTGCCAGCCGACCCGGAGCAGCAGGTGGGGCTCGAACCGGGACGTGAGCACCGTCCTGGCGATCTCGTGACGGGTGCTCTCGACCTCGATGGGCTGGGTCATCGGGACGACCGACATGCCGGCGCGCGTGGCCTCGAGCCAGAGGTCGCTCATCGCCTCGCCGGTGCGCAGCCAGCTGCCGACGTCGTCGCCGTCCCCACCGAGGGCGATCACCCGTTCGCCACCGTGGATGACCAGACGGGTGTCCTCGAGCACTCCCGGTCGGAAGCGGGACCGGGCCTGGAGCGGGTCCGGGTCGTCCGGCAGCAACTCCAGCGGGATCCCGTCCGGACCGCCGCGGTCGATCCACCGGTCCTGCTCGAGCAGGCGGCGGCCCTCGACCTCGAGGAAGCTGATGGCGCGGTTCGCGAGCAGCTCGAGCCGGAACCGGGCGGCATCGCTGGTGACGGCCTCGGCCCGGGCCCCCCACAGGCCGGCACGACGACATAGGTCGTCCAGCCGGTCGGGCGGGACGGGCCACGCGGTGAACCGGCGCCGGTCGGTGCACCGGGTGCGCAGCAGGTCGATGTCACCGCGGGCCACGGCGTGGTGGACCGTGCGGGACACCACGATCCGGGCGAGGACGGTGTCCGGGGCTCCCGCGGGCAGCCGGTCGACGGAGGTCTCCCAGCCCAGGGCGCGGGCCGCGAACTGCAGGTGGTGCAGCGCTGCGCCGCAGCTCAGGGTGAGGTTGCGTCCACGAGGATCCTCGGCAGGCAGCCGACGGCGCAGGTCGGCCTGCAGCTCGAGCACGCCGTCGTCGTGGCGCCACAACCAGGGCTGGGTGTTGTGGACGCTCGGGGCCAGGCACGCCAGCGACACCAGGCGCTCGACGACGGCGGCCGGTGCTCGCTCCGTGCGCGTCCCGAGTCGGTTCGTCATGGCTGTGTCCCCCTCGTCCTTCACTGGACCTCCACGCTGCCGGATCCGCTCCGTCCGCAGCAGGGCACAAGGTCCTCAAGTCGCGGGAGCGCAGTCCTGCCCCAGCAGCCTCCGAACGGGACTACCGTGGGTCAGGTGAACGACGACGCTGCCCGGGAGGGCGCCCAGCAGATCCGGGTCTACCTGCTCGACGACCACGAGATGATCCGGCGCGGGATCCGTGACCTGCTCGAGAGCGAGGGCGACATCGTCGTCGTCGGCGAGTCCGACTCCGCCGCGGAGGCGGCGCGCCGGATCCCCGCCCTGCGCCCCGACGTCGCGATCCTCGACGGCCGGCTGCCCGACGGGTCCGGCATCGACGTGTGCCGCGACGTGCGCTCCCAGGACCCCTCGATCAAGGCGCTCATCCTGACGTCGTACGACGACGACGACGCGCTCTTCTCCGCGATCATGGCCGGCGCGGCCGGCTACGTGCTCAAGCAGGTCCGCGGCAACGACCTGCTCGACATCGTCCGGCGCGTGGCCGCCGGCCAGTCCACCCTCGACCCGTCGGTGACCGCGCAGGTCCTCGACCGGATCCGGTCGGGTCCGCCGGTCAACAAGGAGCTGGAGTCGCTGACGGACCAGGAGGGACGCATCCTCGACCTGATCGGTCAGGGCATGACCAACCGCCAGATCGCGCGGGAGCTCCACCTCGCCGAGAAGACGGTGAAGAACTACGTGTCCTCGCTGCTCGCGAAGCTCGGGATGTCCAGCCGCACGCAGGCCGCGATCTTCGCGGTCAAGCACCCGCCGCGCTCGAGCTGACGATCCGCCGTCCGGTCAGGGAGCGGACCGTGATCCGCATCCCGAGCAGTCGTGACCCGGTTGCCCACGGCCGGGGCCCGTCGGACGGGCGCTCCTCCCTCTCGCACCGTCCGCGGACCAGCACGCTCCATCCCTCGTGACGCTCCTCGTCGACGTCGTCGACCTCGAAGGCCACCTCCCGGCCGACGCAGTCACGCGCCATCAGGGAGTAGGGCGTGGTGCGCAGCAGGACGGTGTCGCCGTCGACGGCGAAGTTGACCGGGACGACCGACACTCCCTGGACGCCGGACCAGGCCACGCGGCCCACGGGGCGCGAGCGGAGGAGGTCCCAGCACTCGTCGTCGGACAGCACCACCAGCCGGCCCGGCCGGACATCGGACGTCGACATCGGGACCACCTCCTTCTCGGGGACGTCTCCATCGTCGTGCCGCTGGGGACCGGCGGACAGGTGCGCGGGTCCCGGAGATCGAGGGTCCTTCGGCCCGGTCCGGGAGTAGCCTCTGCGTCGTGGAGGGAGTGGAGCCCGCGCGGCCGGTCGACCTGGGGGCAGTGGAGTTCGAGGAGCTCGTGCGGGAGGTCCTGGACCGGATGCACGGCGCCCTCGACCAGCAGGCGAGGCTGCAGCTCCTCCTCGACGCGGTCGTCACCATCTCGGCCGACCTGAGCCTCGACGGCGTGCTCTCGCGCATCGTCGCGATCGCCAGCCGCCTCGTCGATGCGCGCTACGCCGCGCTCGGCGTGCTGAGCGCGGGCCGCCAGCGCCGACTGCGGACCTTCGTGCACCACGGGATCTCCGCAGACCTGGCCGCCGAGATCGGCGACCTGCCGACGGGACACGGGCTGCTCGGCCTGATCATCGACCGTCCTGAGCCGCTGCGGCTGCACGACATCGCCGAGCACCCGGCGTCGTACGGCTTCCCCGAGCACCACCCGCCGATGAGCTCGTTCCTCGGCGTCCCCGTGCGGATCCGCGACCGCGTGTTCGGCAACCTGTACCTGACCGAGAAGGCGGGCGGCGGGGACTTCACGGCCCAGGACGAGGAGATCGTCGTCGCGCTGGCCGCCGCTGCCGGCGTCGCGATCGAGAACGCCCGGCTCTACGAGGAGACCACGACCCGCGAGACCTGGGCGCTGGCGACGGCAGCACTCGGCGCCGCGCTGGCGGACCCGGACCCGGCCGAGGACCCGGTCGCCGACCTGGTGGCGCAGGCACGGGGCCTGGCCGGGGCCGACGCTGCCTGGGCCGAGATCACCGCGGAGGACGGACAGCAGCAACCCCTCGCCCACAGTGGTTCCGACGGACGCGGAGACGGTGGTCCGGTGCTCACGGTCCCGTTCGCACCCTCGGCAGGGACGACGGGAACGCTGTCGCTGGCGTGGTCGCCCGAGCACGAGGACCGCTACCACGCCCTCGACGCCAAGCTGGTCGCGGCGTTCGCCGAGCAGGCGGCGCTGTCCCTGCAGCTGGCCGAGGCACGAGAGGACCAGCGCCGGCTGGCGGTGTTCGAGGACCGCGACCGGATCGGCCGCGACCTGCACGACCTGGTCATCCAGCGGCTCTTCGCCGTGGGGCTGGGCCTGCAGGGCGCGACGCGCCTGGTGCAGCGCCCGGAGGTCGCGGCGCGCATCGAGCAGGCGGTCGACGACCTCGACGCCACCATCAAGGACATCCGGCGTGCGATCTTCGGCCTGAGCTCGCTCGAGTCGGACGGCGACGTCCAGGCCGAGGTGACCCGGCTGGTGGACCGGGCCGCAGCGACCCTCAAGTTCCGGCCGTCGCTCAGCTTCGAGGGCCCGGTGCGGACCCTGGTGCCGGACGAGGTGGTCCCCGACCTGCTGGCGGTGCTCGCCGAGGGACTGTCCAACGCGAGCCGGCACGCCGAGGCGACGGCCGTGCAGGTGGTGCTGGAGGCCGGCGACGAGGTGGTGCTGACCGTACGTGACAACGGACGAGGAATGTCGGGCGCCGTGGCCGAGAGCGGCCTCGCCAACATCCGGGCCCGCGCCGAGCAGCGTGGGGGCAGCCTGACCGTCGAGACCGGCGCGGGTGGCGGAACGGCCCTGGTCTGGGCCGTGCCGACGCAAGGGAGCGCTACTCGACCGTGACGGTGCGGGTGTCGGTCATGGGCGTGCCGCCCTCTCCTCCGGACGGGTCGTCCTCCTCAACCTGGACCACGTAGCGCCCGCGGGTCAGCGCGACCGTGAACGAGTACGGCGCGAACCGCTGTCCCTCACTCGTCATGGCTGAGCCCTGCTGCACGACGGTGCCGTCCGCCGACAGGACGCGCCAGGACAGGTGGGCCTCGAAGACCGCGGCCGTGCCCTCGACCGTCAGGGGTGAGGAGACCACGGCATCGTCGCCGGGACTGTCGACCTGGACGAGCATCCGTACGTCGAGCGGTGGTTCCCGGCGCACCGGCCGGTCCCAGACCAGCACGCCCCACAGCTCGCCGGCCGGACGGCCCTCGATGAGCAGCTGGACGGGTTCCGTGCGGCCGAGGACCTCGGTGACGGTGTACACGAGCTGCTGGACCATCCGCGCGGCGGCCTCGGACCCGGCGTTGGCGCGCCGGGCCTCGCCGGACAGGTCGACCTCGACGACACCCGCCGCACGCCGCACCGCGAGCACCCGGGTGTCCGGCGCCCAGGTCGACGTGTAGTCCGGGTCGTTCGGCCCGGCGATCATGGCCTCGACCGCCGCCGTGGCGGGATCGGCGCCGGTGAGCACCCGTCGCTCTCGCGCCAGGCGTACGCCGGCCCGGGTGTCGATGAGGAAGTACACGAACGAGCTGACGGCCGGGGCAGGGCTGGTCGTGGGTGGCGTCGGGGTGGTCGGCGGTGTGACGCTGGGCGACGACCCGCTCGGCCCGCTGGTCGTCGGCGCGACCGGGCCTGCGTCCGGCTCGCCGGCGCACCCGGCGAGCAGGACGAGCGCAAGGGCGAGCCCGGACAGGCCGTGCCACCACGGCGGGGAGGCGGATGAGTGGTTCACGGCGGCTCCTCAGGACATCACGGCCCCGAACGCCAGCGCGGCGGTGCCCAGGACGAGGAGGATCCCGACCAGCGGGAGGACGAAGCGCAGGTACTGGTCGTAGCGGACCTTCGCGAGCGCGAGGCCGCCCATCACGACCGCCGAGGTCGGGGTGATCAGGTTGACCACGCCCGAGGCGGACTGGAAGGCGGTCACGACGATCGAGCGCTGGACGCCGGCGAAGTCGGCGAGCGGCGCCAGGATCGGCATGGCCAGGGCGGCGTGCCCGGACGTGGAGGGCACCAGGAATGCAAGCGGGACGTTGATGAGGAACATGACGGCGCCGAAGACGCCGGACGAGGTGCCGCTGACGGTGTTCTCCATCGCGTGCAGCACCGTGCCGGTGATCTCGGTGTTGTTCATGATCACGGTGACGCCACGGGCGAGCACGATGATGAGGCCGACCCCGACGAAGTCGCCGGCACCGCGGGTGAGCGCCTCGCTGACGCCGTGCTCGCCGAGGCCGCCGACCACGCCGACCACGAGGGACATGACGAGGAACAGGGCGGCGAGCTCGGGGAAGTACCAGTCGAGCTGCCAGGCGAAGCTGGACGCGTCCGGACCGTGGATGACCTGCGCCCACGGCACGATCGCGAAGATCATGAAGGCGAACGTCGCCGCGACGATGGCCAGCACGGACTTCTGGCGTCCGGTCAGGTGTGCGACGTCGCGCAGCCCGTGGCCGCGCAGCTCGTCGTCGCCGACGACCGGGCCGACCAGCGAGCGGGACGGGTCCGCCTTGACCCGGCGCGCGTAGCGGGTGACCCACCACACGGCCACCGGCACCAGCACGAGGTACATCAGGAACCGGTAGCCGATGCCGTCGCCGATCGAGATGTCCGCGGCATCGGAGGCGACGCCGGTCGCGAACGGGTTGACGGTCGAGGCGAGCACACCGATGCCCGCGCCCACCAAGATGGTGGCCGCGGCGACCATCCGGTCATAGCCCAGCGCGAGCATCAACGGGATGAGGAGCGCGTAGAAGCCGAGGGTCTCCTCGGCCATGCCCTCGGTGGTGCCACCGATCGAGAAGAGGATCATCAGCACCGCGATGAGCGCGGTTCCGCGCCCGCTCATCCGCTGGGCCACCCGGGCGACGCCGTCGTCGATCGCGCCCGTGCGCATGGCCATGGTGATGAAGATGCCGATCGCCAGCACGAAGAGGAAGACGCCGGCGGCACCGTAGAGCTCGCCGGACTCGTACGGCCCGATCTTCCCGTCGGAGTTGAGGATGCCGTACAGCCCGTTGACCGGCGCCATGAAGAGGTCCATGAGCCGGTCGCCGAAGGACAGCCCGCTGTCCGAGGCGGCGTAGCTCCCGGGGATGGGACGGCCGCTGTCGGCGTCGGTCTGGTAGGTGCCGGACGGGATGACGAAGGCGAGCAGCCACACCGCGATCGTGACGCCGAACAGGACGGCGAAAGCGCTCGGGAAGTGGAAGCTGCGACGAGCGGGGGCGTCGCCGCCGGCGGGTGGTGGAGCGCTCGGTCGGTCGGCTCGGTGGGTCGTGCTCATCGTGGGTACCTCCTGTGGATGCCGTGTCCGTACCACGCAATCACCGCCGCACCGGCGCCGAGATCGGTCGATGTGCCCCAGGCCTCGGGACCTAGGACCCCTCCGCACGGGCGCCGCGCCACGCAGGATCGGCTCCAGGAAACGAGAGAGGAAGCTCCATGAACCTGCACGTCGACTCCGAGGTGGGCGCGCTGCGCCAGGCGATCCTGCACCGGCCCGGGCTCGAGCTGATGCGCCTGACGCCGACCAACAAGGACGCCTACCTGTTCGACGACGTGCTGTGGGTCAAGCGCGCCAAGCAGGAGCACGACGCGTTCGCGGAGGTGCTGCGCGACCAGGGTGTCGTCGTGCACCTGCTCGACCGGCTGCTCGCCGAGACGATGGAGATCCCGGAGGCGCGGCGACACGTCCTCGACCTCACCTTCGACGAGAGGGTCTACGGGCCGCTCGCGGCCGACGCGCTGCACAACCTCGGCAGCGCGCTCGGCGCGGAGGAGCTCGCGACGCTGCTCATCGGGGGACTCACCAAGCGAGAGCTGCTCGAGCACATCGAGGAGCCGCGGTCGGTCGTGGTCCAGACCATGGCGCCCGACGACTTCGTCGTCGCGCCGCTCCCCAACCACCTGTTCACCCGCGACACCTCGGCATGGGTCTACGACGGGGTCTCGGTCAACGCCATGCGCAAGCGGGCCCGGACCCGCGAGACGGTCCACTACGAGGCGATCTACCGCTGGCACCCGGCCTTCGCCAGGGCCGGCTTCCGGTGGTGGGCCGACGGCACGGCCGGGGCTCCGGCGACGACCGAGGGCGGTGACATGCTGGTCCTGGGTCGCGGCTCGGTCCTGGTCGGCATGAGTGAGCGGACCACGCCCCAGGGCGTCGAGCGGATGGCGCGGCGGATCTTCGACGCCGGCAGCGCGCGGCGGATCGTGGCGCTCGCGATGCCGCAGAAGCGTGCCTTCATGCATCTCGACACGGTGATGACGATGGTCGACGAGGAGACGTTCACCCAGTACGCCGGGCTCGGCGCGCTGCCGGCGTACACGATCGAGCCGGGCGACACCGACAAGGAGCTCGCGGTGACGGCCCACGCTCCCGAGGAGATGCACTCCGCGATCGCCGCGGCCCTCGGGCTGAGCCGGATCCGGGTGCTCACCCCGACCCAGGACGTGCGCTCGGCCGAGCGGGAGCAGTGGGACGACGGGTGCAACGTGCTCGCGGTCCGCCCCGGCGTGGTCGTCGCCTACGAGCGCAACGTCACCACGAACACGCACCTGCGCAAGAGCGGCATCGAGGTGATCACGATCGAGGGCAGCGAGCTGGGTCGCGGCCGGGGCGGTCCGCGGTGCATGACCTGCCCGATCGAGCGTGACGGGATCTGAGCAGATGGGATCTCCGCTGCGCAACCGGTCCTTCCTCAAGGAGCTGGACCTGACCCCGGACGAGTGGCACTACCTCCTCGACCTCTCGGCGACCCTGAAGGCGGCCAAACGGGCCGGGACCGAGCAGCCGCGCCTGACCGGCAAGAACATCGCGCTGATCTTCGAGAAGACCTCGACCCGGACCCGGTGCGCCTTCGAGGTCGCCGCTCGCGACCAGGGCGCCGGCGTGACCTACCTCGACCCGTCGGGCTCGCAGATCGGCCACAAGGAGTCGATGGCTGACACCGCCCGCGTCCTCGGGCGGATGTACGACGGCATCGAGTACCGCGGCTCGCGGCAGGCCGACGTCGAGGTGCTCGCCGAGCGGTCCGGCGTCCCCGTCTGGAACGGTCTGACCGACGAGTGGCACCCGACCCAGACGCTGTGCGACATGCTGACGATGCGCGAGCACGCCGGGAAGCCGGACCACGAGATCGCCTTCGCCTACCTCGGCGACGCCCGGAACAACGTGGGGAACTCGCTGCTCGTCGCGGGCGCGATGATGGGCATGGACGTCCGCGTCGTGGCGCCGCGCGCACTGTGGCCCTCGGACGACGTCGTGGCCCGGGCACGCAGCCTCGCGGAGCAGACGGGCGCGCGGCTGAACCTGACCGAGGACGTCGCGCAGGGCGTTGCCGGTGTCGACTTCCTCTACACCGACGTGTGGCTCTCGATGGGTGAGCCGAAGGAGCGCTGGCCCGAGCGGATCGCGCTGCTGCGCGACTACCGGGTCGACGCCGAGGTCGTGAAGGCCACCGGCAACAGCACGGTCCGGTTCATGCACTGCCTGCCCGCGTTCCACGACCGGCACACGACGGTCGGCGAGGAGATCTTCCAGCAGACCGGGCTGAGCGCGCTCGAGGTCACCGACGAGGTCTTCGAGTCGCAGCACTCCATCGTGTTCGACCAGGCGGAGAACCGGATGCACACCATCAAGGCCGTCCTCGTCGCGACGCTGGGGGACTGAGGTGCGCATCGTGGTCGCCCTCGGCGGCAACGCCCTGCTGACCAGGGGAGAGCGGCCCGACGCAGACGTCCAGGAGGCCAACGTACGCCGGGCGGTCGCCGCCCTGGCACCCCTCGCCGCCCGGCACGAGCTGGTGATCACGCACGGCAACGGTCCACAGGTCGGGGTCCTCGCCCTGCAGAGCGCCTCCGACCCACGCCTGACCACGCCGTACCCCTTCGACGTGCTCGGCGCCCAGACCCAGGGGATGATCGGGTACTGGCTGCTCCAGGCGCTGCAGAACCGCCTGCCCGGACGACAGGTCGCGGCGATCGTCAACCAGACCCTGGTGTCCGCGGCGGACCCCGCGTTCGACCAGCCCACCAAGTTCGTGGGCGAGGTCTATCCCGAGGCCGAGGCACGGCGCCTGGCCTCCGAGCGTGGCTGGACGGTGCGCCCCGACGGCGCCGGGTGGCGCCGGGTGGTCGGCTCGCCACGGCCCGAGCGGGTGGTGGAGACGCCGCTCATCCGCGCGCTGCTGCGCCTCGGTGCCGTGGTGGTGTGCGCCGGCGGCGGTGGCGTGCCCGTCGTGCGCGACGAGGTCGGTGAGCTCCAGGGGGTCGAGGCCGTCGTCGACAAGGACCTCACCAGCGCCGTGCTGGCCGAGGCGCTGGACGCGGACGCGCTGCTCGTCCTCACCGACGTGCCGGCCGTGATGCGCGGATTCGGCACGCCGAACCAGGCCGCGATCCACCGGGAGACCCCCGCCGGCCTTCGCCAGCTCGACCTGCCTGCTGGGTCGATGGGCCCGAAGGTCGAGGCCGTGTGCCGGTTCGTGGAGCTCACCGGGGGCATGGCGGCCATCGGTGCGCTCGAGAACGTGGCGGCGATCCTCGACGGGACCTCGGGCACCGTCGTGACGCCGTCGGGTCGCTACGAGGGACCGGTGCCGGCACCGGGAGCGGCACCGTGAGTGGCTCGGTCCACACCGTGTCGCTCGGTGGTGGCCTCGTGGCAGGGCTCGACGAGGAGCAGGTCGAGGAGAGCCGTCGTGTGCACGGCGCGAACGTCGTACCTCCTGCTCGACGCAAGCCCACGTGGCGGCTGCTCGCCGACCAGATGACCCACCTGCTCGCGGTCCTGCTCTGGGTCGCGGCCGGGCTCGCCGTGATCGCGGGAATGCCGGAGCTGGGCGTGGCGATCTCACTGATCGTCGTGCTGAACGCGCTGTTCGCCTTCTGGCAGGAGTTCCACGCCGACCGGTCGACCGAGCGCCTGCGCGCGCTGCTCCCGACGCGGGCGCTGGTCGTGCGGTCAGGTCACCAGGTGGCACTCGACGTCGGCCAGCTCGTGGTCGACGACATCGTGCTGGTCGAGGCCGGCGACCGGGTCGGGGCCGACCTCCAGGTGGTCTCGGCCGAAGGGCTGGCACTCGACGAGTCGCTGCTGACGGGGGAGAGCGCCGCGGTCCCGCACGAGGCCGGGGACACGCTCATGTCGGGCACCTTCGTCACGCAGGGGCGGGCCCGGACCCGGGTGGTGGCGGTCGGTCCCGAGACCACGCTCGCGGGGATCTCCCGGCTCTCGGAGACGGCCCATCGTCCGCCGAGCCCGCTCACCGTGCAGCTGCGCAAGGTCGTGCGGGTGGTGGCGGTCGTGGCGTTCACCGTGGGCATCGGGCTCGGCCTCGGCTCCCTCGCCCTCGGACTGGACGCCACCCAGGCGTTCCTGTTCGGCGTCGGAGTCTCGGTCGCGCTCGTTCCGGAGGGGCTGCTGCCGACCGTCACCCTGTCGCTGGCGCGCGGCGCCCAGCGGATGGCCGGCGAGCGGGCGCTGGTGCGGCGCCTCGACGCGGTGGAGACACTGGGTGCCACCACCTTCATCTGCACCGACAAGACCGGCACCATCACCCAGAACCGGATGAACGTCGTCACGGTGGTCACGCCGTCCGGGCGCCACGACGTCGCAGGCATCGGCTATGCACCGACCGCAGCAGTGACCGGGACCGGCGACCCGAGCGAGCTGCGGCAGGCCGCCCTCTCGGCCCTGCGGTGCGTGACGGGCCGGGTCCGGGAGAAGGACGGTGCCTGGTCCCCGCTCGGCGACCCGATGGAGGCGGCGTTGCACGCCCTGGCCCTCCGGGTCGGCTCCCCGGTGGAGGACGTGGTCGTCCGACGCCCCTACACAGCCGAGCGGATGGTGAGCTCGGCGTGGTACGACGGACAGGTCTCCGTCCTCGGGGCGCCGGAAGCAGTGCTGACGCGCTGCCGGGACGTTCCGCCGGGCATCCGTGCGGCCCTCGTCGAGCTCACCGACGTCGGCCTGCGCGTCCTCGCCGTCGCCGGTCGCACCAGTGCCGAGGACGCCGGGGAGGCCGACGAGCACGACCTGACGTTCCACGGGCTGCTCGGCCTCCAGGACCCGCCGCGTCCCGACGTCGCCCAGGCTCTCGGGCAGTGCCGTCGCGCGGGGATCCGGGTCGCCATGCTCACCGGCGACCACCCGCGCACGGCGCAGGCGATCGCGCGCCAGGTCGGCCTGCTGCACGACGGCGGGGTGGTCGTCGAGGGCAAGGACCTGCCTGCGGACGACCGCGAGCTCGCCGTCCTGCTCGACACGGACCGGGGTGCGGTGGTCGCCCGCGTGGCGCCCGCCGACAAGCTCAGGATCGCCCGCGCGCTGCGGGGCCACGGGCACGTGGTCGCGATGACCGGCGACGGTGTCAACGACGCCCCGGCACTGCGCACCGCGGACGTCGGCGTCGCGATGGGAGCCAGCGGCAGTGACGTGGCACGCGAGGCGTCCGACCTGGTGCTCCTCGACGACCACTTCGCGACCATCGTCAGCGCCGTGGAGCTCGGCCGCGCGACGACGCAGAACGTGCGCCGCTTCCTCACCTTCCACCTGACCGACAACGTCGCCGAGCTGGCGCCGTTCGCCGCCTGGGCCCTGAGCGGCGGCAGCTTCCCCCTCGCCATCGGCGTGCTCCAGGTCTTGGCGCTCGACATCGGCACGGACATGCTGCCGGCCCTCGCACTGGGGGCCGAGCCGGGGCGGGCCGACGTGATGCGCGGACGTCGTCGCCGCACGCTGATCGACCGCGCCCTGGCGGTCCGGGCGTTCCTGGTGCTCGGGCTGACGGAGGCGGTCCTCGCACTGACCGCCTTCAGCGTCGTGCTGCTGGCGCACGGCTGGCGGTGGGGGCAGACCCCGCCGGGACCGACCCTGGCGCTCGCCTCGGGCACCGCCTTCGCGGTGATCGCCGGCACCCAGGTGGCCAACGCCTTCGCCTGCCGAAGCACCCGCCTGCCCGTGTGGCGCCTCGACCTGCTCGGCAACCGGCTGGTCCTGCTGGCCGTCGGCGCCGAGCTGCTGCTGCTCATGGTCTTCCTCGGTGTCCCACCGGTCGCGGACCTGCTCGGCGGCAGCTTCCCGGACCCCGGCGGCTGGCTCCTGGTCGTCGCGTCGGCCGGGGCCCTGGTCCTGGTCGACGGCGTGGCCAAGACGCTGCGTGGGACCAAGGTCCCCGCGGGCACGGGCGCGGCGGCCCTGCCAGGGCCCGGGGCCGGCAGCGAGGCTCGGAGCGACCCCGAGGAGGAACCATGACCACCACCCCGCCACGCCCGGTCGTCGTCGGGCACGACGGCACCTACGCCAGCAGCGGTGCGCTCCGCTACGCGCTCGCCGAGGCACGCCGCAGCGACGTGCCCCTGCGGATCGTTCATGCCATGCCGCTGCAGACCTCGGCGTTCCTGGACCTCCCGGTCCTCGCGGAGGAGCTGGACGCCGAGCGCCAACAGGTCGAGGCCACGGTACGGTCCGAGGTCGCACGGCTGGCCGACGACGTCGAGGTGCAGGTCGTCACCTGCCATGGTGCGCCGGCCTCCGTGCTGCTGGGTGCGGCCGAGGACGCCCGCCTCCTCGTGATCGGCCGGGAGCACCGCACCGGACTGCGCCGACTCCTCGGCGGAGCCACCACGGAGGACGTCGCGGCGCACGCCGGTGCGCCGCTGGTGGTCGTACCCGAGGGCTGGCGTGACGACCAGGTGCCTCGGCAGCGGGTGGTGGTCGCCCTGAAGGCGCCCGCACACAGCACCGAGCTGCTCGGCGCGGCATTCCGGCGGGCCGAGCAGTCCGGCGCGGCGCTGCGTGTCGTGCACGCGTGGGAGCCCGATGACCGGGTCGTGGGCCACCGCCCGGACGGGTGGACACCCCAGGTCCTGCTGGTCGAACGAGCCGTGGCAGCGATCGACGACCTGCTCGGTCCCTGGCGGCGAGCGTTCCCCGGCGTCGTCGTCCACGTCGAGGTCCACGTCGCCGACCCGCGC
Source organism: Nocardioides kongjuensis (assembly GCF_013409625.1). Classification (NCBI taxonomy): domain Bacteria; kingdom Bacillati; phylum Actinomycetota; class Actinomycetes; order Propionibacteriales; family Nocardioidaceae; genus Nocardioides; species Nocardioides kongjuensis. The sequence continues at coordinate 1,287,518 of NZ_JACCBF010000001.1, forward strand.
ACCGACCTCCTCGAGGAATCGGCCGCGGCTGACCTCGTGGTGCTGCTGCGCGGCGAGGCACCGGTGCTCGGTCCCCACCTCGGCGGCGTGCTGCGTCCCGTGCTGCACGCCGCGGACTGCCCGGTCCTGCTGGTGCCCGCCACGAAGGCGGAGCTCCCGCCCCTGGACCTCGAGCTGGAGCACGCGGGCACCCTGCTGCGATGATCGGGGCGCTCGAGGACTTCTTCGAGGGCGACCGGACGGCGCTGCGCATCCACGCTCGTCTGCTCAGCGAGCTCACCGCGGTCGGCGGCGTGGAGGTGCGGGTCAGCCGTGCCCAGGTCGCCCACCGCTCCGTGCCCCGGCCGAGGTCGACGACGAGGTCCGGGGCTGGATCCGTCAGGGCCCGGGACCAGGCTCAGGAGCGCCGGGGCTGAGGCCGGCTGAGGTCCCGCCACGCGAGTGGCACGAGGACGGCCAGGGCCGGCACGACCCAGAGGAGGAACCCCCAGCCGAAGAGCACCAGCAGCAGGTGGAAGGCGATCACGCCCGCCCAGCCGACCCGGGCCGCGCGACCGCCGACGAGCAGGCACACGCCGAGCGCGATCTCGCCTGCCATGAGCAGCAGGCCGTAGAGCTCGGGACGCGCCATCACGATGTCGGCCCACCCCTCGCGGACGAACGGCAGGAGAGCGCCGTCGGCGAACGGCCGGTAGAAGTCCGGGTCCGCCGCGACGATGCCGAGGTGGACGCCCCCGGTGACGAGGAAGAAGCCGCCCACGACGAAGCGTCCGAGGCCGCCCGCCTCCCCTCGACGTGGTGCCGTCGTCATGGCTGTGCCAACGCCCTGCGCAGCAGCAGGCTGCCGGCCCGCACCGCGGGCACGGCGAACGCGATGCTGGCCGTCGTGGTGACCGCCAGCGTCACCACCGAGGCGTGCGGGTCGTCGCGCACGACCATCGCCGCGACGGAGGGCGGGACGAGCGCGAACCAGGAGACCACCCCGAACCAGGCGGCGCTGGCCGATGGGCGGTCGAGGCCGATCGCGACGGCCGCCGCGACGGTGAGCGGTACGACGACACCCAGGTCGAGCAGCACGATCGTCCAGAAGAACGCAGGGGCCTCGGCGTACTCGGCCGGGATCGGGCCCGCCGTCACCGAGCCCGCGAGCACCGGAAGGTACCGCGCCACGACGAAGGCCACGAGGAGGAGCAACCACGCGCCCCGTGCTCGCCTGGTGCGCTCACCGATCCCGGCGACCGGGGTCGCGACGGCCCGGCGCCAGCACCACACCCCCGCAACGCCCGCGAGCGTCGCGATCGCGAGATGCAGCAGGACGGCCGGTGAGTAGGCGAGGCGCTCGGGTCCGACGACGTACTGCACGAACATGTAGGCCGCGTAGCCGGTCGGCCCGAGGGCGAGCGTCGCCGCTCCCGGCCGGGCGTGCAGCGCCAGCACGGCCGCGGTGACCAGGACCGGAACCACGAGCAGCACCGTGACCAGCTCGAGGCCGATCAGCTGGTTGAGCAGCGAGTCCGGCAGGGGATACGCGAGCGCGTCGGTCCCCAACGGGCCGAGTGCGCTGTTGAGGACGAGCAGGACGGCGAGCGTCAGCAGCACGGGACCGAGGGCTCGGTCGGAGCGTCCGGTCGGGGCGGCGGGTGACGGCACCGGGGTCGTCACCGCGCCCGGGCTGCTCATGCCTCGACGCCTTCGGTCGGCCTCGCGCCGGTGTCGAGCAGCCGACGGTGCAGCTCCTGGGTCAGCGCGTGGATCTGGCGGGTGAGCTCGGTGTTGGTCTTCAGCTCGAGCTCCTGCTCGACGAAGTCGTGGTCCGCCTTCGCCCGCTGGACCTCGGCCTGGCGGTTCTGGCCGATCATGACGAAGGTCGACAAGAAGATCGCCTCGAGCGAGACCACCAGGGTGAGGGTCGGCCACGGGCTGCGCTCGGCGGCGAGCATCCAGAGCGCGAACACCGCAGTGTGGATCCACACGAACGGCATCGACCCGGCGAACGCGGTGATCGCGTCGGCCAACCGGGCCTGCCAGTCCTCCGCGCGGCGCTGGAAGTAGCGCTCGATGCCCGGGTGGCGGGCGACACCGGAGCTGCGGTGGCCCGGGGCGGGAGGTCGTTGCATGCCTCCGACGCTAGGAGCGCGGCGCCGAGCCGGGCAGGGACGGAGTGTTCCCGGCCGGCAGGCACTTGGTCCCGGACGCGGAGGCGGTTGGCCCCTGACCTGCGTCGGACCGCGGCGGCATGGTCGGGAACGACACCACTGCCACGACGAGAAGGAGCAGGACGATGATGTGGGACGACGGGCACTACTACTTCGGCTGGCCGGGCATGCTGCTCGTGATGGTGGTGTCCTGGGGCCTCGTGGGCGCGGCGGTCTACCTCGGCGCCCGGTGGCTCGGGCGGGACCGGGTGTCGTCCGACCCGCTCGACATCCTCGACGAGCGGCTCGCCCGGGGCGAGATCGACGTCGAGGAGTACACCCGGCTGTGGCAGGCGATCACCGACCGCCGCCCGGTGGCACGGCCCCGATGACCTCCCGGTCTGGGGACCTTCGGCCCTGCACCGGGCCCACCCGGTCCGGTGAGGATCCTCGCGTGACCAGCTACGTCCACTCCTTCGACGCCCCCGGCACTCCCGACCGCGACCTGCTCGGCGGCAAGGGCGCCGAGCTGGCCCGCATGGTGCAGCTCGGCCTGCCGGTGCCACCGGGCTTCACGATCACGACCGCTGCCTGCCGCCAAGTGCTCGAGCACGGCCGCCGGCCGGCCGGGATGGCGGGTGACGTCGAGCACCAGCTCGCGCTCCTCGAGGACCGCACCGGACTCGTCCTCGGCGACCCGGAACGGCCGCTCCTCCTCGCGGTGCGATCCGGCGCGGCGAGCTCGATGCCCGGCATGATGGACACCATCCTCGACATCGGCCTCAACGACGAGACCGTTCTCGCCGTCGCCCGGATCTCGGGGGACGAGCGGTTCGCCTGGGACTGCTACCGGCGGCTCGTGCAGATGTTCGGGGAGACCGTCCTCGGCGTTGCCGCCGCACGGTTCGCCGCGCTCACCGCGACCGTGGTCGCCGAGCGAGGTGTCGACGGCCTCCCGGCGCTGGACGCCGACGGACTCCGCGACCTCGTCGAGCGCGGCAGGGCCCTGTGCCAGGAGGTCGCGGGCCGTGACCTTCCCCAGGACCCGCGCGAGCAGCTCGATCTCGCCATCGACGCCGTGTTCGCGTCCTGGCAGGGCGAACGTGCCCGCGTCTACCGCCGCAGGTTCGGCATCCCCGACCATCTCGGGACCGCCGTCAACGTCCAGGCCATGGTCTTCGGCAACCGAGGCGCGACGTCCGGGAGCGGGGTCGCCTTCACCCGTGATCCCGCCACCGGCGCGCTCGGCGACTACGGGGAGTACCTCGCCGACGCCCAGGGCGAGGACGTCGTCTCCGGGGCCCGGACCGCCGTGCCGCTGGCGCGACTGAGGGAGATCGACCTGCCGTCGTACCGGCGGCTCCGCTCGATCCTGAGCACCCTGGAGCACCACTACCGCGACCTGTGCGACATCGAGTTCACCATCGAGGACGGCCGGCTCTGGATCCTGCAGACCAGGGTCGGCAAGCGCAGCCCCGCCGCGGCCTTCCGGATCGCGGCCGACCTGGTCGAGGAGGGGATGATCACCGACGACGAGGCCCTGGTGCGCGTGAGCGGTGACCAGCTCACGCAGCTGATGTTCCCGCAGCTCGACGCAGGCTCGGCCGGGCGGCCGGCCGCGGTGGGGCTCGCCGCCTCGCCGGGCGCCGCGGTCGGCAGGGTCGTGCTCGACAGTGCCACCGCGGTGACCCTCGCCGCGCGTGGCGAGGACGTCGTGCTGGTCCGCCCCGAGACCCGGGCCGACGACCTGCCGGGCATGGTCGCTGCGCGCGCGGTGGTCACCGCCCGGGGCGGCCGCACCTCGCACGCGGCCGTCGTCGCACGCGGCATGGGCCTGCCCGCCGTGTGCGGTGTGGAGGGACTCGAGATCGACCTGGCCAGCCGCCGGGTGAGCCTGGCCGGACATCGCCTGTTCGCCGAGGGAGACGTGGTCTCGGTGGACGGCGGGACCGGGCGCGTCTACCACGGTCATCACCGCACCGTGCCCTCGGAGGTGACCCGTTGGCTCGACGGGGAGGCCATCGACTCCCCACTGGTGTCTGCCGTCGAGAGACTGCTGGCCCACGCCGACCGGACCCGTCGTGTCGGTGTCCGCGCGAACGCCGAGTCCGGGCACGACATCGCTCGGGCCCTGCGGTACGGCGCCGAGGGTGTCGGCCTGGTCCGCACCGAGCACATGTTCCTCGGCGACCGCCGGACCTACGTCGAGCGCGTCCTGATCGGCACCGACGCCGAGCGGGAGGCGGCGCTGCGCGAGCTGACCGCCCTCCAGCGCGAGAGCTTCGCCGTCCTGCTCGCCGCAGCGGACGGCCGTCCCGTGACGATCCGTCTGCTGGACGCCCCGGCACACGAGTTCCTGCCGGACCTCACGGACCTGGCGGTACGGGTGGCGACCGCTGCCGCCCGGGGCTGCCCGGACGAGGCGCTCCAGGCCAGGCTGGCCGCCGTACGACGCCACCACGAGGCGAACCCGATGACCGGGTTGCGCGGCGTGCGGCTCGCGATCGTGCGGCCCGAGCTGGTCGTCGCCCAGGCACTGGCGGCCTTCGAGGCAGCGGCCGACGCACGCGACCGCGGACGCGCCTTCGACCTCGAGCTGATGGTTCCGATGGTGAGCTCGGTGGAGGAGCTCACCGCGGTCGCCCGGTCCGTCGCCCGGGCCGCGGACGACGTCGCGACCCGCCGCGGCCGGGTGACCTACCGGCTCGGAGCCATGGTCGAGACGCCCCGCGCCGCGGTGACGGCCGCCCGGATCGCCGAGGTGGCCGGCTTCGTGTCGTTGGGCACCAACGACCTGACCCAGCTGACCTGGGGGCTGTCGCGCGACGACGCCGAGCGCTCGTTCCTGCCCCGCTACCTCGACGAGGGACTGCTGCGGGTCTCGCCGTTCGCGACCCTCGACCAGGAGGGAGTCGGCGAGCTGGCCGCTCGTGCGGTCGTCGGTGCCCGGCGGACCCGCCCGGGCATCCCGGTCGGCGTGTGCGGGGAGCACGCGGGAGATCCCGCCTCGATCGGCTTCCTCGCCGGGATCGGCGTCACCTACCTGTCCTGCTCGCCGTTCCGGGTCCCGGTCGCTCGCCTGGAGGCCGGCCGGGCAGCGGTCCTGGCGCAGGGGTGCCCACCGGACCGCTTCGACGAGCTCGACGTACCGCTCCTGGCGACGGTGGGGTGATCGCGGTGCTGGTGAAGGACATCATGAACGCCCGGCCGGTGACGATCCGGACGGACCAGCCGATCGGCGCCGCAGGACGCGTCCTCGCCCGCCACGCCGTCACCGCACTGCCGGTGGTCGACGAGGAAGGGCGGATCGTCGGCGTGGTCAGCGAGGCCGACGTCATCGCCCGGGCGCGTCTCACGGACCCGGTGGGGGAGGCGATGAGCCGGGTCGTCGCACTCGTGCACCCAGAGACGGACGTGGCCGAGCTGCGCGAGGTCCTGACCCGCACCGCGGTCAAGAGCCTGCCGGTCGTGGACGCCGCTGACCAGGTCGTCGGGGTGGTCAGCCGTAGTGACCTGGTCCGCGTCTTCGCGCACGACGACGAGAAGCTGGAGGAAGACGTGGCCGATGTCCTCGCCCACGCCCGGGTGTCGGGGTGCCGGGTGCGGGTCCGCAACGGCATCGTGCAGCTCACCGGTCTGGACGCCCCCGACGACCCCCGGGAGGCCTCCGTCATCGATGCCGTCATCGATGCCGTCGTCGCCACGCCGGGCGTGGTCGCGGTGCGGAGGGGGTGAGGGACATGAGCGCTCTCGAGGAGCTGGACGTCGCCGAGTGCGAGCGGCTGCTCCGCCGTGGCGTGTTCGGGCGGATCGTCCTCGTCGCGGGCGGACGCCCGGAGATCGTCCCGGTCACCTACACCACGCACGGGGACGCGGTCTGGGTCCGCACCTCCCCGGGATCCCTCCTCGACCGGTACGCCGACGGCGAGCCGGTGCTCCTGGAGATCGACCACGTCGACCACGAGCGCGGGCACGGCTGGTCGGTCGTCGCTCGCGGCCACGGCGAACGGGTGCCCGAGGGCGAGCGCTCCGACGCCGAGCGTCGCACCTCGGGGCCGCCGCGGTGGGTCCGACGTGAGGACGAGGTGTGGATCCAGCTGCGCTGGGAGGAGCTCACCGGTCGTCGTACCGGATCGGGCTGGGACCTCGCGGCCGGGCTGCCCGTGGACAGGATCGGGCGATGACGACGGCCGAGGTGCTGCTGAGCGACGGCGGGCTGGCGCAGATCCGGCCGCTCGAGCACCGGGACGGACCGGGACTGCACGAGCTGCACGAGAGTGCCTCCGACGATGCGCTGCGGCTGCGGTTCTTCAGCGGCGGACCCCGGGCGGCCCGGATGTACGTCGACCGGGTGCTCGACTCCCCGGCGACATTGGCCCTGGTCGCCCTCACGGGCGAGCGACTGGTCGCCCTGGCCACCGCGGAACCCGTCGACGACACGACCTACGAGGTGGCCTTCCTGGTGGCCGACGAGCTCGCCGGTCACGGGCTCGGCACCCTCCTCCTGGAGCACCTGGCCGCACGGGCCCGGGACCGGGGGATCCGGCGGTTCATCGCCCTGGTGCTCGCCGAGAACCACCGGATGCTCGACGTCTTCGCGAAGGCGGGCTTCACGCTGACGCGCACCAGCAGCCACGGCGAGTGCGAGCTGAGCATGGACACCGCCGTCACCCCCGCGGTCCAGGAGGCCGCCGACCAGCGTGAGTTCGCCTCCGAGGCTCGTTCGCTGCGCCCGCTGCTGGCGCCGCGGTCGCTCGCCGTCTACGGTGCCCGCCGCGACGGCACCGGCATCGGTGCTGCGGTGCTGAGTGCCGTCCGTCGCGACGGGTTCACCGGGGACGTCGTGGCGATCCACCCCCGCGCCGACGCCATCGGCGAGGTCCCGGCCCGGGCCTGCCTGGCCGAGGGGGCGTCGGTCGACCTGGCGGTCATCGCCGTGCCGGTCACGGACGTCCTCGATGCGCTCGAGGACGCGATCGCCGGGGGAGCGCGCAGTGCCGTGGTGATCTCGTCCGGCTTCGGCGAGATGGGCGCGGACGGGGCGCGCCTCCAGCAGGAGCTGGGCCGCACCGCCCGGCGCCATGGCGTCCGGCTCGTCGGACCGAACTGCCTGGGCGTGCTCGACAACGCTCCACAGGTGCGGCTCAACGCCACCTTCGGCCTGCGGGCGCCACGACCGGGCGGCCTGGCCGTCGCCAGCCAGTCCGGCGGCGTCGGCATCGCGCTCATGGACCTGCTGGCCCACGACGGGGTCGGCGTGCGCACCTTCATCTCGCTCGGCAACAAGGTCGACGTCTCGGGCAACGACCTCCTCGCTGCCTGGTACGACGACCCGGAGGTCACCTGCGCGGCGCTCTACCTCGAGTCGTTCGGCAACGCCCGCAAGTTCGCCCGGTTCGCCCGCCGCTTCTCCCAGCGCAAGCCCGTGGTCGCGGTGGTCGGCGGGCGCTCCGCCGGTGGTCGCCGGGCGGGTTCCTCCCACACCGCCGCTGCGGCGAGCCCGGTGGTCGGCGTGGCGGCCCTCCTCGCGCAGAGCGGGGTCGACGCCGAGGAGCTGGCCGACACCGTGACGGTGCTGACCCGCGAGCCGCTCCCGGCCGGGACGCGGCTCGGGGTTCTCAGCAATGCCGGCGGGCTGGGTGTGCTGGCGGCCGACGCGGCGCAGGACGCCGGGCTCGACGTCGCGGCGTTCTCCCCGTCGCTGCGCGCCGAGGTCGGTGCGCTCGTCTCGCAGACCGCCGGTTCGGCGAACCCGGTCGATGCGGGCGCAGGTGCGGACGCCGGCCGGCTGGCCGCGATCGCCGACGTGGTCCTCGCCTCCGCCGAGGTCGATGCCCTGCTGGTCGTCCTGGTCGCCACGGACACCAACGACGTCGCGGGTGCCCAGGACGCACTGGCCGACGTACGCCGGCGCTACCCGCACCACCCCGTGGTCGCGGTCGGCCTGGGCGCCGGCGACGACGGCCCGCACCCCGGGGTCACGACGCTGCGGTCGAGCGGTGCGGCCGTGGCCGCACTGGGGCGGGCGTCGTCCTACGCCGCGTGGCGGCGCGACGTCGTCCCACCCGCGCCTGCGCCGGACCCGGTGCGGGCCCGCCAGGCGCGTGACGACGCCATCGACCTGCTGGCTCGCAGCGGGCTCGACGGCTGGGTCGTCCCGGGGGATGCTGCGCCACTGCTGCAGCGCTACGGGCTCGAGTCCGTCGGCGTCGTCGTGGCCGCCTCGGAGGCACCGCAGGTGGCCGAGCGGATGGGCTTCCCGGTCGCGGTCAAGGTCGCGAGCGCTGACGTGGTCCACCGCACCGAACGGCGGCTGGTCGTCACCGGCGTGATGTCCGCCCCGGAGGTGGCCGTCGCCGCCGACGACCTGGAGCGCCGCGCCGGCCGGCCCTGCAGCCTGCTGGTGCAGCCGATGGTGTCCGGCGTCGAGATGGCCCTGGGCATGGTCCGCGACCCGGTGCTCGGGCCGTTGGTGATGGTGGCGCCCGGAGGTGTGGGCACCGACCTGGCCGATGACCGGGCCTTCCTGCTGCCACCGTTCGGTGCCGGGGAGTTCCTGCGGGTGCTGCGCACCCTGCGCACGTGGCCGCTCCTCGACGGCTTCCGGGGTGCGGCGCGGGTGGACGTGGACGCGTTCGCGCGTGCCGCGTCAGCGCTGGGGCAGCTCGCCGTCGACGTGCCCGAGATCGCCGAGCTGGACCTCAACCCGGTGATGGTCACCGAGGACGGGATCCACCTCGTCGACGTCAAGGTGCGCCTGGCGGCGGGGGAGTCCCTGGACCAACCGCGCCAGCTGCGGCCGACCTGACGGCACCACGGCCCCCTGCCCGGGGACCAAGGACCCTGCCGGCGCGCCCTCGGCGCTCCTAGCGTCGATGAGTGAGACCACCGTGCCGGAGACCAGGAGGGTCGTTGCGATGTCGACCACACGCATGTCCACGTCGGAATCGCCCCGCGCGCCTGAGCCGCGTGGCGAGGACCGCCGGCTCGAGACCCAGCTGGCCGCCTGGACCTCCGAGGGGCTGATCTCCGCCGACCAGGCACGCCGGCTCCGGGAGGCCGAACGCGACGCCCGTGCCACGCGTGAGAGGGCACGGTCGTCGCTGGTGCCCGAGGCCCTGGGCTACCTCGGTGGCGTCGTGGTCGTGGTGGGCGCCGCGTTGCTCGCAGACCGGTTCTGGAGCGACCTGGACACCACCTGGCGGCTGGTCGTCCTCGGCCTGGCCGCGGTGGGACTGGTCACCGCCGGCACCTTCGTGCCCCGGGCCGCCGGCCCCGCCGGGGTTCGCCTGCGAGCGGTGCTCTGGGCCGCCTCGGTCGCCCTCGCGGCGGGTTTCCTGGCCGTGCTCACCGGCCAGGCGATGGACCTCGCGGAGCGGCCGGCCGCCGTGACCACCGGCGCAGGAGCGGTCGTCGTCGCCGTCGCACTGTGGCGCGCCCGTCCCACGATCCTCCAGCAGGCCGCGACCCTGGTCGCGGTGTCCGCGACGGCGGCGTCGGCGGTGGTCCTGGCCGACGAGCACAGCAGGGTCACAGGTCTCGGTCCGTGGGCGGTCGGCCTCGTGTGGCTGCTGCTGGCCCGGGGCGGGGTGCTCCGCCCGGCACGCACCGCGTTCTGGCTGGGCGCGGTGGCCTCGGTCGTCGGCGGGATCTTCGCGGCGGAGACCGACGCCGGCACGGTGCTGGCCCTGACCACCGCCGGTGGGCTGGTGCTGCTCGCCCTGCGCCTGCGCGACGTGCTGTTGCTCGGGGTGGGTGCCGCCGGCGTGCTGCTGGTGCTGCCGATGGCGGTCCGGGACTGGTTCGGCGGCTCGCTCGCCGCTGCGCTCGTGCTCATCGTCTCCGGCAGCGGACTCATCGGTGCGGGTGTGTGGATCGCCCGGACGGGTCGGGACGAGGGATCCCGGCACCGCAGGTACGACGACGGAGACCCGCGCCTCGCCGTGCTCACATCCCTCGTGGTGGTCGTGGCCGTGGCCCTGGTCGTCGGAGCGACCCGGTGAGCGCGCCGGTGGCCGACCGGGCCCCCGCCCGTGCCGATCACGGTGCGCCCGCCGGTCCGGCCAGCCCGATCCTGACGTTCCTCGGCGCAGCGGGGACGGTCACGGGCAGCTGCTTCCTGCTCGAGCACGATCGCAGCCGGGTCCTCGTCGATGCCGGGCTCTACCAGGGCCCTTCCGAGATGCGGCGCAGGAACTGGGAACCGCTACCGGTCGATCCGGCGAGCGTGGACGCCGTCCTGCTCACCCACGCCCACCTCGACCACTGCGGGCAGCTCCCACGGCTGGTCAAGGACGGCTTCTCCGGGCCGATCCACTGCAGCAAGGAGACGGCGGCGCTGGCCGCGATCGTGCTGAGGGACAGTGCCCACCTGCTCGAGGAGGAGGCGCGCTACGCGAACGAGGCCGGCTGGTCTCGGCACCGGCCCGCGCTGCCGTTGTACACCGCGGACGACGTCGAGCGAACGCTGCGTCGGTTCGCACCGCTGCCGTACGACGAGCACGTGGCGCTCACCGGATCCGTGGGTGTCCGGCTCCACCCGGCAGGGCACATCCTCGGCTCGGCGACGATCGAGGTCGACATCGCGGGCGACGTCGTCGTCTTCAGCGGCGATCTCGGCCGCGCCGGGCACCCGCTGCTGGAGCCACCGCCTCCGCCCGCCGCGGCGACCGCACTGGTGCTCGAGTCCACCTACGGCGACCGCGTGCACCCCGAGGCGGAGCCCGGCGTCCTCGCCGGTGCCGTCCGGCGCACCGTCGCCCGCGGCGGCACCGTGCTCATCCCGGCGTTCGCCGTCGACCGGACCGAGCTCGTGCTGCTCGAGCTCGAGCGGCTCGAGCGGGCCGGGGCGATACCGCGGGTGCCGGTCCACGTCGACAGCCCGATGGCGCTCGAGGCGCTGGGGGTCTACCTCCGGGCCCTGCACGAGGGTTCCTCGCAGCTGAGGGCCGACCGGGCGGAGGCGCTGGAGAGGTTGCGAGCGCTCGACCTCCACGCCGTGCGCGATGCTGCCGAGTCCCGTCGTCTCAACGACCCCGAGCAGCCGTGCATCATCGTCTCGGCCTCCGGGATGGCGACCGGCGGCCGCGTCGTCCACCACCTGGCCCACCAGCTCCCGGATCCGCGCAACTGCGTGGTCCTCACCGGCTACCAGGCGCCCGGTACCCGGGGGCGTCAGCTCCAGGACGGCGCCCGGCACCTGAAGATCCACGGTCACTACGTCCCAGTGCGGGCCGAGGTCGTCGACGTCCCCGACTTCTCGGTGCACGCCGACGCCGACGACCTCGTGGCCTGGGTGGCCTCGGCCGCCGCGCCCCCGACGACGGTGTACGTCGTCCACGGCGAGCCGGCCTCGTCCGCGGCGCTCGCGGAGCGGATCGAGGACGAGCTGGGCATCTGCGCGGTGGTCCCCATGCTCGGCGAGCGGGTGCGCGTGGACTGAGAGGGAACACCGGCGAACAGCCCTTGGCCCCCGCAGCTGCTCACGCTGAGTTCAGGACGCGATCACGAGATGGGGCGCTGGACGTCGTGTCGCGCTCTCGGCGAGCCGGTGCCGGACGAGCTCCTCGCACAGAGCCATCCGCTGCCCGTCGTCCCGGTGGTACGCCTGCAGCAGCTGCTCGGCACGTAGGACCGCGGCCAGCACCTGGCCGGCCGGGACCGCACCCGCGTACTCGAGGATCAAGCGGTCAGCGAGGTGTTGGCGGGCCTCGCGGCGCGCTCGCGGGTCCGACATGGGCAGCCTCCTTGCACTCAGCGACCACCTTGCATCCCCGCTCGCAAGCGGAGCAGGGTCCAAGGTCCCGAGATCGGCGGGTACCCGGCGGGGTGCGTGTCATGCCCCGCGCTGGTTCTCGGGGCAGATGTGGCTGGACTCGGCCGCTGATCACGGGCAGCCGGTGGGCACCACGGTCACCGCCGACGGCCGGTGTCGAGCTCGGCCCATTCGTTCTCCCAGTCGCGGAAGCGGTTCCGGTCGAGCAGCCATCGCAACGCGCGAAGCAGCACCAGGCTCAGGGCGACGACGCCGAGGAGCAGCCCCGATGCGGCGAGCGCAGCCAGCGCGAGCACGTTCCGCCCGGAGAGGGGCGGAGCGGTGAGGGCGCCGTTTCGCGTGCTCCAGACGGTCATCCGGTCGCCACGTCTGGTGCCGGCCGGTGCGAGGGTGATCGCTTCATGCCGCTCGCCCGCCCTGTCGGTCCACGCGACACGCGCGGTGGTCACGACGACGGACCGGGCGGCGCTCAGGGAAGGGTCGTCCACGACCGTTGCCGTGTGATGCTCCCTGCCCGCGAAGTCACGAGCAGCCCTGGTGGACAGGTGGTCCTGCGCCAGCACGCCGGCCACCATCGCGAAGGGGACGGTGACAGCGCAGAGGACCAGGGCCGCCAAGCGCGCACGGGCCTCGACGTGGTCGCTGCGTCGGCACAGTGGATTGCGGTCGAGCCCGATCCGGCGGACCAGGTTGCCGCTCGACGGACGGCCTACCCGCGTGAAGTCGTGCATCGGCCTCCATCTCCTCCGCATCGGTGTCGTGCTCCTCGAGTCGATCCCACTCCTGCGAGCCCCTGAGCGACAGGGGCAAGGGATCGGGACCGGGAGGGACCAAGGTCATGACGGGACCAAATGCCTCCGGCCTCCCGACGCCGGACCCTGCAGCGGCGCAGCCCGCGGCCGACACGATCGCAGTGAGTCACTCCCGAGTCCGGAGGTTCTGCCATGCAGGTCGACAACCGCGCCCCCGTCGTCGTCGCGACGGACGGAACCGCACGCAGTGCCGGGGCGCTGCGGTACGGCGTCCACGAGGCACGACGCCGCTCCGTGGTCCTCAGGATCGTCCACGTCGCGCCACCGGCGGCGCTGTCCGAGCCGATGTTCGGCTTCGCACCGGAGATCGCGCAGGACCTGCGGGCCCACGGACGCTCGGTCCTGGACCGTGCCGAGACCACCGCCCGTTCGCTCGAGCCCGGCCTCGACGTCGAGACCGTCCTCGCCGCCGGCCCGCAGGTGGACGAGCTGGTGGAGGCGGCGCGCGCAGGCCAGATGGTGGTCCTCGGTCGCGAGGCGAGGAGCGGGCTCCAGCGGTTGCTGACCGGAGCGACGACAGCGGCGGTGGCGGGACGTACCTCGGTCCCGACGGTGGTCGTCCCCGGTGACTGGCAGCTGGTCGAGCACGGGCGGATGGCCGTCGGCATCGAGTCCGAGGAGTGCGCACGGCCCCTCCTCGCCCGCGCCTTCGAGCGAGCAGCACAACGCGGCGCGCAGCTCGTCGTGACCCATGCCTGGGACCTGCCTGTCCCGAACAGCGACGTGATCGATCCCCAGCGCTACGTCCAGGAGTGGCGCGCCGCAGGAGCCCACCTGCTGTCGACCGTCCTCGAGGAGTGGCGGCAGGCCTACCCCGGAGTCGCGGTCGAGACCGTGGTGGTCCACGGTCAGGCCGCTCACGCGCTGGTCGCGGGAGCCGAGGCGAGCGACCTCCTGCTGATCGGGCGTCGCCCGCACGGTCCGTTGCACTGGGCGCACCTCGGTGCGACCGCCCGGGCCGTCCTGCGTGCGTCGCGCGTGCCGGTGGAGGTCGTTCCGCTCGGCACGAGTGCCGACGGATGACGGCGATCGTCCCACCGGTCCGGCAAGGCGGGGGGCTGACCTCCGGTGAGGCTGCCCGGCGCCTCGAGCGGGACGGCGAGAACGTGGTGCCCCGTGCCGCACCGCGCAACCTGCCCGGAAGGGTGGCCCGCCAGCTCGCCGACCCGATGATCCTCCTGCTCTGCGCGGCGCTGGGGGTCGTGCTGGTGCTGGGTGACCGGGTGGATGCGGCGATCATCGGCGCGGTCGTGGTCCTCAACACGGTGATCGGGGTCGTGCAGGAGGTCCGCGCCGAGCACGCCGTCGCCGTGCTGGACGAGCTCGCCTCGCCCGAGGCCCGGGTGCGACGCGACGGCCGGTACGTCGAGCTGCCTGCGGCCCAGCTGGTGGTCGGAGACGAGGTACGGCTCGAGGCCGGCGACGTGGTTCCTGCGGACCTGTCGCTCGTCGAGGCAGTCGCGCTCGAGGTCGACGAGGCTGCGATGACGGGGGAGTCGGTACCGGTGCGGCGCGACACCGGTGCGGAGGTCCTGTCCGGCACCGTCGTCACCCGGGGCCGTGCGGTGGCCGAGGTGGTGCGCACCGGAGCCGAGAGCGGGCTGGGCCGGATCGCCGGCCTGATCGCGGCCACGGGCCTGCGCCCGACCCCGCTGCAACGCCGGCTGTCGCGGCTGTCGCGACAGCTGGTCTGGATCACCGCCGGACTCGCCGCGCTCGTGCTCGTGCTGGCCGTCCTCCGCGGAGCACCCTTGGCCGACTCCCTGATCCTCGCCGTCAGCCTCGCCGTCGCGGCGATCCCCGAGTCCCTCCCGGCGGTGGTCTCGGTGGCGCTCGCGCTCGGGGCCCTGCGCATGGCGCGCAGGTCGGCGATCGTCCGGTGGCTGCCCGCGGTGGAGACGCTGGGCTCGGTCTCCGTGCTCGCCTCCGACAAGACGGGCACCCTGACGGAGGGCCGGATGGCGGTACGCCGGACCTGGACGGCCGAAGGTGGCTGCGAGGTCGACGGCCCGGCCTACGGACGCGGCGGCGCGCTGCGGGGCGAGAGCGCCAACGGGGCGGCAGTCGAGCGGCTGCTGCGCGACGTCGTGCTCTGCAACGACGCACGGCTGACCCCCGCCGGGGACACGTGGACCGGGATCGGGGACCCGTTGGAGGTGGCGCTCCTGGTGGCCGCCGCACGCCTGGACGAGCGGCTCCTGGAGGCGTCCCACGAGTGGCGCCGGATCGACGAGGTCCCGTTCGACAGCGAGACCCGCTCGATGACGACCGTGCACGAGAACGACGCAGGAGCCCGCCTGTCGGTGGTCAAGGGTGCGCCGGAGGTCGTCCTGGACCGGCTCGCGGACACCGCAGGGGCGAACCGGGCGCGTGCCGAGGCGCAGGCGATGGCCCGAGCCGGTCTGCGTGTCATCGCGGTCGTCGAGGTACCGGTGGCCGGGGCACCGGAGCTCGCCGGTCTGATCGGCATGCTCGACCCGCCCCGCGACGACGCCGCGGCCGTCGTGAGCGCCTGCCGGGCCGCCGGGATCCGGCCGCTCCTCGTCACCGGCGACCACGCCGAGACAGCGCTCGCCGTCGCCCGTCAGGTCGGCATCGCCCGCCCCGACGGCGAGGTCGTCGACGGCGACGTCGTGGCGCGCGGTGAGCACGTCGACCGGGTCGACCGGATCGACGTGTACGCACGGACGCATCCCGAGCAGAAGGTCGACATCGTCGACGCTTGGCAGGCGCGGGGCCACGTGGTCGCGATGACCGGCGACGGGGTGAACGACGCACCCGCACTGCGGCGGGCCGACATCGGGGTCGCGATGGGCCGGCACGGCACCGAGGTGGCCCGACAGGCGGCGGACCTGGTGCTGGCTGACGACGACCTGCGGAGTGTCGTCACGGCCGTGGCCGAGGGGCGGCGGATCTATGCCAACATCCGGACCTTCCTGCGCTACGGACTCTCCGGCGGGCTGGCCGAGGTGCTGGTCATCCTGCTCGCGCCCTTCGTCGGCATCGCGACGCCGCTCCTCCCGGGGCAGATCCTGTGGATCAACATGCTCACCCACGGCATTCCCGGCGTGGCCTTCGGCGGTGAGCCGCTGGACCCCCGCCTCATGCAGCGACCGTCGCCGTCGCCGGAGCGGTCGGTGCTCGGCGACGGACTGGTGCGGCGCATCCTGGTGGGAGGTGCCATGATCGCCGCCGTCAGCATCGCCGGCGGTCTGCTGGCCAGGGCGTTCGCGTGGCCGACCACGACCGTGGTGTTCCTGACGCTCGGGCTCGCACAGCTGGCCCTGGCCCTCGCCCTCCGCGCACCGCGGTCGACCCGCGGGCTCGGCGAGCGGGCACTCGAAGTGTCGGTCGCTGTCGCGATCGGCCTGCAGGTCCTGGCCGCGTCCTGGACGCCGTTGCAGGACCTGCTCGGCACCCGGACGGTCGAGCCGGCGGCCTGGGCCGCCGTGCTCACCCTCGCGCTGGTCCCGGGCGTCGCGGTCAAGATGACGACCGATCGGCGCCGTGGCCGTACGGCTCAGCCCGCGTCGTCGCCGGGATCGGGAGCCAGTCCGTCCTGGAAGTGATGGACCTCGGCATCGGGGCCGGGGAAGAAGACCGTCTCGTGTCCGTTGTCCGACCAGCGCACGACGTACGGCGGGCTGCCGTCGGCGTGCCTGACCTGCAGGATCTCGCCGTCGCGGACCGGTCCGCCGACCCGGTTGCTGCGGACGATGAGCCGATCACCGACGGTTGCGTACATGTGGTGCTCCTCTGCTCGGGACGCGGTCGCGCCGTTCACGTCGACTCTCGGACGTGGCTCGACGGCCCGACAGAGCCGGAGGTCCTCCTCCCCGGGTGACGTGCGTCCTTGCTGGGCCCGGCCGGGCCGGCGCACGATGGCACGGTGCGGGCGTGGGAGGTGTCGGGAGCACCCGGCCGGATGGGGCGGCTGCGCCCGGTCGACCGGCCGGTGCCGGTTCCGGGGGAGGACGAGCTGCTGGTGCGGGTGACGGCCTGCGGCGTGTGCCGCACCGACCTGCACCTCGCCGACCTCGAGCTCCCTCCGCGGCGCCCGGGCGTCGTACCCGGTCACGAGGTGGTCGGGGTCGTGGTCGGCTCGGGGGCGTCCACCTCTCGCTTCGGCGTCGGCACGCGCGTCGGGTTCGCCTGGTTGCGCTCGACCTGCGGGCGTTGCGCCTGGTGCCGGCGTGGCGCGGAGAACCTGTGCCGCCGCGCGGCGTTCACGGGCTGGGACGCCGACGGAGGCTTCGCCGAGCACGCCGTCGTGCCGGAGGCGTTCGCCTACGAGCTGCCGGCCGTCTTCTCGGACGAGGAGGCGGCACCACTGCTGTGCTCGGGCATCATCGGCTACCGCGCGTTGCGGCGGGCCCAGGTGCCGCCGGGCGGCCGGCTCGGGATCTACGGCTTCGGCGCCAGCGCCCACCTGACCGCCCAGATCGCGGTCCGCGAGGGGGCCGAGGTCCACGTCCTCACCCGCGACGCCGAGGCGCGCGCGCTCGCTCTCGAGCTCGGTGCCGCCTCGGCCGGGCCCGCTGACGGGCGCCCGCCGTGCGAGCTGGACAGTGCGATCCTGTTCGCTCCGGTGGGAGAGCTGGTTCCTGTCGCGCTCGAGGCTCTCGACCAAGGTGGCACCCTGGCCGTCGCGGGGATCCACCTCAGCGACATCCCCCCGCTGGACTACCAGCGGCACCTGTTCCGTGAGCGCACGCTGACCTCGGTCACCGCCAACACCCGCGCGGACGGCGAGGAGCTGCTGCGGCTCGCGGCCGCTCTCGACGTGCGACCGTCGGTGACGACCTACCCGTTCTCCGCGGTCGACCGTGCCCTGGACGACCTCGCGCACGGCAGCTTCGCGGGAGCTGCGGTGGTCCGGATGCCCGAGGCGTGAGCAGGACCTTCGGTCGGGTCGCCCGGTGACCTTCGGTCCTGCCGCGGGTCGTCGCCGAGGGGCATGATCGGAGATGCGGCAGACCCCGGTCCTTCGACCGGTCGAACCCGCACGTGCCGGCCCGCCGGCAGCCGCGAAGTGTTGGTGGTCACCGACCACAGACCCGCCGTCGTCACGACGGATGCAGCGGCCGCGACGGCGGGCCGGCCGCTGTCCGCACCGACGGTGGCCGAGGAGGGAAGCACCATGGCGGCGATCGTGGAACAGGTCGTCGCAGGATCGGGTGCGCACCGGAGGTCCCGGCGCGACCGCGCCGCCGAGCACCCCTGGCAGGAGGACGGTGTGGACATCGTCCTCGACGTCGACGTGGAGGAGGTCGTCCCGATCGCGCTCGCGCTGATCCTGGCCAAGGGCGTCGAGTGACGCACGTTCCCCAACACTCGGACGGGAATGCGGTGTTTCGCACGGCCAGGGCTGTCCCGCCACACCGGGCCTGTCCACGGCCTCGCCTGTCCATGGACCCGGGGCGATGTGAGCCCGGGTGAGCCCGGCCCCGCCAGGGAACGCGGTCAGCGCCGCACGAGCCGCAGCCCAGCAGAGCTCTTCCCGGACGCGCTCGTGGCGTGGTCCAGGCGCGGCTGCGGCGGGGGTCGTGGAGGTCAGCCGGGAGACCTCGTCACCACCGTGATGAGGTCACATCGTGAAGGTCGACGAGGCACCGGTGTTGGCCTCGACGTCCAGCACGGATGCCTCGAAGAGCGCGTGGGCGAGCCCGCTGAGCGCCCGGCACACAGCGAGCTCGTCGCCGATCTCGGGGGCGTCCCGGTCGTCCGGGCTGCGTCGTGCGACACCGGTGCTGCGGACCTCGGTGCCTGCTGTGGTGCGCAGCACCGCCTCCGCCCGGGTCCGGGGTCCGTCCTCGGACAGGTGGATCTCGACGTGCCAGGTCGTCACGTGCATCTCGCTCTCCTTCGTTCGTCAAGGTGACGGGGACGGGCGGCTCACCGGACGATGGCCACCGGGCACTGGGCATGGCCCAGGACGTGCTGGCTGACCGATCCGAGCAGCATCTCGCTGAACGCATCGCGGCCGCGGGACCCGACGACGACCAGCGAGGCGGCCCGACTCGCGTCGACGAGGACCTGTCCGGCGCGCACGGGGATGGCCTCCGGCTCGATCTCGACGTCGGGGAACTCGGCGGCGCACTCGCGGCACAGGTCCTTCACGAGCTGCTCCGCTGCCGCGCGCCGACGGTCTGCGACCTCCGACTCGGCACCGTCGAACGTCAGCACGTGGGCGAGTGCGGAGAAGTAGCCGTGGACGGCGCTCACCTCCTCGCCGGTGCGCCGCGCCCGCTCGCAGGCGAAGCGAAGGGCCTTCGCTGACGCCGGCGAGTCGTCGACGCCGACCACGATCCGGTCCACGACCGTCGAGTGCCGTGGCCGTACGACGACAACCGGACAGGCGGCGTGACGGGCCAGGTGCTGGCTCACCGATCCGGTCCACGTCCCGGTCGCGAGTCCGTGGCCGGCACTTCCGACGACGAGCAGGGATGCCTTCTCCGCCGCGGCGAGGAGCTCGGGCACGACCGTCCCGTGCCTGACCTCCACCGTGGCGTCGGCACGTCCCAGGGCAGCCAGCCGCTCGCTGAGACCTGCTCTCCAGTCCTCGACGGCTCGGTCCATCACGTGCCGGTAGCCGCTGAGGACCGGGTCCATGGCGGTGCCGACGAGGACGACCCGCAGCTCGGCAGGCGCGTCGCTCCCGTTCGCAGCCTCCTGGGCGGCCCACGTGAGCGCGGCGTCGGCGCCGGATGATCCGTCGTACCCGACGACGATGCGGGAAGGGCTCTCGGTCATGGCACCAGCCTGCGCCCGGAGCCGGCCGCCCTCCAGGGCCCAAGGACACCAAATGGAGGGGACGGAGGGCCATGGTCCCGAGCCGACGTCAGTCGTCGACGAGGCGCCGGCCACTGATCTGCGTGGGCTGGACCCGGACGTAAACCGGACGGAAGCCCCGCGCCCACGGGAGCGGGCGGGTGGACCTCAGGACGGGCAGGTCCTCGCTCTCGACGTACGACGACGTGCCGCGCACCAGCACGCTCCACCCGGTCTGGTGGAAGTCGTCGAGCCGGTCGACCTGGAAGGAGACCTTGGCCTCGTTGAGGCGCAGGCACATCTCGCTGGCCGGCGAGACCCGGAACAGGACGCTCTCGCCGTCCATCCGGAAGTTGACCGGGAGTGCGACCGGTCCCTCGTCGTCGGCGAACACGATGCGGCCGACCCGGGCCACTCCCAGCAGCTGTAGGCACTCCGAGCGGGGGATGTCGTGGAGGGTGGCCTGCTGCAGGTCCTCGTAGGCGTCCATGTCAGTGCTCCGTCTTCTCTCTGGCTTCTCTGGCTTCTCTGGTCCCTCAGGCGAGGAGGCGCCCGCCGTCGACGACGATCTGGGCGCCGGTGACGTAGGAGGACAGGTCGCTGGCGAGGAACAGGGCGGCGCGGGCGATGTCGTCGGGTACGCCGATCCGGCGCATCGGCACCTGGGCGAGGAAGGCGTCCAGGACCGCCTTCGGGTCGACGCCCGCGCCGCCCGCAGCCTGCATCGAGGCCACGCCGGGCGTCGCGATCGCACCGGGTGCGATGGCGTTGACCCAGATGCCGTGCGGGGCGAGCTCGAGGGCCAGGTTCTTCGTGAAGCCCCACACGCCGTGCTTGGACGCGTCGTAGTGCGCCAGCCCCACGCTGGAGGGGTGCAGTGCGTCGATCGAGGTCACGTTGATGATCCGGCCACCGGTCTCCTGGTGGCGCATGCGCAGAGCGGCCTCTCGTGAGCACAGGTAGACGCCACGCAGGTTGGTACGGATCACCCGGTCGAAGTCGTCGGGTGTCATGTCGAGCACGGGCACGCTGGGGAAGATGCCGGCGTCGTTGACCAGGATGTCGACGCGGCCGCGCCAGCCGATCGTGTCAGCGACCAGCCGGTGCACGTCGTCGGCGTCACCGACGTCGGCGTACATCGCCATCGCCGAGCGCCCGTGCTCGACGAGCTCCTTGGCCGTCGTCTCCGCCGCCTCGAGGTCGGCATCCGCGACGACGACGGACGCGCCTGCCTCGGCGAGCCGCTCGACGATGCCGCGACCGATGCCCATCGCGCCGCCGGTGACGATGGCCGTGCGGCCCGTCAGGTTGATCAGGTCGGTGATGCTCGGGGAGCTGATGCTCATGACGTCTCCTCTGGACTCGTTCGGTGGTGCTGACGCGGGACCGAGGTCAGCGCAGGACCGGGAACCGGCGGACGAGCGGGACCTGCGACCAGGCGTGCCCCATGCCCCAGGTGGCACCTGCGCCGGTCAGGCCGAGCACGACCATGCTGACAGCGCCGAGCAGGTGGTCGTCGAGGACGGGGTTGTTGGCCGGCGGCAGGACGACGCTCCACATCAGCACGTACATGACGAAGCCGGCCAACGTGCCCAGACGCATGGCGATGCCGAAGGTCAGCGCGACCCCGATCGCCAGCAGGCCCAGCATGAAGGCCCAGTCGGCGAACGCGGTGCCGGCCAGTCCGTTCCAGAAGCCCTTGAACGGGCCGTCGGCCGCGAAGCCGAGGAACCCCTGGGTGGGGCTGCCGCCGTGGATCCAGGCGGCGTCGCCGAAGCGGTCGACGGTGCCGTCCTGGGCGACGCCGGTGGCGTACCCGAGGGCCAGGAGCTTGTCGACGAAGGCCCACAGGAAGGTCAGGCCGAAGCCGATGCGCAGCACACCGAGAGCCCGCCGCGCGGCGGTGTCGGCGACCGCGGTCTCCTCGGTGTGGTCGATGAGGTGGTGGAAGTGGCTGGTGAAGGTGGTCATGGCGACGCTCCTCGCTGGTTGGTACGTCGAGTCGACCAGCGAGCGGGGGTGCCGGGTCAGGGGCGCAGGTCGCGCAGCCGGGGGACGAAGGTCCTTCGAGCTGCCGCCACCGTGCCGCCGAGGCGTGGGCGGGAGGCGGCCCTCGGAATGGTGACCCCCTGACGCGGCGGATCCCCAAGTCGGGTCATGGCAAACGGCGCGTGACGCAGTCCGATGGGAGTGCTCCCACGTCCGCTTCCCAAGGGGGGAACAGCATGTCCCGAACCCAGCGCTCCCACCGAGCGCGGATCCAGCTCCGGCGCCGCCGCTCGCTCGCGATCCTCAGCTGTCTGGTGCTGGCCGTCGCGGCCGCACTCCTCCCGTCCGGGCCGGCCCGGGCGGCCACCAACCCCTTCAACATCGACGGCAGCGTGCCCGATGCCGGCACCGTCCAGCTCAACGACCCGTTCGGGGCCGTCAAGGAGCTCGGGCCCAAGAACGGGACCTCCACCAAGATCGGCGTGATCCACACCGCCGCCCCGCCGATGCTCGACACCACCAACCCCAACGGGCAGGTCGACCTGCGGCGCGCGTGGCTCGACCTCAAGCGCGACAGCGACAACAACGACTGGGTCTACTTCGCGTGGGAGCGCGATGCGAACACCGGGAGCGGCTTCATCGCCTTCGAGTTCATGAAGAGCGGCGTCCCGGCGGCCTGCAACGGTTACAACAACACCGAGGCGCAGCTGATCGCGAGCTGCAACCCGTGGAAGGACCGGCAAGCCGGCGACTTCCTCATCCTGTGGGACCAGCAGGGGTCCAGCACCACGCTCTACAAGCGGGTCTGGCAGCAGTCCGGCTCCAACCTCGTCCTCGGCGCCAGCCAGACGATCGTCAACGGCGAGGCGAAGTTCAGCGCCGACGGCTTCAAGGGTGAGGCCGCGGTGAACATCACCGCCGAGGGCCTCTCGACCGCCGGCGCCTGCGTGTCGTTCGCGAACGTCATCCCGAGCACGGTCACCGGCAACTCCGACCAGGCCGACTACAAGGACACGATCCTCCAGGTGCTGCCGCCGATCAGCAACTGCACGGCCACCATCGTGACCACGCCCAAGGACGGCTCCGGAGCGGCGATCCCGGCCGGCGGGCTGTCCATCGGCACCGGCGTCACCTCGGTGAAGGACTCCGCGACCATCAGCCTGGCCGGAGGCTCCGCGACACCGAGCGGATCGGTCTCCTTCTTCTTGTGCCAGCAGGCCAGCGGGACCTGCACGACGGGCGGCACCTCGGTCGGGTCGGTCAGCATCGCCGGCGGCACCTTCCCCAAGACGGTGAGCTCGCCGACGGCGTACGTCACCTCGGCTGGACGCTACTGCTGGCGGGCCGAGTGGCCGGGCGACGCAGCCAACGGGATCCCCGCGACGAGCGACTCCGCGGCGACCGAGTGCTTCACGGTCAACCCGGTGACGCCGACGCTGTCGACCACGGCCGGCGCTGACGTCGTACTCGGCAACGCCGTGACCGACAGCGCTGCGCTCGGCGGCACGGCGACCCGGCCGGCCACGCCGGTGATCAACCTGACCGGCACGGCGGGACCGGCAGCGGACGGGACGATCACGTTCAAGCTGTACGGCCCGAGCGACACCGGCTGTGGTGCGCTGGTCTTCACCTCGAGCACGGTCCCGGTGAGCGGCAACGGCACCTACAACGCCCCGTCGTTCACCCCCACCGCGCCGGGGAACTACCACTGGGTGGCCGTCTACAGCGGCTCCTCGCCCAACACCTCGGCCGTCACGCACAACGCCGTGTGCACCGACACCGACGAGGACGTGACCGTGTCCGACGTGCCGTCGTCGATCTCGACGGCCCAGCGCTGGGTGCCGAACGACTCCGCTACGGTCTCCGCCCCTGCCGGCGGGAACCTGAGTGGGACCGTCCACTTCGCCCTCTACGCCAACGGCACCTGCTCCGGCTCGGCGATCTACACCGAGGACAAGGCCGTCAGCGGTTCGTCGCCGCGGACGGTCTCGACGTCGAACACCACCGCGCAGGACGCGACAGGCACGTTCTCGTGGGGCGTCAGCTACGACAGTGACAACCCGGCCCAACGCGACATCCCGGCGAGCTGCCAGGAGACGTCGTCGCTGACCGTGGCGAACGGGAGCAGCGTCTCGAGTCCCTGATCCTGGAGGAACGGGAGGCGGGGCGGCACCCGAGGCCGTGCCGCCTCCCGTCCGGGCCACGAGCCGGCGAGGGCTCAGGCGGGAACCTTGTCGAGGAACCCGTGCACGTCGCGGATCCGGCCGTCCTCGTCGAGCACGACGACGTCGAACCCGACGACGACCGGCTCGGCGCCCGCCGGCCCGAGCCCCCACTGGAACCGGATCCTGTCGTGGTGGCCGTCCACGGCACCGACGGGCGTGAAGACGAACCCCGGGAACTGGGCGTGCACGCCGTCGACCAGGGCGTCCAGCCCGGCGTGCCCGGACACCTGGGCGAGCGGGTCGGTGTAGCTCACGTCGGGCGAGAAGTGCTCGACCAGGAGCTGCTCCCGGTCGGCGGGCGCGGCGTTCCAGGTGGCGAGGTAGGCGTCGACGAGGTGGTTCATGGTCTGCTCCGTTCGGTGCTGGTCGGGTGGGACGGGCACCACCGTGGCCCGACCCGGGGGAGCAGGGCCATGACCTCCGAGGTCATGGGGCGTCGGCCGGGGGCTGCCTAGGGTGGGGCCATGACCACGCTCGTGGACGGTCCGCAGGTCGGCCCGATGCTCCGCTCGTGGCGCGAGCGACGCCGGTTCAGCCAGCAGGAGCTGTCGAACCTCTCGACGGTCTCGACGCGCCACCTGAGCCGGGTGGAGACGGGCCGAGCGCACCCGACGCCGGAGATGATCCTGCACCTGGCCGACAACCTCGAGGTGCCGCTGCGTGAGCGCAACCAGCTGCTGCTCGCGGCCGGCTACGCACCGCGCTACTCCGAGCAGTCGCTCGACGACGGTTCGCTGGCGGTCGTGATGGAGGGCCTGCGCGGCCTGCTCGACGCGCACCTGCCGTACCCCGCGGTGCTGCTCGACGACCACTGGGACGTCGTCGACGCCAACACCGCCATCGGTGTGCTGCTCGCGGGTTGCGGGGCCGCGCTGCTCGAGCCGCCGGTCAACGTCGTCCGGCTGTGCCTGCACCCCGACGGGCTCGCCTCGCGGATCGAGAACCTCGACCAGTGGGCCGGCCACCTGCACCACCAGGCGCTCAGTCGCGCCGAGCACACCCACGACCCCCGCCACCACGCCCTGGTCGCCGAGATCGTCCGGCTGTACGGCGGCACCCCCCGCCTCGACGCCTCGCTCGGCCCGGTGCTCAGCCTCCAGCTGCGCACCGACGACGCGGTCCTGCGGATGTTCAGCACCTCGGCCCAGCTGACCACCGCCACCGACGCGGCCCTCGAGGGGCTGCGACTCGAGACGTTCCTGCCGGCCGACCGCGCGACCAGGGAGTTCTTCGCGGGATAGGTTCGGTCCGTGCAGACCACCCAGATCCGGCTCGCCGCGCGCCCCGTCGGCGAGCCCACCGACGACGACTTCGCCTTCGTCACCGAGGAGCTCCCCGCCCTCGAGGACGGCCAGGTCCTGCTGCGGACGATCTACCTCTCGCTCGACCCCTACATGCGCGGCCGGATGAGTGCCGCGAAGTCGTACGCCGAGCCGGTGCCGGTCGGCGGGGTGATGGTCGGGCAGACCGTCTGCGAGGTGGTCGAGAGCCGTTCGGAGCGCCGCGCGGTCGGGGACGTCGTCCTGGCCTACACCGGCTGGCAGACGTACGCCGTCGCCGACGCCCGGCACACCCGCCGGCTCGACCCCGACGCCGCGCCGGTCTCCACCGCCCTGGGCGTGCTCGGCATGCCGGGCTTCACGGCGTACGCCGGGCTCCTGGAGATCGGCCGCCCGCAGCCGGGAGAGACCGTGGTCGTGGCCGCGGCCACCGGACCGGTCGGCTCGGCCGTCGGCCAGATCGCGCAGATCAAGGGTGCCCGCTCGGTCGGCATCGCCGGGGGAGCCGAGAAGGTCCGCGCGCTCACCGAGGAGTTCGGCTTCGACGTCGCCCTCGACCACCGTTCCCCGACGTTCCACGAGGACCTCGCCGCCGCGACGCCCGACGGCATCGACGTCTACTTCGAGAACGTCGGCGGCACCGTTGCCGACGAGGTGACCCGGCGGCTCAACCGGTACGCGCGGATCCCGGTCTGCGGCCTGGTCGCCAACTACAACGCGACCGAGGCGCCGGCCGGGCCGGACCGGCTGCCCGGGTTCATGGCCCGGGTGCTCACCTTGAGCCTGACCATCCGCGGCTTCATCCAGAGCGAGTTCGAGGCGACCCTGACCGAGTCGTTCCAGCGCGACATGACCGCGTGGGTCCGCGACGGGAAGGTCCGCTACCGCGAGGACGTCGTCGAGGGCCTCGTGAACGCGCCCGAGGCGTTCCGCGGCCTGCTCGTGGGACGCAACTTCGGCAAGCTGCTGGTGAAGGTCGGAGAATGACCACCATGGAGGAGCGCACTGACTTCGAGTCGGAGGCGGCCCGGGTCGCCGCGGCGATCCGCGACCAGATCCTCGACGGGACCCGCGTGCCCGGCAGCAAGCTGGTCGAGCGCGACCTGGCCGACGAGCTGGGCGTGAGCCGGGTGCCGGTCCGCGACGCGCTCAAGACGCTGGTCACCGAGGGCCTGGTCACGCCGCGGCCGCGCACCTGGGCGGTCGTGCGGGAGTTCTCCCCGGCCGACGTCGCCGACCTCAACGAGGTCCGCTCGGCGCTCGAGGTGCTCACCTTCCGCCTGGCCGCGAACCGCCGTACGCGTGACGGGTTGGCGCGGCTGCGGGCGGTGCTCGACACCGAGCACGAGGCCGTGAGGCGCAAGGACACCGCCATGGCGCGGCGAGCGGCCGCCGACTTCCACGAGCAGGTGACCATGCTCGCCGGCAATGAGCTGCTGCACGAGATCGGTGGCTTCCTCAAGAGCCGGATCCGCTGGCTGCTCCTGCAGCACGAGGACGTCGACGGCGTCGCCGACGAGCACCAGGCGCTCTACGACGCGATCGCCGAGCGCGACGTCGCCCGGGTGAGCACGCTGATCCTGGCCCACATGGGCAACATCCGCTACCTCGACGACCCGGCCTGGCGCGACGAGGACCCGCTGCTCGGGGGGATGGCGGGCGTCGAGTCCGCGGGGTGAGCCCGGTGGGCGGGCGGGGGTTCCCCCCATCCGCATCAGGATGGTATACCAATCCGGTGTGATGACGACCGTGCGGTCGTCGCGCGCCGATTCGATGGCATACCAACTTCCGGGCAGCCCGACGCCCGGCCCAGCAGAGAGTCCTGCCGATGACGACCTCCACGGGATCCCCGTCCGGTACCGACCGGGACCAGGCGCCCGGGCGCGAGCTCGAGTCCGAGTTCGAGCACAGCCCCGTCCCCGAGACGCACCGCAAGTCGCTCCTGACGGTCTCGGCCGTCTGGTTCGGCTTCCCGATGATCCTGACCAACGCAATCCCCGGCGGCCTGGTCGTCGCGCTGCTCGGCTTCTGGCAGGGTGTCGCGGCGATCCTGGTCGCCAACGCCATCATGTTCGTCTACGTCAGCCTGCTCAGCTACCGCGCCGGCCAGACCGGCAAGAGCTTCGCGCTGCAGGCCACCGAGACCTTCGGCACCCTCGGCTACGCCATCGCGTCCGGATTCCTCGCGACGGTCGTGGTCGGCTGGTTCGCCTTCAACACCGGCGCGACCGGGGCCAGCCTCAACCAGGCCTTCGGCTGGAACGAGACGCTCGTCGTGCTGGTCGCCGGCACCGCCTTCATCGCCGTCACGTACGTCGGCATCAAGGCCCTCTCGTGGCTCGGTGCCGTCGCTGCGCCGCTGTTCATCGTCGCGGTGGTCGTCGCGATCGTGGTGGCCGCGAGCACGGCGGACTTCTCGCAGGTGACCAGCTACGCCGGGGTCGGCGGGGGAGCGATGACCTTCGGTGTCGCGGTCACCTCGATCATGGCGACCTTCGCCGACTCCGGCACGATGACCGCCGACTTCACCCGCTGGTCGCGCAACGGACGTGAGGCCGTGCTCGCCACCGTCACCGCGTTCCCCGTCGCCAGCCTGGTCGCCCAGCTCAGCGGCGGCATCCTGGTCGCGGCCGGCGCCATCGCCAACGCCAGCGCGGTCGGCGGCGACTTCACGCCGATCCTCACCGGCGAGGACAACGTCGTGCTCAACGCCTTCGTCGTGGTCTTCGTGCTGATCAACCTCGGCTCGGTCTGCACCCACTGCCTCTACAACGGCGCCCTCGGCTGGTCGCACCTGACCCGCTCGACGATGCGGCTGCTCACCCTCGTGCTCGGCGTGCTGGGCGTGGTCGTCGCCCTGGCCGGCGCCTGGCACCACTTCGTGAGCTGGCTGGCCTTCCTCGGCGTCCTCGTGCCCCCGCTCGGCGCGGTCCTCATCGCCGACCAGGTCCTGCTCCGCAGCCGTCTCGCCGGGCGCGCCGAGTCGCCCGTCCGCGTCACCGCGTTCCTGGCGTGGGCGATCGGCGCCGGCGCCGCGGTGATCGTCCACTACTCCGCGGACTTCCTGTCCGACGCGGTGGTCGGCCTGGTCGTCGGGCTGGTCGCCTACCTCGTCATCGAGAACGTCAGGACGCCAACCCGCGCGTGAGCGCCCGCAGGCACCGGACGGCCAGCTCCACCGGTGCCGCGGGACTCTCGCCCTGCGCCCAGTCCTCCAGCGACACCCGGATCGCGTCCGTCGCCGCAGCCGCCACGAGCCTCAGCTCGAGCGGGTCGGTGGCGGGCGCGATCGTCTCGAGGACCGGCGCCAGCCGCGCCTCCGAGTCGCGATTGACCCGGTACCAGACGGCGGCCAGGTCCGGATCCTCCTCGGCTGCGCGCAGCAGGCCGCGCACCCACGGGAGGTCGGCGGAGCTCGCGTCGCCGGCGCCGAGCGAGTCGCGGATCGCTGCCTCGACGGCCGGGATCAGGGGTACGCCGGGCTCGGTCGCCGCCAGCCGCGCCCGCCAGGCGTCACCCCCGACCGTCAGCAGCGGCGCGACCGCGTCCTCCTTGGTCCGGCTGTAGCGGTAGAAGGTCCGCAGCCCGATCCCGGCCGCTGCCGCGATCGCCTCGGCCGTCGTACCCGCGGCGCCGTGCTCGGTGAAGAGCCGGGCGGCCACGCGCGCGATCTCGAGCTGCGTCGCTGCCCGGCGACGCTCGGTCAGGCTCGAGGTCTCGCTCACAGGGACGAGCCTAGCGATTTCTCCTCGCTAGCGGGCATATTGTGCCGTCATGGCACGTTGTGCCAATCGATCGCGATGACACCGAGGCCACCGCGACGAGCGAGAGGAATTTCGAGATGAACCGTTACGAGGGACGCCGGGCTCTGGTCACCGGAGGCGGCTCGGGCATCGGCCAGGCCACCGTGCTGCGCATGCTGGACGAGGGCGGCAGCGTCGTGGCTGCCGACGTGAGCGAGGCCGGTCTGGCCGACACCGTCACCAAGGCGGCGGCGCTGGACGGCGACGCGACCGGCCGGCTGACCACGGTCGTCATGAACATCGCCGACGAGGAGTCGGTCAGGTCCGGGGTCACCGCCGCCGTCGAGGAGCTCGGTGGGCTGGACGTCGTCGTCAACGCGGCCGGCATCCTGCGCTCGAGCCACACGCACGAGACCAGCCTCGAGTCGTTCGAGCAGGTGCTCCGGGTCAACCTGGTCGGCACCTTCCTCGTCATCCGCGAGACCATCCCCGCGCTGCGCGAGGGCAAGGGCGCCGCGGTCGTGAACTTCAGCTCCACCTCGGCGATGTTCGCGCACCCGTACATGGCGGCGTACGCAGCGAGCAAGGGCGGCATCCAGTCGATGACCCACGCGCTCGCCTCCGAGTACGCCGGCGCCGGTATCCGCTTCACCTCCGTCCAGCCCGGCTCGATCTCCTCGGGCATGACCGACGGCTCGGGCGCGAGCGGGCAGAGCGCCGGCCCGGGCCTGCCGGAGGACGCCGACATGAGCCTGTTCCTGAAGCTCGCCCCTGCCCTCGGCCAGGGCTTCGCGGGCCCCGAGACCGTCGCCGGCGTCGTGGCGATGCTCGCCAGCGAGGACGGGGCGTTCATCACCGGCACCGAGGTCCGCATCGACGGTGGCACCCACTTCTGAGAGCGGTGGGTGTCAGTTTCACCGGTCGACCGGTGAAACTCGCGCTTGGACGAGGAAGCATCCTCGTCCAAGCGCCAGTTTTGTCGTCCAGCCCTGACAGTTTCGTCGGTCAAGCGTCAGTTTCACCGGCCGGCCGGTGAAACTGACGCGGGGCCCCCTTGCGGTAGATGTTACCGCCAGTAGCATGTAGTCATGGCGCAGGGCGTGGACGTGACCACCTACCAGGACCAGCTGCGGACCCTGTCCGAGGCGTCGGTGGAGCACCACTTCGACGCCTTCGTCGACATCGCGTGGGACGACCCGGCGTACGCCGTCGACCCCCAGGACCCGCGCTGGATCCTGCCCGACGTCGACCCGCTCGGGCGGACCTCCTGGTACCGCGGGCTCCCGCGGGAGCGGCAGATCGAGGTGGGCTTCTACCGGCAGACCAATGTGGTCAAGGTCGGCCTGCAGTTCGAGCAGGTGCTCATCGCGGGTCTGATGATGTACTGCCTCGACCTGCCCAACGGGCGCGCCGAGTTCCGGTACTCCACCCACGAGGCGACCGAGGAGTGCCACCACACCCAGATGTTCCAGGAGTTCGTGAACCGGACCGGCCTGGACGTCCCCGGCGCGCACAGCCTGTTCCGCGCGCTCGGTCCCTTCCTCCCGCTGGCCGCCAAGCACCTGCCCTTCATCTTCTTCGTCGGCGTCCTCGGTGGCGAGGAGCCGATCGACCACGTGCAGAAGGTGATGCTGCGCTCGGGCGCCCCGATGCATCCGCTGCTCGAGCGGATCAGCCAGATCCACGTCGCCGAGGAGGCCCGCCACATCGGCTTCGCCCACCAGTTCCTCGAGCACCGGGCGCCCCGGCTCAACCCCCTGCAGCGCGGGCTGGCCTCGGTGCTGACCCCGGTGCTGATGCGCGTGCTGTGCGACGCGATCGTCGTGCCCGGGCCGAGGGCGATCCGCGACATGGGCATCCCGCGCGAGGTCGCTCGCGAGGTGTGGTGGGAGAGCGCGGAGTCGCGGAAGTTCCTGCGCGACATGTTCGGCGACGTCCGGATGCTCGCCGAGTCGACCGGCCTGATGAACCCGGTCTCGCGCCGGGTCTGGCGGGCGCTGGGCATCGCCGGGCGTCCGAACCGGTTCCGGAGCGAGCCGGCGCCGGCCGCGGACTGAGAAGACCTCGTCCGTTGTTCTCATTTGAGGCTCTAAAGTGAGAACAACGACTACACTGTTCTCATGTCGTCCGACGGTCGTGGCGCGGCAACGCACCTCGGCGTACCTGCGCACGGGACCGTGGAGGTCCCGTGGCGCCAGCTCCACCGTGGCGGCACGGCCGAGGACCGCAAGCTGCGCGCCGTCGTCACCTCGATCCCGCCGGAGATCGCCGGCCTCGACCTGTGGGTGCCGGCGGCCCTCGCCGCCGAGTGCGACGAGGCGATTCGCGCGATGGCGGCGCTCGACGCCACCCGGGGCGACCACCTGCGCCCCCTCGCGACGTTGCTGCTGCGCGCCGAGTCCGTCGCCTCGTCGAAGATCGAGCACGAGGAGGCCTCGATCGAGGACTACGCCCGCGCGCTCCACGGGAGCCGGGCCAATGCGTCGGCGACGTCGATGGTGGCAGCGGGAGGGGCGGTCGACCACCTGCTCGAAGGTCCGATCGACGTCGACGGCCTGACGCGGGCGCACGGCCTGCTGATGGCTGCCGACCCAGCCGAGGCGGCGTACGCCGGGCGGTGGCGCGACATGCAGAACTGGATCGGCGGCTCCAACCACTCTCCGCGCGGAGCGCTCTACGTGCCGCCGCCGGCGACGACGGTCTCTCGCCTCATGGACGACCTGGTCGACTTCGCGAACCGCACCGACGTCCCCGTCGTGATCCAGGCCGCCGTGGCGCATGCGCAGTTCGAGTCCATCCACCCCTTCACCGACGGCAACGGCCGGATCGGCCGAGCGCTGGCGGCCGCGGTCGTACGACGTCGCGGCGTCGCCCGCCACGTCGTCATCCCGACCGCGTCGGCACTGGTCGCCCAGCGCGAGCGGTACTTCGCCGCACTCGACGCCTACCGGGCCGGTGACGCCGGACCGGTGGTCCTCGCCTTCGCCCGCTCGGCCCGGATCGCGGCGGAGGAGGCGCACGCGACCGCCGACCTCCTCGCGGCGCTGCCGGACGGCTGGCGCGAGCAGGCCGGCCGCCCGAAGGCCGGCACGGCAGCGGCACGGCTCATCGAGGACCTGGTGGCGGAGCCGATCTTCACCACCGACGAGGTCGAGCGCCGGCTCGGCGTCCCGGTGGCGAGCGCCTACCGCGCGGTCGAGCGGCTGGCGTCGGCCGGGATCGTCCGGCCGCTGACCGACCGCAAGCGGAACCAGGTCTGGGGTGCGGCCGACGTGCTGGACGAGCTCGACGACCTCGGTGTGCGCATCGGCGTACGGGCGCGGCGCGACCTCGCCTGATCGTCAGCTCAGGTACCAGTCCGGCAGCTCCCCGGGCCGCAGGTCCGTCTCGTCGCCGGGCCGGGTGAGCGTGAGCACCGCGCGCACGATCTCCGGCCGGTCGTGCAGTGCGTCGGCGATCGCGCCGAGCCGCCCGGCGACGTCGGACTCCGGGGCGTCACCCTCCAGGTCGACGGCGGCGACCAGGAAGATCCGGTCCGCGCCGACCCACTCCATGTGCAGGTAGCTGATCCGCGCGATCTCCGGGTGCTCGAGCAGGGCGCGCAGTGCGATGTTGCGGGCCAGCGGCGTGACCGCCTCGCCGGTGAGGAAGTCCATGTTGCGGCGGATCAGGAAGAGCGCGACCACACCGAGCAGGATGCCGACCAGGATCGAGCCGAGCGCGTCCCACACGGGGTCGCCGGTGAGCTGGTGGAGCAGGATGCCGACGAACGCCACGACCAGGCCGACGAGCGCGGCGAAGTCCTCGGCGAAGACCGCGCGCAGCATCGGGTTCGAGGTGATCTTGAGGTAGCGCAGCGGATGCAGCCGACGCGGCACGGCGGCGTCACGGGCCTGGCGCAGCGCCTGCAGGAAGGACGTGCCCTCCAGCAGGAACGCCACCGCGAGCACGGCGTACGCCCAGGCGTACGACGGCGCCTCCTCCTCCGCGTGCAGGGACTGGACGCCGTGCCAGATCGACACCGCGGAGCCCACCGAGAAGAGTCCGAAGGCGGCGAACATCGACCAGATGTAGCCGACCCGGCCGTAGCCGAGGGAGTGCTCGGCGTCCGGTGGCCGGGCGGCCTTGCGCTCGCCGACGAGGAGGAACACCTCGTTGCCGGTGTCGGCCCAGGAGTGGGCGGCCTCGGCGGTCATCGACGCCGAGCCGGTCACGCCGGCGGCCACGGACTTGGCGACGGCGATCAGGGCGTTGGCGGACAGGGCGACGAGCACCGTGACCAGGCTCTCGCTGCGCTCGGTGGACGTCACCCGGCCATTGTGATGTCTCAGGCGGCCCCGTCGGTGAGGCTGCGCCGCATGTCGACGACCCACTGCTTGTAGGCGACGTGCGAGGCGCGCAGGGCGTCGCCCGGCCAGTCGTCGGGCAGCAGCGAGGCCGGTAGCACCGGGTCGGCGAGCAGGTGGCGCCCCGAGGTGGCACAGGCGGTGAACCGCAGCACCGGGTCGTCGGTGGCGGTCGCGTCGAGCAACCGACGGGCGGTCGCGGCCCACCCGTCGAGGTCCCACAGGCGAGCACACAGCGACGCCGGCTCGGCGGCGGGGGCCGCGCCGGTGAACCGCTCGCACACCTCGCTCACCGCCTCCGGCCAGGCCAGGTCGAGGTTGGCCGGCCGGGCCCACAGGCCCTCGCGGAGCTCGGCGAGCCTCAGGTCGCTCAGCGCGGCGCGCAGCTCGGCGCGGTCGCTCGCCGTCCGCCCGGCGGTGGTCACCGCGACCAGGTCCCAGGTTCGGTCCCACTCCCGCAGCGACGGGTGGGCGGCCTCCTCCTGCCGTCGCTGGCGTACGACGAGCCGCTCGGAGAGCCGGTAGGCCCCCTCCTCGTCGCGGACCACGTCGCCGGCGGTGGTCATCCGCGAGAGTGCGACGCGCACGGTCGGCTCCGCGAAGCCCACGACCGAGGCGGCCGCGACCAGCTCGCGGGTGGTCAGGCGCGGGACCTCGGCGCCGAGCAGCAGGGTGAGCAGCGCGGACCGGGTCGAGACGGGCTTGAGATCAGGCATGACGACAGGGATGTTACAGAACTCCGACGGCCGTCGCTCGCCTGTTGTGACCTATATCTAACACTCTTGGCACAACTGTCCGTCATATGTAACGGTGCCGCCATGACGGAGACAGCGCAGACACCCCAGCAGCGCCTTGCTGGACGCACCCTGATGATGTCCGGCGGCAGCCGGGGGATCGGACTGGCCATCGGGCTGGCGGCGGCGCGCGAGGGCGCCAACGTCGTCCTCCTGGCGAAGACCGACGTGCCGGACCCGCGGCTGCCCGGCACCGTGCACACCGCGGCCGCCGAGATCGAGGCCGCGGGCGGCCAGGCGCTCGCCGTCGTCGGCGACGTCCGCGACGAGGCGTCGGTGGCGGACGCCGTCGCGCGCGCCGTCGAGCGCTTCGGCGGCATCGACATCTGCCTCAACAACGCCTCGGCGATCGCCCTCGACAGCACCGAGGAGCTCCCGGTCAAGCGCTTCGACCTGATGACCCAGATCCAGCTGCGGGGCACGTACCTGCTGACCCGCGCCTGCCTGCCCCACCTGCGCACCGGCACCAACCCGCACGTCCTCTCGCTCAGCCCGCCGCTGAACCTGTCGCCGCAGTGGCTCGGCAAGCACCCGGCGTACACGTTGGCGAAGTACGGCATGTCACTGCTGACCCTCGGCTGGGCGGCGGAGTACGCCGAGGCGGGTGTCGCCGCCAACTGCCTGTGGCCCGAGACGCTGATCGCCACCTCCGCCGTGCAGAACCTGCTCGGCGGCGACGCGGCGATGCAGAAGGCGCGCACGCCCGAGATCATGGCCGACGCCGCGATCGAGGTGCTGACCCGTCCCTCGCGCGAGTTCACCGGCAACGCCGTGCTCGACGTCGACGTGCTGCGCGAGGCCGGCGTGAGCGACCTGTCGTCGTACGGCGGCACCGGGGAGCTCGAGTACGACATCTTCGTGGACCCGCCGGCGGGGCAGACCCGGTGAGCGGTCCGCGCGACGCGTTCGCCGCGACCCTCGGCGTCGACGTGGTCGGGTACGGCGGCGGCCGGGCCGAGGCACGCGTGACCGTCACCGACGACCACCTGAACCCGCACGGCACCGCGCACGGCTCGTTCCTCTTCTCGCTGGCCGGCATCGCCCTGGCGGCGGCCGCCAATGACGCCGAGCACTCGGGCGTGGTCAGCGCGGTGCACGTCGACTACGTGCGCCCGGCTCGGGCGGGCGACGCGCTCGTGGCCACGGCCGAGGTCGCCGAGCGGCTGGCCAGGGAGGACCTGTTCGTCATCCGGGTCACCCACGGGGACGAGCTGGTGGCCCGGGCCAACGGGCGGGCCAACCGCCGCACCCGCTGACGGTCTCAGCACTCCAGGGCGAGCCGGAGCCGCGAGTGCCGGCGCACGATGATGCTCGGCACCCAGGCGGCGGCCTCGTCCTCCGGGCCGTCGAGGCGGAACGACCTGGTCCGGGTCAGCAGCGCGTGGATCGCGACCGTCGCCTCGAGCCGCGCCAGCGCCGAGCCGACGCAGAAGTGGATCCCACGGCCGAAGGCGAGGTGCTGGCGCACGCCGTCCCGGCCGAGGTCGAGCAGGTCGGGCTCCTCGAACCGGGCCGGGTCGCGGTTCGCGGCACCCCAGAGCAGGAGCAGGGTGCTGCCGGCAGGCAGGTCGACGCCGCCGAGCGTGGTGTCGGCGAGCACGTGCCGGTAGTGCCCGCGGAAGGGTGACTCGAGGCGCAGGCACTCGTCGAGGAACGCGTCGACCAGGTCCGGCTCGGCGCGCAGCCGGTTCTGCAGGCAGCGGTCGGTCGCCAGCCGGTGTGCCGCCGTGCCGAGGAGGCCGGCGGTGGACTCGCCACCGGCGCCGACCAGCTGCAGCAGGACGAGGACTGCGGTGCCGACCTCGAGCTCGCCGAGCTGCACGGCCAGCGCCAGCTCGCCCATCAGGTCGTCGCCGGGGCGGTCGAGGGCTTCCTCGAAGCGTGCGGCGAGGTACTCGTGCAGTGCGAACGACGCGCGGACGGTCGCGTCCAGCCGCGCCTCGTCGACCCAGCCACCGAGCATCTCCGTGCTCTCGTAGGCCCAGCGCAGCAGGTCCGGGACGTCGTCGGGTGCCAGCCCGATCAGCTCGGCGACCAGGTTGAGCGGCAGCCGGTCGGCCATGTCGACGGCCCAGTCACCGCAGGTCCCGGAGAAGTGGGCCGACCACAGCCGGTCCACCTGCCCGGTCACCGAGGACTCCAGTGCCCGGATCCGGCGTCCGATCGTGCTGAGCACGGCCGTGCGGTGGACCTTGTGGGTCGGGTCGTCGGCCGTGGCGAGGACCTGCTCGATCGTGCCTCCGCCGTCCATCGGAAGTGACGTCGCGGTGCCGTCCGGCCGGCGCAGCAGCACGGAGCGCAGGTTCGAGGAGTAGGTCCCGGGCGCGCCGAGGACCTCCTGGACCAGGTCCCACGACGAGACGAGGTGGACGTCGGTCCCGGGGACGCGGTGGACGGGGGAGCGGGATCGCAGCCCGGCCAGTGCCGGGTACGGGTCGGCGACCAGCGCCGGGTCGAACACGTCGAACATGGAGCCAGTGTCGGGCCGCGGCAGCGGTGCGTCAGCAGAAGCGGACAGGTCCGCGACGAGTTACCCACTTTGTGTCTCATTCCCTGCCTGGAGGTGGTCCGGAAGTGTCTCGGTGCGAGACCCTCTGCGCATGACGCAGGGCGACTGGCTGCTCGACGGGAGGCGCCGCGAGGCCGCCGTACGGCGCATCCACCGCGCCGCGGGCGAGCTCTTCCTCGAGCGGGGCATCGAGCGGACGACGGCCGACGCCATCGCCCGCCGCGCCGGCTGCTCGCGGGCGACCTTCTACCGCCTCGTCGGGAGCCGTGCGGCGCTGATCGACGCCCTGCTCACCGACGGTGCGGCAGCGGTCGTCGCGCGGGTCGAGGAGGCGACGGCCGGGACGACCGGAGCCGAACGGGCGACCGAGGCGATCGTCACCGCCGCCGCTGCGATCCGCGACGACCCCGTCGCCGCCACCTGGTTGCGCGAGCGCGGCAGCATCGACGACCTGCTCGGCGGCCCCGACGGGGTCACCGCGCTCGCCCGGACCCTGACCGGCGCCTCCCGTCCGGACAGCCGGGACGGTGAGTGGATCGTCCGCTCGGTGCTGTCGCTGGTGGCCATGCCGGGCGCGGACCCGGCGACCGAGCGCGCCCTGGTGGCGGCGTACGTCGTCCCGCCGCTCGGCCTGGAGAGCGCCGAGGTGCCCCGGCTCAGGAGCGGCCCGTGATCGCGCGCTCGGTGCCCAGGCTCGCCCGAGCTGCGGCCCGCGTGCCGGCGTCGCGGGACCCGGGGGCAGCGTGGCCGGCCTGCGCGGCGCCCTTCCACGTGCCGCGGATGCCGTGGTCGCGCTGCATCCGGCCGAAGTAGTCGACCACCTCGACCTCACGCGCGCGGATGGCCAGCTCGGTCGACGTCGGCCCGTCGGCGACCGGCGCATCGGCCGCGACCGCTGCCGCCCTCGCCGAGGCCCGCGCTGCCGCGAGCCGCTCGCCGATGTGGTCGGCCCAGGCCTCGTAGAACGCCGCCCGGG
Source organism: Nocardioides kongjuensis (assembly GCF_013409625.1). Lineage (NCBI taxonomy): Bacteria > Bacillati > Actinomycetota > Actinomycetes > Propionibacteriales > Nocardioidaceae > Nocardioides > Nocardioides kongjuensis. Next base: position 1,324,873 of record NZ_JACCBF010000001.1, read on the forward strand.
CGGTCGATCCGTGCACCGGCTTCAGCTCCCAGCGTCGGCGCCGCGCGTTCCAGACCTCGCGCTGGTCGGCCTTGTGGGCGCCTGAGCGCAGGTGGGCGTCGCCGTCGGCGACCATCTGGGTGACCAAGGTGGCGTAGAGCGCCTGGACCACCGCGATGTCGGACGGGAAGCCGTAGAGCGTGACCCGGGTGTTGCTGGTGTAGATCGCCACCCTCACGTCGTTGGCGCGCGCGATCTCGAGGATCAGCCGCACGTAACGGGCCAGCGAGCGCTTGCCGGACTCGCCGATCAGCACCGTCTCCCAGGTCGGCTCCTCGCGCTTCTCCTCGGCACCGGCCCTCGCCCGGGCGACCGCGAGGGCGATCTGGTGGCGGGTGGCCAGCGACTGCGCCTTGGCGAAGAAGGCCTCGCGCTCGGCCGCGTTGGAGGTCCGCTCGGCCTGGCGCAGCAGCCGCCCGATCCGCAGCAGGGTCCGGTCCTCGCCGTCGACACCGGTGTCGAGCCCGTGCAGCCGGTAGGCGGTGTGGAGCAGGTCGGCCAGCACCGGCATGCCGAGGTCCTCGAGCAGCCTCAGGTAGGTGGTGCGAAACTCCGGGCCGTGCCCGAGCGCGCCCGCCAAGTGGTGGGCCACCTCGTGCAGCACGACGGCGGCGCGCAACGACCACGACCCGCCTACCTCGCGCGGCGGGATCGCGACCACGCCCCGCGAGGGCAGCTCGTCGTACTCGTAGTGCGCCTTGGCGTTGCCCCGTCGCGCCCGGACCACGACCGGCACCGTGGCGAGGTCGAGGCCCGCCCCGTCGTCGTAGGGGCTCCCGGTGGCGACCAGGTGGGCGAGCACCCTGTCGACGAACTCCTGGACGTGCGCCGGGTCGGTGAACCGCGGCTCGGTCTCGGGCTCGAAGGACTGCAGTGTGCCGCCGACCTGGATCCGCAGCGGCTCACCCGGCGTGCGCGCGGCCTCGTCGAGCCAGCCGGCGAACAGGTCCTCGGCGGCGTAGACCTCGCGGGTGTCGGGCATGCGCCCAGCCTGTCAGGCAGCCCCGACAGTTCCGGCGTCACCCGTCGCCAGCTCGCCCCGCAGCTGGTCGCGCAGCTCGACGAGCTCGGTGATCGCCTCGACGAAGCGCACCGTGCTGTCGCCGACGCCGTTGTCGTCGAAGTAGTGGTGGCGCATCGCGGCGCGGGCGATCCGGTGCTCGTCGTGCTCGAGCCGGTCGGTGAGCAGCTCGGTGAGGCCGGGCAGGTCCTCGGTGTCGATGACGTCGGCGCAACGGCTGACCGGCACCTCCTGGCGCAGCCGCTCGGCGTCGTGGTGCCGGTCGGTGATCAGGATCGGCTTGTCGGTCTGCAGGTAGAGCCAGTCCAGGCCGACGGAGGAGACGTCGGTGACCATCGCGTCGCAGCCCGGGAAGACGGCGAGGATGTCGCCCTGCCAGATGGCGGCGTGCCCGGCCTCGGGGTCGGCCTCGGCGGCTCGCTCCACCAGCTCGAGGATGGCCTGGTGCGCCTCGCGGATCGCGGGCGTCAAGCTGGTGGTGACCTTCGGGTGCGGCTTGTAGACGAGCCGCACGTCCGGCACCGCCAGGATCGAGCGGACGATGTCGACGCCGAACACGTCGACCGACGTGTAGTCGTTGTAGCCCGCGTCGCCCTCCCACGTCGGCGCGTAGAGGACGGTACGTCGCTCGCTCGTCGGCAGCAGGGGAGCCGGGCGCAGGTCGAGCTGCGGCCGGCCGATCCGGACCAGGCGGCGCTCGTCGAGCTCCATCAGCGCCGCCCGGTGCCGCTGGACGGCCGCCTCGCCGGCGACGAAGACACGGTCGTAGGCCTTCGCGTTGTTGGAGATCATCGACTGCTTGTCGCTCTCGCCGTGGTTGATGTGCACGTGCAGCATCCGGCCGTCGAGCAGCGAGTTGAAGTTGAGCATCGAGTTGTTGCAGTACACGACGACCTTGGCGTCCAGCTCGTCGTACGTCGCCGCGAGGTCGGCGAAGCCGGGCGCGAAGAACACCGGCAGCGAGGTCCGCTCCTCGACGACGGCGCGGGTCTGCGGGTCGCGCGTCAGGATGCCCACGGGATGGGTGTCATCGAGCCGTTCCAGCACCGGGAGCCACTGGAGCAGCTGGTAGACCCGGGTCGGGTCGTCGGCGAAGTAGGCGATGACGTGGGGCTTCTGCACCGGCGGATACTACGGCCACGAACGGTGGGTCGCCGAACCGGCGAGCCACCGCGCAGGTTGCGTTTCGGTAACCTCGCCCGGTGCTCGATCTCCGGCGCCCGCTCCGCCGCCTCCTGAACCGCTCCGTCCATGCTGCCTGGCGGTGGGCCGAGCACGTGGGCGACGTCTCGCCGGACAGCTCCCTGGCCGAGACCTTCGGCAGCTTCGGGCCCGGCGCCTGCCTGGCGTTCCCGCTGTCCGACGTCGTCAACGCCAGCGCCATCCACATCGGGCGCGACACCCTGATCGGCAAGTACGCCACCCTCTCGGTCGGCTACGGCCCGACCCAGGCTGTGCTGCCCGAGCGCGGCCTGCGGGTCGGTGAGCGCTGCGTCCTCGGCGCCCGGATCACCATCACCGCCCACGAGTCGATCGAGATCGGCGACGACGTCTGGTTCGGCCAGGACGTGTTCGTCTCCGACGCCAGCCACGGCTACACGGACCCTGAGCTCCCCGTCGGCCTCCAGTTCGGCACCCACCAGCCGGTCTCCATCGGCTCCGGCACCTGGATCGGCCACGGCGCGATGATCCTGCCGGGCACCACGATCGGGCGGAACGTCGTCGTCGCAGCCGGGTCCGTCGTGCGCGGCGACGTCCCGGACCATGCCGTCGTGGGCGGCGTCCCGGCCAGGCTGATCCGGCGCCTCGACGCCGACGGCACCTGGTCCCGCGTGGCGGGCGACGCGCCTACGCTGACCTCATGAGCCGGATCGAGGAGCTCGCCCGCTTCGTCGGGGTCCCGGGCGGCTACGACGACCTGTGGGCCTGGTCGGTCCGTGACCTCGACGGGTTCTGGTCGGGCGTGGCCCGGCACCTCGGCCTCGACCTGCCCGGTCCCGTGCTCGCCGAGGAGCGGATGCCCGGCGCGGTGTGGTTCCCCGAGGCCCGGGTCAGCTACGCCGCCACCGTCCTCGACGGCCGCCCGGAGGACGAGGTCGCGGTCGTCGGCGCGTGCGAGGACCCGTCCGCGACCGTCGAGATCACGTGGGGCGAGCTGCGGCGCCGTACGGCGAGCCTGGCCGCGACCCTGCGCGACCTCGGTGTGGGGCAGGGCGACCGCGTGGTCGGCTTCCTGCCCAACACCCCCGACGCGGTCGTCGCCTTCCTCGCCACGGCCAGCCTCGGCGCGACCTGGTCGGTGTGCGGCATGGACTACGCCGCCTCCGCCGCCCGCTCGCGCTTCGAGCAGCTCGACCCGGTCGTCCTGGTCCACGCGTCGTCGTACGTCCACGGCGGCAGGGAGCACGACCGCAGCGACGTCGTCGCCGAGCTGAGCGCCGCACTGCCGACGTTGCGCGCCGTGCTCGAGGTCGGGACTCCCGCGTGGGACGACGCGCTGGCCTCCGACGTGCCGTTCGAGCCGGTGGCCGTCGCCTTCGACCACCCGCTGTGGGTGCTCTTCTCGTCGGGCACCACCGGCCGGCCGAAGGGCATCGTCCACGGCCACGGCGGCGCGCTGCTGGAGCAGGCCAAGGTCGCGGCCTACCACTTCGACCTCGGCCCCGGCGAGCGCCTGTTCTGGTTCACGACGCCCTCGTGGATGATGTGGAACTTCGTGGTCGGCGCCCTGCTGACCGGCGCCTCCGTGGTGACGTACGACGGCAGCCCGGCCCACCCCGCGACCGACGGCCTGTGGGCCGTGGCCGAGCGCCTCGGCGTCACGGTCGTCGGGATGAGCCCCGGCTACGTCGCCGCCTGCCAGAAGGCCGGCGTGGGACCGGCCGGGCACGATCTCTCGCGGCTGCGCCGGGTCGGGATCTCCGGCTCGACCTTCCCGGCGAGCAGCCACGAGCAGCTCCAGGCCGAGCTCGGCCCCGACGTCCAGATCTGCTCGATCAGCGGCGGCACCGACGTGGTCAGCGCCTTCGTCGGCACGGCGCCGACGCTGCCGGTCTGGCCCGGCGAGCTGTCCCGGCCCTGCCTGGGCGTCGCGCTCGACGCGTTCGACGCCGAGGGTCACCCGGTGCGCGGCGAGGTCGGCGAGCTCGTCGTCACCCGGCCGATGCCCTCGATGCCGCTGTGCTTCTGGGGCGACGACGACGGAAGCCGCTACCACGAGGCCTACTTCGACACCTTCTCCGGTGTGTGGCGCCACGGCGACTGGATCACGCTGACCGACCACGGCTCGGTCGTCATCCACGGCCGCTCCGACGCGACCTTGAACCGCAACGGCATCCGGATGGGCAGCGGCGACATCTACGAGCCGGTCGAGGCGCTGCTCGAGGTCCGCGAGGCGCTGGTCATCGGGCTCGAGGAGCCCGACGGCGGCTACTGGATGCCCCTGTTCGTCGTCCTCGCCGACGGCGTCGAGCTCGACGAGGCGCTCGACGCACGGATCCGTGACGCCGTCCGCACCCACGCCTCGCCGCGGCACGTCCCCGACGTCGTGATCGCCGCTCCGGGCATCCCGCACACCCGCACCGGCAAGAAGCTCGAGGTGCCGGTGAAGAAGGTCCTCGCGGGTCAGGACCTCGGCAGTTCCTACGACCCCGGTAGTGTGGACGTCCCAGAGCTGATCGACTGGTACCGAACCGTGGGCAGGAGCCGCAGAACCCGATGACCGCCTGGCTACTGCTGGGACTCGCCATCCTCCTGGTGCTCGCGTGCGGACTGTTCGTCGCAGCCGAGTTCGCCTTCGTCACCGTCGACCGCGGCCAGGTCGACCGGGCCGCCGCCGACGGCGACCCGGCGGCGATCGGTCTCCAGAAGGCCCTGCGCTCCCTGTCGACCCAGCTCTCCGGTGCCCAGGTCGGCATCACCATCACCAACCTGGCGATCGGCTTCCTCGCCGAACCGGCGATCGCCGAGCTGCTGCGCGGCCCGCTGGAGACGGCCGGCGTGTCCGAGAGCGCGGTCCGCCCGGTCGGCGTCGCGCTCGGGCTCACCCTGAGCACCCTGCTGACCATGCTGATCGGCGAGCTGGTCCCCAAGAACGTCGCCATCGCGCTGCCGATGGCCACCGCCCGGCTGACCCAGCGGCCGATGCGGGTCTTCACCGCGGCGGCGCGCGGGCCGATCAAGGTGCTCAACGGCAGCGCCAACGCGATCGTGCGGCGCCTGGGCGTCGAGCCGCAGGAGGAGCTCCGCTCGGCCCGCAGCTCCACCGAGCTGGCCTCCCTGATCCAGCACTCGGCCGACGAGGGCACCCTCGACGCCGACACCGCCGAGCTGATGGAGCGCTCTGTCGAGTTCGGCACCCGCACCGCCGGCGAGATCATGACGCCCCGGGTCCGGACCCGCACGCTCGACGCCAACGACCGGGCCAGTGCGGTGATCGCGCTCGCCCGCGAGTCCGGCAACTCCCGCTTCCCGGTGCTCGACGACACCGACGCCGTCGTCGGCACCGTCCACGTCAAGAACGCGGTCGCGCTCCCGCTCCACGAGCGCGCCACCACCAAGGTCAAGCACCTGATGGCCAAGCCGATCCTGGTGCCCGACTCGCTGCGCCTCGACCCGCTGCTCGCCCTGCTGCGTGCCGACGGCTTCCAGCTGGCCATCGTCCTCGACGAGTACGGCGACCACGCCGGCATCGTGACGCTCGAGGACGTGATCGAGGAGATCGTCGGCGACATCGCCGACGAGCACGACCGCCTGGGCAGCCGCGGCCGGCTGCGCCGCGACGGCACCTGGTCGCTCTCGGGCCTGCTGCGCCCCGACGAGGTCGAGGACCTGACCGGGATCGAGCTCCCCGAGAGCGAGGACTACGACACGGTGGCCGGGCTCGTGCTCAAGCTGCTCGGGCGGATCCCGCAGACCGGCGACGTCGCCGTCGTGCCGCTGCCCGTGGGGGGCGAGGACGACGAGGAGCCCGCGCGCCGGGCGGTGCTGACCGTCGACCACATGGACGGCCTGCGGATCGACCGGATCTCGCTGCGCGTCGAGCCCGTGCAGCCGGACGAGGAGGCCGGGACCGATGGGTGACCTCGGCGGCGTGCTGCTGGCGGTGGTCCTGCTGGCCGCCAACGCCTTCTTCGTCGGCGCGGAGTTCGCGCTGATCTCCGCGCGACGCAGCCAGATCGAGCCCCGCGCCCAGGCCGGCTCGCGGATGGCCCGGATCACGCTGGCCGCGATGGAGCGGGTCTCGGAGATGATGGCCGGCGCCCAGCTCGGCATCACCATCTGCTCGCTCGGCCTCGGCGCCGTCGGCGAGCCTGCACTCGCCCACCTCATCGAGCCCGTCTTCCACGAGCTGCACGTGCCGGAGGAGTGGCTGCACCCGGTCGCCTTCGTGATCGCGATGGCGATCGTCGTCTTCCTCCACGTCGTGCTCGGCGAGATGGTGCCCAAGAACATCGCCATCGCCGGGCCGGACCGTGCCGCCCTCATCCTCGGACCACCGATGCTCGGCATCGTCACCGTGCTGCGACCGGTCATCGCCACGATCAACGCGATCGCCAACGGCATCCTGCGGCTGCTGCGGATCGAGCCCAAGGACGAGATCGGCAGCACCTTCACCCGCGAGGAGGTCGCCGCGCTGGTCGAGGAGTCGCACGGCGAGGGCCTGCTCGCCGAGGACGAGTACGACCGGCTCTCCGGCGCGCTGGGCTTCACCGAGAAGACCGTCGGCGAGGTGATGATGCGGCCCGACTCGCTCGCGACCGTCGTCCGGGGCTCGACCGGCGCCGACGTCGAGGCGCTGTGCGCCGCCACCGGCTTCAGCCGGTTCCCGGTGGTCGCCGAGGGCGGCGACCCGGTCGACCTGCTCGGCTACCTCCACATCAAGGACGTCCTCGAGCCCGACGAGGAGCGACGCGAGCGGCCCGTCGCCGACCGCTGGATCCGGCCGTTCGCCACGGTCACCGACGACACCCTGCTGCACGACGCCCTCGAGGTGCTGCAGCGCCGCGGCGCCCACATGGCCCGCGTCGTCGACCCCGCGGGCACCACGCTCGGCGTGGCCGCGCTCGAGGACGTCATCGAGGAGCTCGTCGGCGAGATCCGCGACGCCGCACACTCCGAGGAGCCCTCGGCCCCGTGAGCACGCCGACCCCGACCCCCGCCACTACAGTGTCGTCCGTGGCTGCTCGACGGGTGCTGACGCTGCCCAACCTGATCAGCTTCCTGCGGTTGCTCGGCGTCCCGCTGTTCCTCTACCTCGTGCTGGGTCCCGAGGCGGACGTCCTCGCGCTCGTCGTCCTGATGGCCTCCGGCGTCACCGACTTCCTCGACGGATGGCTGGCCCGCAAGCTCGACCAGACCTCCGAGCTCGGCCAGCTGCTCGACCCGATCGCCGACCGGCTCTACATCCTCGCCGTCGTGGTCGGCCTCGCGATGCGCGACATCATCCCGTGGTGGGTCGCCCTGTGCCTGCCGCTGCGCGACCTGCTGCTGTGGGGCCTGGTGCCGCTGCTGCGCACCCGGGGCTACAGCGCGCTTCCGGTCCACTTCCTCGGCAAGGCCGCCACCTTCAACCTGCTCTACGCCTTCCCGCTGCTCCTGCTCGGCGACGGCGAGGGGCGGGTCGCGGTGCTGGCCCAGGTCTTCGGCTGGGCCTTCGCACTGTGGGGGATCGGCCTGTACTGGTGGGCCGGCGTGCTCTACGCCTGGCAGGTGCGCAAGCTGCTCGCGAGCACCGAACGACGCACCCATGCCTGACAGCCTCGACCGGGCCCGGACTCCGCTGCTGACGCTGATCACGCAGGAGGCGCTCGACCGCGACTACCAGGTCGCCGCGTCGCGGGCGGCGACGCTCGCGGCCGGGGGAGCGGGGGAGACCGGCCCCCGGCACGGCTACCGGGTCGGCGTGGTCGTGGTGGTCGGGCTGTTCGCGATGCTCGTGACCGTGGCGGGCGTGCAGACCTCCCAGGACTCCGACGTCGCCGACGCCAGCCGGGCCAGCCTGATCGACCGGATCGAGGCGCGGCGGGCCACGGTCAGCCGGCTTCAGGACGAGGCTGCCCGGCTGCGGACCGCCAATGCCAGCGCCGAGACCGAGCTGCGCACGCTGGGCGCACGCCTCAGCGCGCTGCGCGCCCGCGTCTCCGAGGTCGGCGCCCTGACCGGCTTCGCGCCGGTGACCGGCTCCGGCGTACGGGTCCGGCTCGACAACCCGCCGTACGCCGGCCCCGACGAGCAGCTGCGCGACTCCGACCTCGCCCTCCTGGTCGACGGGCTCTGGGCGGCGGGCGCCGAGGCGATCGCCGTCAACGGCCAGCGGCTCAACGCCCACGGCGGCATCACGAACGTCGGCGAGGCGATCGAGGTCAACGGCGTCGGCGTGGCGCCGCCGTTCACGATCCTGGCGATCGGCGACCGCAGGACGCTGGCGTCGAAGTTCGCCGACTCCCAGGCCGGGCTGCGGTTCCTGTCCCTGGCCCGGCAGTACGGCTTCGAGCAGAAGATGGACAATGTGGACGACCTGCACCTGCCTGCCGCGCCCGGCGCGCTGGGGCGGCTACGGTCGGCCGAGCAGAAGAAGACCACGCCCCAGGGGCAGCAGGGAGGTGACGGGCCGTGATCGCGGTTCTCGGACTCGTCGTGGGTGTCGTCCTCGGCTTCGTGTTCCAGCCGGACGTGCCCCCGTCGGTCGAGCTCTACCTGCCGATCGCGGTCGTCGCCGCGCTCGACGCCGTCTTCGGCGCGCTGCGCGCCTACCTCGACGGCATCTTCGACGACAAGGTCTTCGTGGTCTCGTTCCTCAGCAACGTGGTGATCGCAGCCGGGATCGTCTACCTCGGCGACCGCCTCGGCGTCGGCGGCCAGCTCACGACCGGCGTCGTCGTCGTCCTCGGGATCCGCATCTTCACCAACGTCGCCGCCATCCGCAGGCACATCTTCCATGCCTGAGCTCGACCCGGAGGCGCCCGAGCAGAGCCCCGTCGACCGGCTCAAGGCGGCCCTGCTGCGACCCTCGCGCAAGCAGCTCGTCGCCGCAGGACTGCTCGCGCTCCTGGGCTTCGGTGCGGTCACGCAGGTGCGCACCGCCGACACCGACGACACCTACGCCGGGCTCCGCCAGCAGGAGCTGATCGACCTGCTCGACGGCCTGGCCGGTGCCCGCCAGCGGACCGAGACCGAGATCGACCGGCTCGACAAGGTCGCCGGCGGCCTGCGCGACGACTCGTCGAAGCGGCAGACCGCGATCGATCAGGCCGATGCCGAGGTCGACGACCTCAACATCCTGGCCGGCCTGGTGCCCGTCACCGGCCCGGGCCTGCGCGTCACCATCAAGGAGGAGGACGGCCGGGTGCGCCTCGGCTCCCTGCTCGACACCGTCCAGGAGCTGCGCACCGTCGGTGCTGAGGCGATCGAGATCAACGGCAAGGTGCGGGTCGTGGCGCAGACGTCGTTCACCGAGGCCGACGGCGGTTTCGTCGTCGACGGCGAGCGGATCGAGGCGCCCTACAGCATCGTCGCGATCGGTGAGCCGGGTGCGCTCGCCAACGCGATGACCTTCGCCCTGGGACCCAAGAAGCAGCTCGAGGAGGACGGCGCCACGGTCAGCGTCCAGCAGCTGCGCACGGTCGACATCGAATCCGTCGTGCGACGCGACCGGCCTTCGTATGCCGTTCCGGACCAGGGGCAGTAGCCTTCGGGCCATGACGAACCCCGCGGACCTGAAGTACACCGTCGAGCACGAGTGGCTGCGGCAGCCCGGCGAGAGTGCCGGCTCGGTGCGGGTCGGGATCACCGACTACGCCCAGGACGCCCTCGGCGACATCGTCTACGTCTCGCTCCCCGAGGTCGGCGCGACCGTCACGGCCGGCGACTCGTGCGGCGAGCTCGAGTCGACCAAGTCGGTCAGCGACGTCTACGCCCCGGTCACCGGTGAGGTCGTCGCCGTCAACGAGGCGCTCGACGCCACGCCCGAGCTGGTCAACACCGATCCCTACGGCGCCGGCTGGCTCTTCGAGGTCGTCCCCGCGGACGCCGGCGACCTCGACGGACTTCTCGACGCTGCGGCGTACGAGGCCCAGCTCGACAACTGATCCGGTAGGTTCGTAAGAGACCCACCGTGAGGAGCAACTGATGCCGTTCTGCACCGCCTGTGGTCGGCAGAACCCCGATGACGCCCGCTTCTGCTCGCAGTGCGGGACCCGCCTGGTGGCGCCGGAGCCGGCGCCCCTGACCGACGCCACCGCGACGATCCAGTTCGGTGGCGGAGCGAGCGCCGGCGCGGGCGTCGAGACCTCCGACCGCGCCCTGAGCCCCGTCGACGCAGCGGCGGTCGACGCCCTGCCGGTCGGCCACGCCCTGCTCGTCGTCCAGAAGGGGCCGGGCTCGGGCAGCCGGTTCCTGCTCGACGCCGACGAGGTCACGGCCGGCCGTCACCCGGAGAGCGGGATCTTCCTCGACGACGTCACGGTCTCGCGCCGCCACGCCGTGTTCCGCCGCGACGGCGACACGTTCACCGTGGAGGACGCGGGCAGCCTCAACGGCACCTACGTCAACCGGGACCGGATCGAGAAGGTCCAGCTCAAGGACAGCGACGAGGTCCAGGTCGGCAAGTACCGCCTGGTCTTCTTCGCAGGCCACGAGAGCGCCTGAGCATGACCGCTGCCGTCGCTCGGGGCGAGCGGGAGCCGCGGCTCAACATCGGCCAGGTGCTCGATCGGCTGCGCGCCGACTTCGAGGACATCAGCATCCCCAAGATCCGCTTCCTCGAGTCGGAGGGGCTGGTGAAGCCGGAGCGCACGCCGGCCGGCTACCGCAAGTTCTCCGAGGCCGACATCGAGCGGCTGCGCTACATCCTGCGGATGCAGCGCGACCACTACCTGCCGCTCAAGGTCATCGGCGAGCACCTCGACGCCATCGACCGCGGGCTGACCCCGCCCGAGCCCGAGCCCGTCGTGCCGACCGTGCCGACCGTCGCGCTGGGTGCCGACGGGCTGCCGGCGCCCGAGTCGTTCCGCCGTACCGACCGGTTGCGGCTCTCGCGCAAGGAGCTGATCAAGGTGGCCGAGATCGACGAGGACCTCCTGGGCCAGCTCGAGTCGTTCGCCCTCATCAGCCCCTCGCCGACCGGGCACTACGACACCGACGCCCTGGTGATCGCGCAGACCGCACGCGAGCTGGCCGACTACGGCATCGAGCCGCGTCACCTGCGCGCCTTCCGCACCGCGGCCGACCGCGAGGTCGGGCTGATCCAGCAGGTCGTGACCCCGCGCAAGGGGCGCGACGCCGGTGCGAGCGCCCGGGCGGAGGAGGCGGTCAGCGAGATCGCCGCCCTCTCGGTGCGCCTCCACGCGACTCTGGTCAAGGCGGGCCTGCGCCGCATCTGAGCGGCTCGATCGACGCAGTAGGCTGGACGCATGCGCGAGGTCGACGTGATGGGTGTCCGGGTGGAGATGCCCTCCAACCAGCCGATCGTGCTGCTCCGGGAGGTCGCGGGGGACCGCTACCTGCCGATCTGGATCGGCGCGGTCGAGGCCACCGCCATCGCCTTCGCCCAGCAGGGCGTCGTCCCTCCGCGACCACTGACCCACGACCTGATGCGCGACGTGCTCACCGCGACCGGCAACGAGCTCAGCGAGGTGCGGATCACCGACGTCCGCGAGGGCGTCTTCTACGCGACCCTGGTCTTCGCCTCCGGTGTCGAGGTGAGTGCGCGTCCCTCCGACTCGATCGCGCTCGCCCTGCGCACCGGTACGACGATCTACTGCTCCGAGGAGGTCCTCGCCGAGGCCGGTCTGGCCGCGCCCGCCGAGGAGGAGGACGAGGTCGAGGCCTTCCGCGAGTTCCTCGACCACGTCTCGCCCGAGGACTTCGGCGCCGAGGGTTGAGCCCCGGATCCCGAGGGGGGTCAGCTGTCAACCTCAGGCTCAGGTTGAGGGTTTTCGGCGACACGCCCGGCGACGTCTTTGACCGGCCCGACGCCGCGGACGTACCTTGAGGGAGTCGAAATGACAGCAGTGCAATCCCCCTTGCCTGAAGCGCCGCGACCTGGAGGTTCCGTGAACGAGCAGCAGCCCGAGAAGGTCGGTCAGGACGTGACCGCGGCGACTGCTGCCGCGGAGGAGCAGGGCCTCCTGTTCACCGACGACGTCTCGCCGCTGCCCAGCGACCTCGGCTACCGCGGCCCGACCGCGTGCAACGCCGCCGGCATCACCTACCGCCAGCTCGACTACTGGGCCCGCACCGGCCTGATCGAGCCGAGCGTGCGCGGCGCCAAGGGCTCCGGCTCGCAGCGTCTCTACAGCTTCCGCGACATCTTGATCCTCAAGATCATCAAGCGGCTCCTCGACGCCGGGATCTCGCTGCAGAACATCCGCACCGCGGTCAGCCACCTGCGCGAGCGTGGCACCGACGACCTGACCCAGGTCACCTTGATGAGCGACGGCGCCTCGGTCTACGAGTGCACCAGCAACGACGAGGTCATCGACCTGCTGCAGGGCGGCCAGGGCGTGTTCGGCATCGCCATCGGCGGCGTGTGGCGCGAGATCGAGGGCACGCTGGCCGAGCTCCCGAGCGAGCACGCCAACGTCGCGGAGCAGACCGGCCCGGTCGCCGGCGACGAGCTGGCCGCGCGCCGCGCTGCGCGCCACGTCGGCTGACGACCGAACGGACGAGGACGGCCGTACAGGCGTCGTACCTGTAGGCTGTTCCTGCTGTTGATGCTGCACGGGAGAGTCAGGCCCCGTGCCTGCGCCGAAGGGGCAATCCCTCCCCGGAACCTCTCAGGCGCCAGGACCGTGCGGAGCAGGCAACTCTGAAGGCGCAGTGACGCGCCGACAGAGGGGGAGGGCTCGATTCATTTCATCGACCCCGACCCGAGGAGCACCTCTGCTCATGAGCGCACCCTTCGTCAACCGTCACATCGGCCCGGACGACGCCCAGGTCGAGACCATGCTCGACCGCCTCGGCCACGCATCGCTCGACGCCCTGATGGACGCCGCCGTCCCGAAGTCGATCCGCTCCACCGACCCGCTGGGTCTGCCGGCCGGGGTCGACGAGGAGACGGCGGCCGCCGAGCTCCGCGCACTCGCCGGCACCAACGTTCCCGGCGAGTCGATGATCGGTCTCGGCTACCACGCCACCGTCACCCCGGCGGTGATCCGTCGCAACGTGCTCGAGGACCCGAGCTGGTACACCGCCTACACGCCGTACCAGCCGGAGATCTCTCAGGGCCGGCTCGAGGCGCTGATCAACTTCCAGACCATGGTCGCCGACCTCGCCGGCCTGCACACCGCCGGCTCCTCGCTGCTCGACGAGGGCACTGCCGCGGCCGAGGCGGTCGCGCTGGCCCACCGTGCCAACCGCAAGGCCGCCGGTCCGTTCGTCATCGACGCCGACGCGCTGCCGCAGACCATCGACGTCGTCGCGACCCGCTGCGAGGGCCTCGGCATCGAGATCCTCGTCGCCGACCTGACCGACGGCCTGCCCGAGGGCCCGGTCTCCGGCGTCCTCATCCAGTACCCCGGCGCGTCGGGCCGCGTGGCCGACATCAAGCCGGTCATCGACGCCGTCCACGAGCACGGCGGCCTGGCCGTCGTCGCTGCCGACCTGCTCGCGCTGACGCTGCTCGAGGCGCCCGGCGCGCTCGGGGCCGACGTCGTCGTCGGCTCGGCCCAGCGCTTCGGCGTACCGCTGTTCTACGGCGGCCCGCACGCCGGCTTCATGGCCGTGCGCGAGGGCCTCGAGCGCCAGCTGCCCGGCCGCCTGGTCGGTGTCTCCGTCGACGCCGAGGGCCACCTCGCCTACCGGCTCGCGCTGCAGACCCGTGAGCAGCACATCCGCCGGGACAAGGCGACGTCCAACATCTGCACCGCGCAGGTGCTGCTCGCCGTCACGGCGGGCATGTACGCCGTCTACCACGGTCCGGACGGGCTGCGGGCGATCGCCGGCGACATCCACGGCCTGGCCCGGCGCGCCGCCGCATCCCTCGCGGCCGCCGGCGTCGAGGTCGTCAACGAGACCTTCTTCGACACCCTCAACGTCCGGGTGCCCGGCCGCGCCGAGGCCGTCGTCGCCGCCGCTCGCGAGGCGTCGATCCACCTGCGCCTCGTCGACGCCGACACGGTCGGTGTCTCCTTCGGCGAGACCGCCCGCGAGACCACGCTGGCCGCCGTCCTCGGCGCCTTCGGCGTCACCGAGGTGTCGGCCGAGGGCGACGCGGGGCTGCCCGAGGACCTCGAGCGGACCACCGAGTTCCTCACCCACCCGGTGTTCAACACCCACCACAACGAGACCTCCATGCTGCGCTACCTCGCGCGGCTCTCGAACCGCGACTACGCGCTCGACCGCGGCATGATCCCGCTCGGCTCCTGCACGATGAAGCTCAACGCGACCACCGAGATGGAGCCCATCTCGCTGGCCGGCTTCGCCAACCTGCACCCCTTCGTGCCGGCCGCCGACGCCGACGGCTACCGCCAGCTGATCGACCAGCTCGAGGGCTGGCTCGCCGAGGTCACCGGCTACGACCGGGTCTCCATCCAGCCCAACGCGGGTGCCCAGGGCGAGTACGCCGGCATGCTGGCGATCCGCAACTACCACCGGGCCAACGGTCAAGGACAGCGGGACGTGTGCCTGATCCCGTCCTCCGCGCACGGCACCAACCCGGCCTCGGCCGTGATGGCCGGCATGAAGGTCGTCGTGGTCAAGGCCAACGACGACGGCACCGTCGACCTCGCCGACCTGCGCGCCAAGTGCGAGCAGCACTCCGAGACCCTCGCCGCGATCATGGTCACCTACCCCTCGACGCACGGCGTCTACGAGGAGACCATCACCGAGCTGTGCGACCTGGTCCACGAGCACGGCGGCCAGGTCTACATCGACGGCGCGAACTTCAACGCGCTGCTCGGGTACGCCGCTCCCGGCAAGTTCGGCGGCGACGTCTCGCACCTCAACCTGCACAAGACGTTCTGCATCCCGCACGGCGGCGGCGGCCCGGGCGTCGGCCCGGTCGCGGTGCGCGCGCACCTGGCGCCGTACCTGCCCACCCACCCGCTGCACCCCGACGCGGACCGGCGCGAGGGCACCGGCGCGATCAGCGCGGCTCCGTTCGGCTCGGCCGGCATCCTGCCCATCTCCTGGGCCTACATCCGGATGATGGGCGGCGAGGGCCTGACCCGCGCCACCGCCGTCGCGGTGCTCTCGGCCAACTACGTCGCCGCCCGCCTGGGCGAGCACTTCCCGGTGCTCTACCGCGGCGAGTCCGGCCTGGTCGCCCACGAGTGCATCCTCGACCTGCGCCCGATCACCGCGGCGACCGGTGTCTCGGTCGACGACGTCGCGAAGCGGCTCATCGACTACGGCTTCCACGCCCCGACCATGTCGTTCCCGGTCGCGGGCACGCTGATGGTCGAGCCGACCGAGTCCGAGGACCTGGCCGAGCTGGACCGGTTCTGCGACGCGATGATCGCCATCAAGGGCGAGATCGACCGCGTCGCCGCCGGTGAGTGGGCCGTCGACGCGTCGCCGCTGCACCACGCCCCGCACACCGCCCGTACGCTCGTCGGCGAGTGGGACCGCTCCTACTCCCGCGAGGTCGCCGTCTTCCCGGCCGGCATCTCGCCCGACAAGTACTGGCCGCCGGTGGCGCGCATCGACCAGGCGTACGGCGACCGCAACCTCGTGTGCGCCTGCCCGCCGTTGGACGCCTACGCCGAGTGATCCGTCGGTGACGTCCTACGACGACGCGCTGGCGTCGCTGCAGGCCGCGGGTCGGCTGCCGTCGGTCTCGGCGGCGGTCGCCCGCGGCGGCACGCCGGTCTGGCAGGGCTGCGTGAGCGTCCTGCCGGACCGGGAGGTGACCAGCGCGTCGTCGTACCGGATCGGGTCGATCACCAAGACCCTGACCGCCGTGCTCGTGATGCAGCTGCGCGACGAGGGGCGGCTCGCTCTCGACGACCCGATCGGGCGGTTCGTGCCGACGGGCTACGCGGACGCGACGGTGCACGACCTGCTCGCCCACACCGCGGGCCTGCAGAGCGAGCCCGCCGGTGCGTGGTGGGAGCGGGTCGACGGCGGCACCGTCGACGAGCTGCTCGCCGCCAACGACGGGTCCGGCCGGGTCGCGGCGGCGGGGGAGGGCTACCACTACTCCAACCTCGGCTTCGCACTCCTCGGCGAGGCGGTCGCCCGGCTGCGCGGTGCATCGTGGTGGGAGGTCGTGCAGCAGCGGCTGCTCGCACCGCTCGGGATGGGCGCCACGTCGTACCACCCACCGGCCGACCACGCGCCGGGTCGCAGCGTCGACCACTTCGCCCACACGCTCTGGGCCGAGCCTCACTCCGACACCCGTGCGATGGCGCCGGCGGGGCAGCTGTGGAGCACCGTCGGCGACCTGCTGCGCTGGGCGGACTTCCTCGCCACCGGGCACCCGGACGTCCTCGCTCCCGCGACCCTGGCGGAGATGGCCGAGCGTGCCACGCCCGCTGAGGCGTACGGCCTCGGGCTGCGGGTGCTCTCCGTCGACGGCCGCACCCTCGTCGGTCACACCGGCTCGATGCCGGGCTTCATGGCCTCCCTCTTCGTCGACCGGTCGACCCGCGACGCCGTCGTCGCGCTCACCGACGCCACCACGGGGCTGCGTGCCGACCAGGTGCCGGGACGGTTCCTGGCCGCAGGTCCCGGCAACCCGTCGGGGCCGGTGGCGCTCTGGCGTCCGTCACCCGGGGCGGTCCCGGACCGGGTCGCCGAGGTGCTGGGCGTCTGGTACTGGGGCAACACCGGCTTCGGCATCGAGTGGCGCGACGGCGAGCTGCAGGTCCACGACCTGCGCACCGGTGAGCTCGAGGAGCGCTTCCGCCCCGAGGGTGACGGCTTCCTCGGCACCGACGGCTACCACCGCGGCGAGACCCTGCACCTGCGGCGGCGCGCCGACGGGACCGTCGGGCACCTCGAGTGCGCGACCTTCATCTGGACCCGCACGCCGTACGACCCGCAGGCACCGATCCCGGGTGGTCCGGCTCCCCGGGCGTAGGCGACGCTCGCGTGTAGATTCGCGACGTCCCCGGTTCACTCCTGCTTGGGAGGATGGACGTTGCTCTGGTGACGCCTCCAAGGTGCGGTGTCGTCCCAGCGCGCCCCGCTTCCGCCGGGGCCTGGATCATGGCCCGGCGCTGAGGGCTCCGGACGACGTGGGGCATGATGCTCCCGTGAACGAGAACACGTTCCAGTTTGCCTGGTTCCAGCAGTCCGCCGCCGGCTTCGACCCGCTGCCGCTCGCGCAGAGCCTGTGGCGCGACGACCAGATGCACGGCGTCGCGGTCAGCGGTCTGCTCGCCCGAGCGCTCGAGCATGCCGTCGGCGTAGCCGGCCGCACCGACCTGGTTCCCGCGCGCTACCACGTCGACCTGTTCCGGCCGGCACGCATGATCACCACCACCGCGTCCGCCCGGATCGTCCGCGAGGGCCCGCGCCTCGTGCTGCTCGACGCCACCGTCGAGCAGGAGGGCGAGGTCGTCGCCCGCGCCGGCGCAACCTTCCTCGCCCCCTCGGGCAACGCCGCCGGCGAGGTCTGGGCCGCCCCGGGGGAGCGACCCACTCCGCCGCCCGCCGACCAGCTGCCCACGCCCGGCGAGCACCACGTCCCCTGGTTCGCCAGTGCCGCGCCGTGGTCGGACAACTTCGGCGACCACCAGAACGGCGGCCGCCACCAGACCTGGCAGACCGCCGTACCGATCGTCCTCGGCGAGGAGTGCACCCCGTTCCAGGCCGTCGCGTCGATCGCGGACGCCACGAGCATGGTCACGAACTGGGGGAGTCGCGGCGTCGAGCACATCAACACCGACATCGACCTGGCCCTGTGCCGCCGGCCCGACAGCGTCCGGCTGGGCCTGCGCGCAGCCGACCACGTCGCGTCGGACGGCATCGCCGTCGGCACGGCCGAGGTCTTCGACGCCACCGGCGTCATCGGCACCGCCACCGTCACCTCGCTCGCCAACACCCGCCGCACCGTCGACCTGTCCGGTGGGGTGGAGCCGCGCGGCGCCGTCTGAGCAGGCGCCGGAATCGTTGCGGTTTGGTCCCAAACCGCAACGATTCGGGCCATTTCCGTGCGGTCTCTGCCCAATCGGTGAGCTGATCGGTGTGGGGGTCGGACTGCTGAACGGTCTGGGTCAGCCGGTCGGGCCCGTACGCTCCGTGGTTGCGGTTTGGTCCCAAACCGCAACGATTCCGGCGATTTCAGTGCGGTCTCTGCCCAATCGGTGAGCTGATCGGTGTGGGCGGTCGGCCTGCTGAACGGTCTGGGTCAGCCGGCCGGGACCGTACGCTCCGTGGTTGCGGTTTGGTCCCAAACCGCAACGATTCCGGCCATTTCCATGCGGTCTCTGCCCAATCGTGGCCTGTCTCGGCGCCCAGACCCGACTGGCGTCCTCAGGGCGAGTGAACCCAGCCACCCGTGCCGGACCGGACCACCTCGGTACGGGCCGCGGGCCCAGCCGCGAGACTCAGCCTGCCTGCTTGTCGTCCACGATCTCGGCGTCGACCGCGAGGTCGAAGTCGAATGTGAGCTCCTCGCGCTCGAGGTCGGCGAGCGCGGAGAACTCGCTCGAGGTGAGGGCCTTGGGCGTCTCCTCGATCTCGGTCGGCGCCGGGATCGTGGCGATCGGGTCCGCGGCGTTGAGCTTGCGGGCGGCGGGGAGGACGGAGCGCTCGAGGGAGCCGGTGAAGCTGTTGTAGTCCTTCACGCTGCGCTGGATCGAGCGGCCGAGCTTGTCGACGTGCTCGGAGAGCTTGAGGATGCGGCGGTAGAGGACCTGGCCGAGCTCGAAGAGGACCTGTGCGTCCTCGGTGAGCGCCTCCTGCTTCCAGGTGAAGGCGACCGTCTTGAGCATGCCCCACAGGTTGGTGGGGGTGGCGAGCACGATGCCTTGCTTGAAGGCGTGCTCCATCAGCGAGGGGTCGACCTCGAGGGCGGCGTTGAGGAGCTGCTCGTTGGGGATGAACGCGACGGTGAACTCCGGACTGATCGCCAGACCGGTCCAGTACCCCTTCTGGGAGAGGGTGTCGACGTGGCCGCGGACCTTGCGGGCGTGGTCCTCGAGCAGGCGCTGACGCACCTCGGGCTCGAGGCCCTCGCGCTGGGCGTCCATGAACGCGTTGTAGGGGACCTTGGCGTCGATCGCCATCTGCTTGCCGCCGGGCAGGTTGATCACCATGTCGGGCCGGCGGGCTCCCGAGTCGGCCTCGACGGAGTGCTGGAGCTCGAAGTCGACGCGGTTGAGCAGGCCGGCCGTCTCGACCAGGGTGCGCAGCTGGGTCTCGCCCCACGCGCCGCGCACCGCGTTGTTCTTGAGGACCGAGGCCAGTGTGTCGGCCGCCTTGCGGGAGTCCTCAACCGAGCGCTGGGTGTGCTGGATCTGGGTCGCGAGCTCGGTGTGCTGGCGGACCCGCGCCTTCTCGAGCTCGTCGACCTTCTGCTGCATCGAGCGGAGGTGCTCGACGACGGGCGTGAGCGTCTTGAGGACCTGGGTCTGGCCGGACTCGCCCCGCTCGCGCTCCTGCTGGGCCTGGCGCTGCTGCTCCACCAGCGTGCGGTACCGGGCGCGGGCGTCGTCGACGGCGTCACGCAGCTCGTCGACGGTGGCCAGGGCGCCGGTCAGCTCGGCCTGGACGGCGGCCCGGGCCGCAGCCTCCTCGGCCAGGACGGCGGCGGTGCGGGACTCGCCCTCGAGTCGCACGCGCTCGACCTCGTGGCGCAGGTCGGCGAGCTCCGCCTCGTGGCGCGCCGCGACGACCTCGGGAGCCTCGCCCGGGGCGACCTCCACGGTGGCCGGCAGGAGCGACTGGCGCACCATCCAGCCGACCCCCGCACCGAGCAGGAGACCGACGAGGAGAGCGAGGAGGATGGCCATGGGTGCAGTCAAACAGGAGGGCCCGACAGAACTCCTCGGGCCACGCCGGGCGCCTGCGGATCAGGCGTACCGGACCGTCCGGTCGCCCTTCGTCCAGCCGTACAGCGCGAGCCCACCGGCCGCGGCCAGCCGCACCGACAGACCGGTCGGGGCGCCGACCGCGACGAGCGCGCCGATCCCGCTGGCGACCGCCTTCTGGACCAGCTCGAAACCGGCGCGGCCGCTGATGACCAGCACGGACTCGGCCGACGGTGCCCCGGCCAGGACCCGTGAGCCGACGACCTTGTCGACGGCGTTGTGCCGTCCCACGTCCTCCCGTACGGCGACCAGCCCGCCCTCCGCGTCGAAGAGCCCCGCCGCGTGGGCGCTGCCGGTGCGCTCGAAGAGCTGCTGGTGCGGCCGCATCAGGTCGGGCAGCCGGCGCACCAGCTCGGGGGAGGGGAGGGGGCCCGACCAGGGCAGCGAGGGGCGACGGGAGAGCACCTCGTCGACCTCGTCGGTCCCACACACCCCGCAGGCTGCCGACCCGGCGCTGAGTGCGTCGAGCTGGCTCGGGACCCGCGACGGCACCGCGTCGAGGGTGACGGTGACGACGTTGAACTCCTGCTCGGGCCGCAGCTCGACGTCGGTGCAGTACGCGACGCCGGCCGGACGGCCGAGACCCTCGTGGTGCACCCAACCGGCGGCCAGCTCGAAGTCGTTGCCGGGGGTCCGCAGCGTCGTCCACACCCGTCGTGCCGGGGCACCCGGCCACGCCAGCCGGATCTCGAGCGGCTCCTCGGTGAGCACCCGGTCCTCCGGCCGACGTACGTCGTCGCCGCGGTGCTCCTCGACCCGCACCCGCGTGGTCGGCCCCGGCCGCCGGGCCTTGACGCCGGTCACAGCACGGCCCGCCGTCGGCGCAGCTCGTCGAGCCGGTCGGTCAGCCGGCGTCGTACGGCGCCCGGCAGGTCGCGCTCGAGCGCGGCGACGGCGGCGGCCTCGGTGGCGTCGTCGAGGTGGGTGATGGGGAAGTAGGCCTCGACGACCTCGCCCTGCACCCAGCCCTGGTGGGCACCCATGATCGTGTCGAGCTGCTCGAAGTAGGCGGTGGCGAAGGGCGCGGTGATCTCGCGCTGGCCGGCCTGCCACAGCCCGTTTCCGGCCGCCTTGACCTCGTAGTTGGGGACCGACACCTCACCGATCGCCCGCGCCCAGGCGAACTGCTTGGCCTCGAGGGTCGGCAGCGAGGACACGGCCCGAGCGTGGTGCACGGTGGTCGTGCCGCTGCGCTCCGCCTCGAGCGCCGCGTCCAGCGCCGCCCGGTCGGTGGCCCCGAGCTCGGCGAGCCGGCGGCGGGCCTTCCAGCGCAGGTCGTTGTCGGCGACGATCCCCTCGGGCAGGTCCTCGCCCGCCGCCCAGCGCTCCAGCTCGTCGGCGTCCGCCGCCGAGAGCACCGTCGCCCGGAAGGCCGACAGCTGCAGCTCGGAGCCCACGTCCGCGGCCTCGGCCGCCCGTCGGACGGCGGCGTGGAACCGCTCCGTGGTCCCGGCCGGTGCGAGCGGCAGCACGGTCTCCAGCACCCACGGCAGCAGGTTCCGGGCGCCGTCGGAGGTGTCCTCGACGGGAGGTGCGGTCGCGAGCAGGTCGGCGACCTGGGCGGGGGTGAGCGCACCTTCGAACAGGCCCAACCGGACGCTGTTCCACATGGTCGCGCGCAGCTGCGGGTCGGTCATCGCCGGCGCCAGTGTCGGCAGCGCCGCCATGGTCAGCGCGTCGGGCGGGCTGACCGCCCAGGTCGACTCGGTGGCGTCGAGGAGCACGGGCGCGTCGCCGGCCTCGAGCGGCGTGGCCGGGCCGTCGACCACGAGCGGCCGCTGGGTCCAGCCGTCCGCACCGTGGGTGGCGACGACGAGGTCGTGGCGGCGGTCGGCGGGGTGGGCCGCGGGGGAGGTACGACGGACCACCCCGGCCCCGCGGTCGAGGTCGAGCCGGTCAGCGCCCGGCGTGAGCAGCCAGTCCTTGATGAAGCCGTCGAGGCTGGCGCCGCCGGCAGCCCGCTCCCAGCTCGCGAACAGGTCGTGCATCGTCGCGTTGCCGAACCGGTGCAGCTCGAAGTGATCGCGCACGCCACCGAGGAAGGCGTCGTCGCCGAGGCGGCGGGCGAGCTGGCGCAGCACGTTCGAGCCACGCGCGTAGGAGATGCCGTCGAAGTTCTGCAGCGCCGAGAGGGCGTCGGGCGCGGCATTGCCGGCGACGGGGTGCGTCGTCGGACGCTGGTCGGCGGTGATGCCCCACGTGCGGCGGGCGTAGGAGTCGTGCAGGGGGCCGTCGGCGTACTCCGTGGCGTCGGTGATCACGCGCAGTCCCATGTACTCGGCGAACGACTCGTTGAGCCACAGGTCGTCCCACCACTTCGGCGTGACGATGTTGCCGAACCACTGGTGCGCCATCTCGTGGGCGATGATGTTGGCCCGGAAGCTGCGGTCGGCGCGGGTGCTGGCACCTTCGAAGAGGAGCGGGTCACGCAGCGTGATGCAGCCCGGGTTCTCCATCGCACCGGCGTTGAACTCGGGCACGAACGCCTGGTGGTAGTCGCCGAAGGGGTACCGGATGCCGAAGAGCCGGTGCAGCTCGTCGAACGACTGCCGGGTCAGGGTCAGCAGCTCGTCGGCCTCGCGGTCGAGCGTCGCGGCGAGGCTCTGCCGCGAGCTCAGGCCGAGCGGGATGCCGTCGTGCTCGTCGCGGATCAGGTGGTAGGGCCCGGCCACGACGGTGACGAAGTACGTCGCCAGCGGCTGCGTCGGCCCGAGCTCCCACCGCTTCGTCGTGCCGTCACCACCGGTCTCGGCGGCCGGCGCGTTGCCGACCACCAGCCAGTCGGACGGCGCGGTCACCCGCACGGAGTAGGGCGCCTTGAGGTCGGGCTGGTCGAAGCACGCGAACACCGACGGGGCCGCGTCCATGAAGGACATCCCGTAGACGTAGGCCTTGCCGTCGACCGGGTCGACCGAGCGGTGCAGGCCCTCGCCGTCGTTGCGGAAGGCCATCGTCGCGTCGACGACCAGCTCGTGCTCGCCGGCGGCCAGGTCCAGCGCGATCCTGCCGTCCGCCAGCTGCTCGACGTCGAGCGGGTGACCGTCGAGCCGCGCGGCGTGCAGCGCCCGTGGCTTCACGTCGACGAACGTGTCGGCCCGCTCGCTGCGGAACCGGATCGTGGTGACCGAGTGGAAGGTCTCCTCGCTCGACGACAGGTCCAGCTCGACGTCGTACGACGTCACGGTGAGCACGCTCGCGCGGTGCTCGGCTTCGGCGCGGGTGAGGCTCATCCGGCCAGCCTAGAACTCAACCGGATGCACGGCGGATGTGGGAGGGTTCGGGCCATGCGTGCGTGGACCCAGGTGCCGCCCCAGCAGGGCCGGCGGTACGTCATCACCGGCTCGAACGGCGGACTCGGGCTCGAGACCGCCCGGATCCTCGGGTCACGTGGCGCCGAGATCGTGATGGCCTGCCGCAGCGTCGAGAAGGCCTCCGCCGCCGCCCGCACCGTGCCGGGCCACGACAAGGGCCGGGTCGAGGTGCGCCAGGTCGACGTCAGCTCCCTGGACTCCGTGCGGCTGTTCGCGAAGGGGCTGGAGGCCGACGGCCGCCCGGTCGACGTCCTGGTCAACAACGCCGGCGTGCTCGGCGTACCGCACTCGGTGACGCCGGAGGGCGTCGAGATGCACTTCGCGACCAACTACCTCGGCCACTTCCTGCTCACCCAGCTGCTGCTGCCGCTGCTCACCGACCGGGTGGTCGTGATCAGCTCGCGCGAGCACCGCTCCGGACGCATCGACCTCGACGACCTCGGTTGGCAGCGCCGTCCCTACCGGCCCTTCCAGGCGTACGGCGACTCCAAGCTCGCCGACCTGCTCTTCATGCGCGAGCTGGACCGCCGCCTGCGCAGCCAGGGCTCTCACCTGCGCGCCGTCGCCGCCCACCCGGGCGCCTCCGCGACTGCGATCACCAGCGGATCGGGCCACCCGGTCGTCACCGCCATCGGCCACTACGGCCAGAAGCTGGTCGGCATGCCCGCCTGGCGCGGTGCCCTGTGCACCGTCTACGCCGCCACCATGCCCGTCGACGGCGGCACCTACATCGGCCCCCACGGCCGCACCGAGCTGTGGGGGTGGCCGGCCCCGGCCCGGATGTCGCACAAAGCGGACGACGAGGTCCTCGCGCGAGCGTTGTGGGAGCGGTCGATCGAGCTCACCGGGATCTGACTGGGCGCACGAAGAACGGGTACTGCCCTCTCGCGGTCGACGGCTGCAGCGGTGAGTCCCTACAAGTGCAAACGGAGTCAGACTGATGCTGACGAAAGCGCTTCTCGTACGCCTCGAGGCCCTCCCGGGCAAGGAGGCGGAACTCGCCGACTTCCTCACCGCGGCCCGATCGATCGTGATGCAGGAGCCCGGAACGATCGCCTGGTTCGCGATCCAGTTCGGGCCCTCGAGCTTCGGGGTCTACGACGTCTTCCCGGACGACGAGGCCCGGGACGCGCACCTGGCGGGCGGTGTGGGGCAGGCACTCGGTCCCAACACCGGGGTCCTCTTCTCCGAGCCTGAGATCGAGAAGATCGACATCCTGGCCGACAAGGTCCCGGCGTAGCCTTCCTCGGGCGCTGCGGCGCTGTTGGTGCCGCGTCAGCCGATCTCGATGCTCTCGAACGTGACCGGCGTGTTCGGCCGGCCGCCGCCGCTCTGTGCCCAGTACCCGTCGTTCCCGCTCGCGGTCGCCTTCTTCAGCGTCGCGACCGACGCGGCGTCGAGGTGGCCCCAGACGGTGTAGTCCGGCGGGAACTGGGAGTCTCCGAAGACGATGAAGAACTGGCCGCCGCCGGAGTGGGGCCGGCCGGTGTTCGCCATGGCCAGGGTTCCGGCCGGGTAGGTCTCCGTGCCGTCGACCTCGTCCGGGATCGTGTAGCCCGGACCGCCGGTGCCGGTCTTGGGGTCGGCGTCGGCCGCCTTGGGGTCGAAGTACGGGTCGCCGCACTGGAGGAACTCGAACCCGGGGTCGTTGCCCTGGCGGTGGCACGAGGTGTTGTCGTAGTAGCCCTGCTCGACCAGGGAGACGAAGGACTCGACGGTGCAGGGCGCCTTCGTGGCGTCGAGGGTGACCGTGAGCTTGCCGATCGAGGTCGTGAGCACGGCCGTGACGTCGCTGGTGTACTCCGGCGTCGTGGGCGGCAGCTCGACGTCGCGCGCGGGCTCACCCTCCGCGACCCAGTCACACTCGCCGGCGGCGGCCGGCGTGCCGGCCGTGGTCGCCTCGGTCGTGACCGATCCGGACGGCGACGTGGACTCGGCGTTCCCCGGGTCCTTGGCGGTGTCGTCGCCGCAGGCGGACACGGAGGCGAGGAGCAGCAGGGCCGGGACCCCGGCGAGCAGGCGAGAGCGCATGGCCCGCATCGTACGCAGCGCAGCGCGCACCTCCCGCGACACGTCCGGGCTAGGTTGGCGGCATGGACCTCGGCATCCACTACGCGAGCTTCAGCCACCCGGAGTGGGACCGGCGACTGGCCACGCGGCTGGCGGCGACGGCACAGATCGCCGACGAGGGCGGGATCGCGCTGTTCACCGTGATGGACCACTACTTCCAGATGGAGATGGCGGGCGGTCCGGCCGAGCCGATGCTCGAGGGCTACACGACGCTCGGCTTCCTCGCGGGTCGCACCGAGCGGATCGCTCTCGGCCTGCTCGTGACCGGTGTGACCTACCGCCACCCGGGCCTGCTCGCCAAGATCGTGACGACGCTGGACGTGCTGTCGGGTGGCCGGGCGTGGCTGGGGATCGGCGCAGCCTGGTACGAGCGCGAGCACGCCGGGCTCGGCGTACCCTTCCAGCCGGTCGCCGAGAGGTTCGAGCGGCTCGAGGACACGCTGCGGATCTGCCGGCAGATGTGGAGCGACGAGGACGGCGCCTTCGACGGCACGCACCACCGGCTCGCCGAGACGATCTGCGTCCCGCCGCCGGTGAACGGGAGGGTGCCGATCCTGATCGGGGGTTCGGGGGAGCGCAAGACGCTTCGGCTCGTCGCACAGTACGGCGACGCCTGCAACCTCTTCACCGGCGAGGGGCCCGACGGCGTGGCCGCCAAGCTCGACGTGCTGCGCCGGCACTGCGACGACGTCGGGCGCGACTACGACGAGATCCGCAAGACGATCCTGTGGTTCGGCGACCCGGTCGCCGAACCGGACCGGTTCGCCCGGGAGATGGCGAGGTACGCCGGTCTGGGGATCACCTTGACCGCGCTGATGCCGCCCACCGGGGATCCCGAGCGGTGGGCGGCGTCGCTGGTCGACCAGGTGCTGCCGACCCTCAGCCGGTGAGGGCGACGAAGTCGGCCGGCAGCTCGTGGTCCTCGAGGACGCGCATCTCGATCGGGCCGCCGGTGTAGGAGTCCTCGGCGATGATCATCAGGTCCTCGTCGAAGGACCAGAAGATCACGTTGCGCATCTTGATCAGGTAGTTCTTGTCCGCCTCGGCGAAGCCGGCCGCCATCGGGTGCTGGACCATCAGCGCACCCGGCTGGATGAGGGTGAGCACACCCTCGATCACGATGCAGTCGTCGTCGACGACCATCCGCTCGCAGAAGAACTCCAGCACGTGGCCGTTGTTCTCGACCAGGTTCGTGTAGTACTCCGCCACACCCTCCTTGGTCTTCGGGCCGACATCACCGGAGAGCTCCCAGAAGTGGTAGCTCGTGGCGTCGCCGAGGGTGCCGATCAGGGTCTCCAGGTCGCCGTCGCGCTCGGCGGCGGCGTGCACCCGCATCCGCTCCAGCATGGTCCGCTGACGCGGCGACTCGGTGGTCGCCAGCCGCCGGGTGATGAAGTCGACGAGGTGGCTCCGGTTGAGCTCGATCACGGGTGGTTCCTCTCGGTGGGGTGGAGTGCGATCCGGCCGTGGGAGGCGAAGGCGGCCTCCCGCTCGGCGCGGTCAGCCGCGGTGAAGGCGCGGTAGCCGGTGGCGGTGGCGAGGTACGTCGGGTCGTCGACCAGCCAGGCCTCGCTGCGCAGGACCTGCTTGTCGAGCTTCCCGGTACCGGTCAGCGGCAGGTCCTCGACGACCCGGACCAGGCGCGGACGCCACTTGGTGCCCAGGTCGGGCTGCTCGTCCAGGAACGCGCCGAGCTCGGTGGGGTCCAGGCTCGCGCCCGGCAGCAGCAGGAGGGAGGCCATCACCTCGTCGCCGGTGCGCGGGTCCGGCACGCCGTAGACCACCGCGGTGGCGACGGCGGGGTGCCGGGCGAGGATCCGCTCGACCGGCGCGCTGGCGAAGTTCTCGCTGTCGACGCGGATCCAGTCGGAGCTGCGACCCGCGAACCAGAAGCTGCCCTCGGCGTCGGCGTAGGCGAGGTCACCGGTCCAGTAGTCACCGTCGCGCACCTTGGCCGCCATCGCGCCCGGGTTGTTGTAGTAGCCCTCGAAGCGCGCGGCGCCGCCGCGGACGACGATCTCGCCGGTCGCCTCGGCCGCGTTGAGCAGCCGGCCGTCCTCGGCGAACTCCGCGGGCGGGGTCTCCTGGCCGTCGGCGTCGAGGATGACCAGGCCCATGGCGGGATCGGGGCGGCCGAGCGCGCCGGGCGGCGTGTCCTCGCTGCGCAGGATCGTGCAGACGCCCTCCGAGGAGCCGTACGACTCGACGATGCGGCACCCGAAGCGACGCTGGAACTCCTCGCGGTCCCGGGTGGAGGCCTCGGTCCCGAAGCCGAAGCGCAGGGTGTTGTCGCGCTCGCCGGGTGTCTCGGGCTGCGCGAGGACGTACGACAGCGCGCGGCCGACGTAGTTGAAGAAGGTCGCGCCGAACCGCTGGACGTCGGGCAGGAACCCGGACGCCGAGAACCTCGGGCGCATCGCGTAGGTCCCGCCGACGACCAGGATCGGCGCCCAGGCCGCCATCAGCGCGTTGCCGTGGAACAGCGGCATGGCGTTGTAGGCGACGTCGTCGCGGGTCAGGCCGTGCACGTTGAGCTGACCGATCACCGCGAGTCGGGACGACGAGCACACGACGGCCTTCGGCGCGCCCGTGGAGCCGGAGGTGAAGAGCAGCAGCAGGGTGTGCTCCGTGCCCGGGGGAGCAGTGGCGTGCGCCGGGTGCTCGGCCGCGCGGGCCAGCAGCTCGCGGTAGCGGTCGCCGTCCTGGTCGATGACGTCGATCCCGTCCAGCTCGAGGTCCTCGATCAGCCCGCGGTGCGTCCTACCCACGAGCAGGGTCTGCACGTCGGTGCCCCGGATGTCTGCGGCGAGCTCGGCTCCGCGGCGGGTCGGGTTGACGCCGACGACGGTCGCTCCGGACAGGGCGGCCGCCGCGATGAGCAGCAGGTACTCCGGGTCGTTGTCCATCAGGACACCCACGTGCCAGGGCCCCGGCCTCCGCAGCGCCGTCAGCACGGCAGCGCGGCGCCGGGCGCCGGCGACGAAGTCACGCCAGCTCACGGACTCCTCGCCGAACAGCAGCGCCGGGTGGTCGTCCTCGGCGCGGGCGAGCAGCAGCTCGGCGACCGAGCCGTACGCGAAGGTGGGTGTCACTGGCGCTCCCGGGTGATGCGGATTACATTGCGTAGCGACACGAAACATAAATACCGTGGTCAGCCCCGTCAAGGGGGTCCGCGACAATGACCCGGCGAGCGGGGGACCGGCACTGCGAGGAGGTGGCTGCGTGAGTGAGGGCGTTGCTGCCGGCCGCCCCCGGGACGTCCGGATCGACGAGGCGGTGCTGGCCGCGACCACCGATCTGGTCGCCGAGGTGGGCTACGCCGACCTGACCTTCCGCGCGATCGCGGAGCGGGCCGGTACGTCGGTCCCGGCCATCCGGCGCCGGTGGGCGTCCAAGGCGCATCTGGTCCACGAGGCTGTCTTCCCGTCGTCGGCCGTGGTCGACGCGGGTCCCGCCTCCGACCTCCGCGCCGACGTCCGCGTGGTCGTCGAGAGCTGCCTGCGGGTGGTCGGATCTCCTGCAGGCTGCCGGGCGATCCCCGCGCTGATGGGCGAGATGATGGCCGACCACGCGCTCGAGGAGGAGCTCAGCGCCCGACTCATGTCGACGGGCTGGGAGAGCCTGGCCGTCCGCCTCGCGCAGGCCGTCGAGCGGGGCGAGGCTCGGCCCGACGTCGACCTCGCGCTGTTCATCGAGATGGTCTTCGGAACCACGCTGACTGCGATCGTGCTGCGCGGGCGCGACGCCGTCGACGACGCCTGGGTGGAGTCGCTGGTGACCAGCATCGTCGAGGGCGTCCGCGCCTCCTGAGCCCCGTCCCTGCTCAACCGGCGGTGGCGCGTGCTGCCTCCTCGACCAGGTCGGCGATCGCGACCGGCTGAGAGGCCAACGAGGCGTGGCTGGCCGCGAGCTCGACGGTGCTCCGCGGCTGCAACCGCGCAGCCATCCGGCGCTGGTTGTCGGGGTGGATCATCCGGTCGTCGGTGGAGACCTGGTACCACGCCGGCTTGTGCCGCCAAGCCGGCTCGGAGACGGTGTCGCCGAAGGTGGTTCCCAGCGGCGCCTTCTGGGTCACTGCCATCACCAGGGTCTCGTCGGCGGGCAGGTCCTGGGCGAAGCTCTCCGCGAACAGGTCCGGCTTCACCCAGAGCCGGCCGTCCGCGTCCGGCTCGATGTTGGCGATCGCCGCCGGCGGGTGCTCCTCGGTGATCTGGCCGGGGCTCTCGCCGGCGTCCGGCGCGAAGGCAGCGACGTAGACCAGGCCGACCACGTTGGGCAGGTCGCCGGCCTCGGTGATGACCGCGCCGCCGTACGAGTGCCCCACGAGGAGCACGGGGCCGTCGATCTGTCGGACCAGGTCCCGGGTGCGCGTGGCATCGTCGGCCAGCGAGGTCAGCGGCAGCTCGACGGCACGCAGACCGCGGTGGCCGCGGCGGTCGAGCTCCACGATCACCTTGGCCCAATGGGCGGCGCCGCCCCAGAACCCGTGGACGAGGACGATGGTGGGAGTGGACATCAGGACTCCTTCGTGAGTGCCTCCCCGCGGGTCGGGGGAGTAGGGTGCGTCCACCCTAGGAAGACGTCGAGGCAAGGAACCATGCCTGATCCGCTCCCATACATTGCCGATCCTCTCGCAGCCGGCGACGCCCTCTCGGACGTGCTGGAGATGATCCACCTGCGCGGCGGCGAGGTGGAGGCCGTGCACGCAGACGGGCGGCGCGCCGTACGGCATCGGCCGGGGTCGCGCGTGCTGCACCTGGTCGAGACCGGGGAGGCCGAGCTGCGGGTCGACGACGGGGGACCGCGGGTGGGCCTGCGAGCTGGGGACCTCGCGCTCCTGGCTCGCGGGCGTGCGCACGCCCTGCACCCGGGACCGGACGCGACGTGGCTCAGCGGCTCGTTCGCGGTCGAGGAGAGGGTCGCGGCACCGCTGCTCGCCGTGCTGCCGACCGTGATCGTGATCCGCGGCGACGAGGAGGGCCTCGACTGGCTGCCGCTGAGTGCGCGGCTGCTGGGTGTCGAGGTAGCCGAGCCCCGCGCGGGCTCGCAGGTGATGGTGTCGCGGATCCTCGACCTGCTGTTCATCCAGGCGCTGCGCACGTGGGCGGCGCGTGGCGAGGTGGCCGGCGCGGGTTGGCTGACCGCGGCCCTCGACCCGCAGGTCGGCCGGGCCCTGAAGGTCATGCACCGCCGCCCCGAGGATCCGTGGACCGTCGACCGCCTCGCGGACCTCGCAGCGATGTCACGGGCCGCCTTCGCAGCCCGGTTCGGCCGTCTCGCCGGTGAGTCGCCGGGACGCTACCTGCAACGGCTCCGGCTCGCCCGCGCGGCGGACCGGCTCACCACGACTCGCGAACCCGCCGGCAGCATCGGGCGGAGCGTCGGGTACTCCTCCGAGGCCGCCTTCTCCCGCGCCTTCGCCCGCGAGTACGGCACAGCCCCGAGGGCGTGGCGAGCCGCACGAGAGGCGGATGGGAGGGTGGAGCCATGATCCTCGAGCACGCCGTCCTGCCCGTCCTGCCCGGCCGGGAAGCCGAGTTCGAGACGGCGTTCAGCCAGGCACGGTCGATCATCGCGGCGATGCCCGGCTTCCGCAGCCTCGCCCTGCGCCGCTCGCTGGAGTCGCCGAACCTCTACCTGCTGCTGGTCGAGTGGGAGACCCTCGAGGACCACACCGAGGGCTTCCGGGGATCACCCCAGTACGACGAGTGGCGGGCCCTGCTGCACGAGTTCTACGACCCGTTCCCGGTCGTGGAGCACTACGTCGACGTGCTCACAGCATCGTGATCGCGACGACCACGCCCGCCAGCACGACGGCGCCGCGGAACACCCCGGACGGGAGCCGCCGGCCGATCCGCGCGCCGAGGTAGCCTCCGGCGATCGAGCCGGCGGCCAGCGGGGCGATGGCGGCCCAGTCGAGGTCGGCGACGGCCACGAAGATCGCTCCGGCGACGAGGTTGCCGGCCAGCAGCCCGAGTGTCTTGAGCGCATTGACGACGCGCAGCTCGACGTCGGTACCCAGACCGAGCACGGCGACCATCATCACGCCGGCGCCAGCGCCGAAGTAGCCGCCGTACACGCCGGTCAGGCCGGCGAAGAGCGTGGTCAGCGGCGAGAGGTGGTGCCGTGGGCCGGTGTCCTCGGCGCGGTACCTGGCCAGGCGGCGCGCGAGCCAGGGCTGCGCGCCGACCAGGCCGCAGGCGAGCAGGATCAGCCACGGCACCGCGGCCTCGAACGTGGCGGCCGGCAGTGCGAGCAGGAGGACGGCGCCGGCGACCGCGCCGAGGGCGCAGCAGAGCAGCACCAGGCGAGTGATGCCGGGGTGCTCCCGCAGCTCGGACCGGTAGCCGAACGAACCGCTCAGGCCGCCGGGGATCAGCCCCACCGTGTTCGAGGCGTTCGCGACGACCGGCGGGAGACCCAGCGCGACCAGGACGGGGAAGCTGAGCAGCGAGGCCACACCGACGGTCGAGCTCAGGATGCCGGCGCCGAGTCCCGTGCCCAGGACGGCCAGCTGCTCGAGGCCGCTCATGGCGGCATCGTAGGGGGCGGGGGTCGTCCGGGTGGCAGGGTGGGGGCATGGACGACGACGCACTGCTGATCGACCGCCAGCCGCTGCCGGACGGCGTACCCGCGCGGCTGGGGGAGCAGCTCCGGTTCCTCGCCGAGGCCGACAAGCTCAAGACCGTCCTGCGCGCCTCGCTGCTGGCCGCTGCCGACCGTCGCGAGAACGACGCGGAGCACTCGTGGCACCTCGCGCTGATGGTGATCCTGCTCGCCGAGTACGCCGACCAGCCGATCGACGTCGGCCACGCGATCAAGCTGGTCGTCGTGCACGACCTCGTCGAGATCTACGCCGGCGACAGCCCGGTGTTCGTCCCCGGCGCCGCCGACGACCAGGCCGAGCGCGAGATGGCTGCCGCCGAGCGGCTCTTCGGCCTGCTGCCCGGGGACCAGGCTGCGTCGATGCGGGCACTGTGGGACGAGTTCGAGGCGGCCGTCACCCCGGAGGCCCGGTTCTGCAAGGCGATGGACCGGCTCGAGCCGATGCTGCTGAACTGGCTCAACGGCGGTGGCACCTGGGAGATGCCGGGCGCCACCGAGGCGCTCGTGCGGGCCAGGGAGGCCGGCGTGGTCGCCGGATCGACCTCCCTCGGGGCGCTCACCGGACTGCTCGTGGACGAGGGCCTGCGTCGCGGCTGGATCCGTCCGTGAGCACCCCCGAGCGCTGGACGCAGGCCACCGTCCATCCCGACATGTGGCTCGACGCCGCCGACGACCCCCGGGAGGCCGGCGGTCCCGCAGCGCAGGGGGAGCGGGCCACGCTCGAGGAGTACCTGCGCAGCTACCGCCTCACCCTGCGTCTCAAGTGCGACGGCCTCGACGCCGCCCAGCTCGCCACGCGCTCGGTCCCGCCCTCGACGATGTCGCTGCTCGGCCTGGTCCGCCACCTCGCCGAGGTCGAGCGCGACTGGCGCAACTGGATCACCACGGGCCCGCCGGCTGACGGCCTGTACGGCGAGCCGGACGGCGACTTCCTCGGCGCCGTCGGCGACGACGCCGTCGTCGAGGCCACCTGGGCCGACCTCGCGCGCGAGCAGGCGGCGACCGACGCCGTCCTGGCACCCGTCGCGGACCTGTCGTCGACGCTGGGGCGCTCACAGGTCGTCGTACGGGACCTGATGGTGCACCGGATCGAGGAGTACGCGCGGCACTGCGGCCACGCCGACCTGCTGCGGGAGTGCGTCGACGGGCGGGTGCGTCAGTAGACCCGAGGGGCACGTTATGTCAGGTCTGCAGCCGGAACAGCTCCACGAGGTCACCGGAGGGGCCCGCCGCGGCACCCGGCTGCCGCCCGGTTCGCTCACGATGCCGCTGACGCAACCGGCACCGGTCGGCGGGGCTCAGGGAGGTCGCTCGGGCACCCGAGCCGGCGGCGGCCTGACCGAACCGACCCAGGGGAGCTCTCTCCAGGCAGGTCCGATCTTCACTGTCTGACATAATGTCACTTATCGGCGCATTCCTACGTGCCTCGCGCGTGGGTTCTCCAGGGGTTCCGGACGAGGCAGACTCGCTGCGTGCTCTGGACCTGGTCGCGCCTGCGGTCGACCGTCGTCGCGCTGGAGCTGCCCGAGGATCAGTTCGTCGTCGGCCTCTCCGGCGCGATGCTCGCCAACGACACGGTCGAGACGACCGCCGAGGTCGAGCTGCTCGCCACGGACGTCCTGTACGACGAGCTGGCACGCGAAGGCTGGCGGCGACGCACGGCGGACGGCGCGCTGTGCTGCCCGGGCGAACCCGGGCTGGTCGTTCGTGGCGGTGAGGTGAGCACCGCCTACCTCGCGCCCGTCGACGCCCTGGTCGCCGAGGCCTGGCGCCAGGACGACATCGCCGTCGTCTCGATGCTGCAGGTCGCGCGGGCCGCCGTCCAGGAGTTCCTGGCACGAGCGGTCGAGTCCGGCGAGCCCCGGCCCGGCAGGTCGACCTGGACGTGGCGTCGGCTCACGGTCGCGCTGGCACGCCTGGAGCTTCCCCGTGACCACCATGTCGTCGGGCTGGCCGGTGCGTTGCTGGCCAACGGGTCGCTGAGCGACGTCGACGACGTCGAGCTGCTGGTGACCGGCGAGCTGTACGACGAGCTCTGCCGGCGCGGGTGGCCCCGCAGCACCGACGGCGTCCTGACATGTCCGACCGAGGACGACCTCGCGGCGCGCACCGACGACGTGAGCGACACCTACCGGGCCGTCGTGGCCGAGCTGGTGGCCGACGCGTGGGTCCGCGACGACGTACCGCTGGTCTCGATGGTCCGGGTGCGCCCCGAGTCCGTGGACGCGCTGCTCAGGCCGGGGCGCTGAGCTCCTTGCGCACGACGACGCTGGTGCCGGTCACGACGCACATCGGCGGTACGTCGGCAGCCACCACGGCACCCGCACCGACCACCGAGCCGCGCCCGATCGTCACGCCCGGCGTGACCGTGGCGCCCGCACCGATCCACACGTCGTCCTCGATCACGATCGGCGCGTGCGTGATGAAGTCGAAGCGCTCACCCGGCTCGATCGGGTGCCCGGCGGTGCTCAGGGTGACCCGCGGGCCGATCAGCACGCGGTCACCGATCGTGATGCCGCCGAGGTCGAGGAAGTAGCAGCCCTGGTTGATGAACACACGCTCACCGAAGGTCGCACCGAGACCGTAGTCGCAGAAGAACGGCGGCAGGATCGACAGCGACCCCGGAAGATCACCGCCGAAGATCCGCGACAGCAGCGAACGGCGCTGGTCGAGGTCGTCGAAGGGCAGCGCGTTCAGCTGAGCGGTCAGGTTCATCACGACCTTCACGCGCTCGGCGAACGCCCGCGACTCTGGGGTACGGGTCGGGATCCGCTGCTCGTGGCGCACATCGTGGATCGTGGCACGACGTCGGGCGCGGCGCCGTCAGGCCAGCAGGACGGGAGCGTGCGTGTCCGCTGCGAACCCGAGCCGCCGCCACAGCGCCGTCGGGACGAGAGCGAGCCCGTCCGGGTCGAGCACGGCAACGCTCCCCCGGGCCGCGATCCGCTTCACGCACTCGCTCAGCAGGTACCGCCCGATGTTGTGGTCGAACCTCGTCTCCTTCACGAAGAACCGTCCGATCACCAGCAGCCGGTCCGGCTCGACGCCGGCCCCCGATGCCGCCGACGACACCCACGCCGCGCCGACGGGCGGCGCGTACACCTGCACGTGCCCGACGACGTTGCGCGTCGGGGCGACGCTGACCGGCGCCTGGTCGAACACCCAGGACACGTCGGCGTCGACCTCCGTCAGCCAGTCGTACGCCGACCGGTCGCCGAGGACGTCCTGCACTGCGCGAACCGACGAGAGCACGTCGACCAGCCGGTCGAGGTCCTGCTCGATGCGCTCGCGGATCATCGAGGCAACACTAGTAACACCAGCAGCGAGCCGGACACTACAAGGACATGAGCACCTCCGAGGACGCCCAGGAAGCAGCGTTCAGCGAGGCGTGGCGCCGTGACGGCCCACGCGTCGCGGCCTACGTACGCCGACACGTCGGGCCGGACGACGTCCAGGACGTGGTCGCCGAGACCTTTGCGCAGGCCTGGCGCCGCTGGGACGTCGTGCCGGAGCCGCCCATCGGCTGGCTGATAGCCACGGCCCGCAAGGTGATCGGCAACAGCCGGCGCTCGGCGCGACGACGTACCGCGCTCCACGACAGGCTCGCGCTGCTCGACCGGGCCGCCCGACCCGGAGCGGATGCCGGGATGGTGGCGACCGAGCGGGTCACGGCCCTCGAAGCGCTCGCCGCCCTGCCCGACGGCCAGCGCGAGGCGCTGCTGCTCGTCGCCTGGGACGGCCTGACTCCCGACGCCGCGGCCGAGGTCCTCGGCATCCGGCCGGGCACCTTCCGGGTGCGTGCCCACCGCGCCCGCGCGGCCCTCGACCGCGAACCGCCGGCGGACCTGCGTGCCGCCTCCCCCAGCCGACCCCTCACCGAAGGTGGACTGTGATGACCACGGACTCCCTCACCTCCCGCATCACCGCGCTCGCCCCCACCCGCCCGCACCTCGACCCGGAGTGGTCCGAGGCGACCCTCGCCCGGATCCTCCGGCAGGAGCACGCGGCCACCGCCGCGGCGCCACGTCGCCGTCGCGCCCGCCGCCGTGCCGCCATCGGGCTCGGCCTCGCCATCTCCGCCGTCGGAACCACGACTGCCGTCGCCCTCGGCGGTCCCACCGAGGTCGTGTCGAGCGTCATCCAGGACTTCGCCCGCCAGCCGAACACCACCGGCAACGGCCTCGGCGAGCTCGACGAGCCCGCACTGGTCGCCCGGTTCGACACCGACCACGGGGTCTTCGCGTTCTGGGTGGCCACGTCGTCGAGCGGCAAGGTCTGCTACGCGATGAGCGACGGCGTCTGGGACGGCACCGGGACGCCGACGAAGAAGGAGCTCGAGTACGGGTGTGGGGGTGTGATCTGGTCCGGCGACGGCGTCCCGCCCCAGGAGCTCACCTCACCGGAACAGCTCGGCGGCTACTTCACCGACAGCGAGCCCCTCGTCTACGGCATCTCGCCGTGGCCCAGCGCCACCCAGGTGCGGGTCGAGGCGCCCGGCGTCGACCGGACGCTGCCGGTCCGGGCGGACTCCCACGGCTACGGCGCCGCACTGCCCGAGGCGGTCGGGGTGCCGCAGGTGACGCTGACCTTCCTCGACGACCGCGGCCAGGTCCTCGGCACCAAGCTCAGCGTCGCGCCCGTCGGCTGACCTCACTCGGGCAGCGTGTAGTCCAGCGCGACCCGGTGGGTGCCGTCCTCGTCGATGCTCAGCGAGCCCTGTCCGCTGATCCCGGCGAGGCCGCCGGTGCCGCTGTCGGGCACGACGGTGAAGTACTCGTCGTACCGGTCGCTGCCGTGCGTCGACGCCGCGTGCACGAACCCGAAGGTGCCGGACCGATCGCCCAGCGTGCCCGCGAAGGACTCGACGGCGACATAGGTCCCGGCGCCGGTCCCGGTGTTCAGCCCGCCGACGAACCACGTGACCGAGCGTCCGGCGAGGTCGCCGGTGAACGTCTTGACCATCGCAGCGACGCCCACAGGTGCGGCTGTCTCGGGCGCCTCGAGACCGCCCACGGCGCTCGGCAGGTCGAGAGGCGTCCAGTCGGAGACGGTGAAGGTGGCGGCAGCTCGCATGGCGCCGAGGTTACGCAGCAGACCGACGCGGCCGCTTGAACAAAGCCGACACTCAGCGTCCGCCGGACACGTCGAGCACCGCACCGGTCGTGTACGACGACGCCTCGTCGAGCAACCAGCAGATGGCGGCCGCGGCCTCGGTGGCCGTGCCGGGGCGCCCCATCGGGATCGATGGCGCCACCCGGTCGAGACGGCCGGGCTCGCCGTTGCGGGCATGGATCTCGGTGTCCATCAGGCCGAGCCGAACGCTGTTGACCCGGATCCCCTGGGCGGCCGTCTCGACCGCCAGGCCGCGGGTGATCGTGTCGACGGCCGCCTTCGACGCGGCGTAGTCGACGTACTCCCCCGGCGATCCGAGCTCGGCTGCCCGCGAGGACACGTTGACGATCGCGCCCCCGGACCCCCTCGGGGGCGCCATCAGCCGCACCGCCTCCCGGGCGCAGAGCAGCACCCCCAGCACGTTGACCTCGAGCACCCGGCGCACACGCTCGGCCGACAGGTCCGCGACCCGCGACGTGGGTGCCACGATGCCCGCGTTGTTGACGAGCGCGCGCAGTGGACCCGCCTCGGCCGGCAGGTTGCCGAACACCCGCTCGACGGCCGCCTCGTCGCTGACGTCGAGCTGGACCGCCCGCGCCCAGGCGCCGTCGCCCGAGCACGCGGCCACCACCGACTCCGCGTCCGAGCGCTCCGACCGGTAGGTGAGCAGCACGCTCCACCCGGACCGCGCGAGCATCTGCGCGGTGGCTGCGCCGATGCCCCGGCTGCCACCGGTCACCACGG
This sequence comes from Nocardioides kongjuensis, assembly GCF_013409625.1. Classification (NCBI taxonomy): domain Bacteria; kingdom Bacillati; phylum Actinomycetota; class Actinomycetes; order Propionibacteriales; family Nocardioidaceae; genus Nocardioides; species Nocardioides kongjuensis. The sequence goes on from NZ_JACCBF010000001.1 coordinate 1,362,756, forward strand.
CGAGTCGTCGCTCCATGCGGCGACGCTATCGATCGATCAGTCCAGGCAGAACTCGTTTCCCTCGGGGTCGGCCATCACGATGTGCCCACCCGCCATCGGCGGGGCCGGCTCGAACCTCTCGAGGCGCCGGGCGCCCAGCTCCACCAGCCGAGCGCACTCCTCCTCCAGCGCCGCCATCCGCTCGTCCCCCGCCAGCCCGGGCGCGGCCCGGACGTCGAGGTGGACCCGGTTCTTGACCACCTTGTCCTCGGGCACCTGCTGGAAGAACACCCGGGGCCGCGTCCCCTCCGGGTCCTCGATCGCCGAGCGTGCGTTGCGCTCGGACTCCGGGACCCCGATCCGCTCGAGGAAGACGTCCCACGCCGCCAGGGGGTCCTCCCCCGCGGGCAGGGGCACGCCCGGCGGCCCCGGGATGACATAGCCCAGCGCCGCACTCCAGAACGACGAGAGGGCGCGCGGGTCGTGGCAGTCGAACGTGATCTGGAGGTCTCGGCTCATGCTCCGGTTCTACCGGGCTCCGCCGACACAACTCCCTCCGTCATCAACGTATAGCGCACAGGGGGTCTTGCCGCAAGGCCCCCTGGAGCGGGCAGAATCCCGGTCTCCGCCGAGCGGAGACGCCACGAAAACCCCATGGGAGCTGATGATTTGACCCACGCGACGACACGCGCGTTCGACCTGCACGACCACCCCGCGAAGGCCGCACCGGCCCTCATCGCCACCGACGAGGAGCACTTCGCCGCCATCGAGGCCAGCCTCGAGCAGACCGTCGCCGACCTCGAGGAGCGCCTGTCCGACGTACGACGCCAACCCGGCGGCAGCGGCCAGGAGGCGATGGACCGCGACCTCGAGGTGCACCGCCTCGGCGCCAGGCTCCGGATGCTGCGCCGCTACCGGCTCGACCTGTGCCTGGGACGGATGGTCACGACCGGCGGCGAGACCGTGCACGTCGGCCGGTTCGGCCTGACCGACGCCGCGGGCCGTCGCCTGCTGGTGGACTGGCGCTCCCCTGCCGCCGAGCCGTTCTTCGGCGCCACGCACGGCAACCCGATGGGTCTGGCCAGCCGGCGCCGCTACCGCTGGACGAACGGCCGCGTCACCGACTACTGGGACGAGGTCTTCACCGCCGACGCGCTGGCCGCAGCGGGAGCCGCCCTCGACGACCAGTCCGCCTTCGTCGCGAGCCTCGGCAGCAGCCGGTCGGAGCGGATGCGCGACGTGCTCGCCACGATCCAGGCCGACCAGGACGCGATCATCCGCGCCGGCTCCCGCGGCACCCTGGTCGTCGACGGCGGACCGGGCACCGGCAAAACCGTGGTGGCGCTGCACCGCGCCGCCTACCTGCTGTACGCCGACCCGCGGCTCGGCGACCGTCGAGGCGGCGTCCTCTTCGTCGGTCCCCACGAGCCCTACCTCGCCTACGTCGCCGACGTGCTGCCCAGCCTCGGCGAGGAGGGCGTGCGGACCTGCACCGTGCGCAACCTCGTCGGCGAAGGAGCGGCGGCAACCGCGGAGACCGACCCCGAGGTCGCCCGGCTGAAGGCCGACGCGGCCATGGTCGGTGCCGTCGAGCCCGCCGTCCGCCTCTACGAGCAGCCGCCCGCCGAGGGCATGGTCGTCGAGACCGACTGGGCCGACGTGTGGCTCAGCCCGGGCGACTGGGCCGAGGCGTTCGGAGCTCCCGACCCCGGCACGCCCCACAACGAGGCGCGCGACCAGGTGTGGGACGCGTTGCTCGACATCCTCGTCGACAAGCACGAGGCGACCGAGGCGACCGAGGACCAGCTGCGCCGCTCCCTGCGCCGCAACGACGACGTGGTCGACGCCCTCACGAGGGCATGGCCGATGATCGAGGCGACCGACCTGGTCGGCGACCTGTGGGAGGTGCCGGCGTACCTGCGCCACTGCGCGCCCTGGCTCTCGCCCGACGAGGTCCGCGTCCTGCGGCGGCCCGGACCGCAGGTGTGGACGACCGCCGACCTGCCCCTCCTGGACGCCGCCCGTGCCCGGCTCGGCGACCCTGCGGCGGCTCGCGCCCGACGCAGGCAGGAGGCCGCCGCCGCCCGTGAGAAGGAGGAGATGGACCGCGTCGTAGACCACCTGGTCGCCAGCGACGACTCCGACATGATGATCATGTCGATGCTCCGGGGCGCCGACCTGCGCGATGCCCTCACCGGTGACGGCCAGCAGGCGGCCGACCCGGACCGGTACGCCGGCCCCTTCGCCCACGTCGTCGTCGACGAGGCACAGGAGCTGACCGACGCCGAGTGGCAGATGCTGCTGCGCCGCTGCCCGTCGCGCAGCTTCACCGTCGTCGGCGACCGCGCCCAGGCCCGGCACGGCTTCACCGAGTCGTGGACCGAACGGCTCGAGAGGGTCGGCCTGCACGACATCGACCTGGCCTCGCTCACCGTCAACTACCGCACGCCGGCCGAGGTGATGGAGGTCGCGGCGCCCGTGATCCGCGCCGTCCTGCCCGACGCCAACGTGCCGACGTCGGTCCGCAGCACCGGCACCCCTGTCGAGCACGTCCGTCCGGAGGACGTCGCCGAGATCCTCGGGCAGTGGGAGGCAGCCACCGACGAGGGCATCGCCTGCGTCATCGGCGATCCGTCCTTCGAGGCGACGCCGCGGGTCCGCTCGCTGAGTCCCGAGCACGCCAAGGGGCTCGAGTTCGACCTGGTCGTCCTCGTGCGTCCGGATCGCTTCGGCACGGGCGTCGAGGGCGCCGTCGACAGGTACGTCGCGATGACCCGCGCGACCCAGCGCCTGGTGGTGGTCGAGGCCGCGTCCGAGGGGTCCCGATGAGCGAGACCGCACCTCGGCCGGCAACAGCCGCTGCCTAGTTTCCGCCGGGTGACACAAGAGATCGGGATCACAGCCAGTGCCGGCACCGCCCTCCTCGCCGAGGCGATCCAGGAGGCGGAGCGCGTGCTGCTCGCGGCGCCCCACGTGCGCACCGAGCGCGACGTCGCGGAGGGCCTCGACTACCTCGCCGGCCTGGTGCGAGTGGGCCTGGCGAGCGCCTGGGCCAGCGATCCGGCCGACCCGCACTTCGCCCGGCCGTCGACGCAGTGGACGAAGATGGGCCTCGACAACCCCGACACGCTGTACTTCGCCGCGCAGATCGCCGGTGACGCCGAGTACGTCGTCACCGGCAACCGTGGCTCCAGCGCGGACCTCGTCTTCCAGGTGCTCGCCGGCTCCCACGCCGGCAACACCTCACCGGCCAGCCACCTCGCCTTCGACGACCGTGACTTCCCGGTCGCCGACGACGGCAGCTTCGAGATCCGGTTCGGGCCGCGCGAGGACGGCGGGCCGGGCTACTTCACCCTCTCCCCCGACGCCCAGCGGCTCCTGGTCCGCCAGACGTTCAGCGACTGGACCACCGAACGTGCCGGCACCCTGCGGGTGCAGCGGGCCGACCGGATCGGCGTACCCGGCGAGCCGGTCACCCTCGCGACCGTCGAGGGCCGCTACGCCCGTGCCGCGCGCACCCTCCTCGGCTACGCCCGGACCTTCCTGGAGTTCGTCGAGCGGTTCTACCTCGACCAGCCGGTCAACACGATGTACGCCCCGAAGATCACGCCCGGCGGCCTCGCCAGCCAGTACAGCTCCGCCGGGCACTTCGACCTCGCCGACGACCAGGCGCTGATCATCACGGTGCCCGCCTCCGGCATGCCGTACCAGGGGATGCAGCTCGGCACGAAGTGGTACGTCTCCCTCGACTACGTCGACCACCAGACCAGCCTCACCGCCGACCAGGCGCACGTGGACCCCGACGGACGGATCCGGTTCGTCGTCACCCGGCAGGACCCGGGCCTGGCCAACTGGCTGGAGACGACCGGCCTCACCGAGGGCTACCTGCAGATCCGCTGGCAGCGTGTCGACCGGCCGCTGACGGCCGAGGACGGCCCGACCACCGAGGTGGTGCCGTACGCCGAGCTCGCGCAGCGACTGCCCTTCCACGAGCAGCAACGGGTCACCGCGGCCCAGTGGGCGCAGCGGATCGCCGCTCGCCAGGCCGCCGTCGGCGACCGGATGATGGCATGAGCGACCCGGTGACCGGCGTCCTCACCGGCAAGGCCGTCCTCGTCGCCGGCGTCGGTCCCGGTCTCGGCCACGCCCTCGCGGTGCGCAGCGCGCTCGCGGGTGCGGACGTCGTGCTCGCCTCCCGCAGCGCCGGGCGCCTCGAGGCCGTCGCGACCGAGGTCCGCGCCACCGGACGCCGCGCCGTCGTCGTACCGACCGACCTCACCGACCCGGCAGCGGTGCGGTGCCTCGTCGACACCAGCGTCGACGAGCTCGGCCGGCTCGACGCGGTCCTGCACAACGCCTACCTGCCGCCCAGCCGGGAGAACCTGCTCGACTCCGGGCTGGACCGGGTCCGCGAGGAGCTCACCTCGCCGCTGATGGCGCTGGAGATGGTGCGCCGCGCGGCACCTGCGCTCGTCGCCAGCAAGGGCTCGGTGGTCGTCGTCAACTCGATGATCCTGCGCAACCGGCTCCCTCTGTTCGGCGCCTACCGGATGACCAAGGCCAGCCTGCTCGCCCTCGCCCGCGGGCTGTCCATCGAGCTCGGTCCGCAGGGCGTCCGGGTGAACTCGATCGCACCCGGCTACATCATGGGCGAGGCCGTGGAGGCCAGCTTCGCGAAGGCAGCACGAGCGCGCGGCGTCACCCCCGACGTGATCCACGACGAGGTCGCCGCCGAGACCGACCTGCGGCGCCTGCCCCGCCCCGAGGAGATCGCCGACGCCGCGGTCTTCCTCGCCTCCGACCTCGCCCGGGCCATCACCGGGCAGTGCCTCGACGTCACGTCCGGCGCCACCCACCACTGAGAGAGCAGCCGATGAACCTCGCAGACGAGCTCCACGAACGCGCTGCCACCCGCACCGGCCTCACCGACTTCGGCGACCACGACCACGTCGAGGGCCTGCACGCCCTGCTCGACGGGTACGCGAACGAGGCCGGCCTGACCGAGAAGGGGCGCACGAAGGTCGAGGGAGCTCTGGCCAACGCGCTCGCGGGCCGCCTGCGCACCGAGTCCGCCTGGCGCCAGCACCCGGCGCACGCCGAGACCCCCGTGACCCGGCCGATCTTCGTGACCGGTCTCCCCCGGTCCGGTACGACGGCCCTGCACCGCCTGCTGTGCGCCGACCCGCGCCACCAGGGCCTGCAGCTCTGGCTGGCCGCCGCACCGCAGCCGCGCCCCCTGCGCGACCACTGGGCGTCGAACCCGGACTTCCAGGCGATGCAGGCACAGATCGACCGCCGCAACGCAGCCGTGCCCGGACTGAAGGGCATGCACTTCATGGCGCCCGACGTGGTCGAGGAGTGCTGGTGGCTGGAGCACCAGTCGATGCGCTCGCTCGCGTTCCCGAGCGTGGCCCACCTGCCGTCGTACACACGCTGGCTCGGCCAGCAGGACCTCAGCGGCAGCTACCGTCGCCACCGCCGGATCCTCCAGCTGATCGGCATGACCAGCCCCGAGAAGCGCTGGGTCCTCAAGAACCCCGGCCACCTGTTCTCGCTGGACGCGCTGATGGCGGCCTACCCCGACGCGCTCGTGGTGCAGACCCACCGTGACCCGCGCACCGTCGTCGCGTCGGTCAGCAGCCTGACGTCGAAGACCTCCGCGGGGACCTCCAGCGTCTTCCAGGGGGCCACGGTCGGTCGCGACAGCCTCGACCTGTGGGCCACCGCCACCGACCGGTTCCTCGCCGCGCGGGCGACCTACGACCCGGCGCAGTTCGCCGACGTGCGCTACGAGGAGTTCATCGCGGACCCGGTCGGCACCGTCGAGCGCCTCTACGACGCCTTCCGGCTGCCCTTCGACGACGAGGCCCACGCGGCCGTGAGTGCCGCCGACGACGTGAGCCGCCGGGGTGATCGTCGTCCCGACCACGCGTACTCGCTCGAGGAGTTCGGCCTGAGCGCAGGCGAGGTCACGGAACGGTTCGACCGCTACCTGGCCGCCTTCCCGGAGCTCACCGTCAGCTGAGGTCGAGGCCGGTGGCCGGCGTGGCGAGCACCCGGAAGCTCGGCAGGTCCGCGAGCGACACCGACGTCTCGCAGAAGCGCCGGTAGGAGATCTCGCTGATCAGCCAGCCCCGCGCGGGATCGCGGCGGTACCGGTCGGTCGAGAGCGAGGCACCCTCGACGACGTACCCGACGTCGGTGCACACGGTCCGGTCCGACACCGTCCAGGTGCCGGTGGCGTGGTCGCCGTCGACCTCGATGCTCGGGTTGCCGAGCTGGTGCACGGTGATCCGCTCGTCGGTGAGCCGGGCGCGCAGCTCGGCGACCAGCGCATCGGCACCCTCCGTGACCAGGTCGGGGCGGTAGCGCGCGACCATCTCCGGTGCGAGGGTCGCGGCCACGGCGTCCCAGTCGCGCAGGTCGACGCTGCGCATGTAGCGGTGGCGCAGCTCCATGAGCGCCCACCGGTCGGCGGACTGCGGGTCGTGCATGCGGGCTCCTCGGTTCGGTCGGCCGGTGGGGTCGAGGAGCGAGCGTGCCGGGACGGCCGGTTCGGACGAGGACGCCTCCCGGTCAGCGGGACCCGGCCTCCAGCGCCGCCACCAGCTCGTCGAGCAGGGGCTTGGCGTCCTCGGCGATCGAGAGCGCCATGAACGACGACATGGCGACCATGACGTCGTAACGCCCCTCCTTGCCGCGCTTGCCCGGCTTGTGCCTGACCTGCACCTCACGGAAGGTCGACACCGGGTTCCGGGCGGCCTCGTCGAGGCCGTTGTGCCGGAACTTCGCGAGGGTCGCGCCGTCGAAGACCAGCGACTCGCCGTTGAGGCCCTTGAGCTCGATCACGGGCGCGAGCCTAGGGCGCGAGCCACTCCCCTGACCGCAGAATCGTGCGGCCGGTGATCTCGTTCGACTCGCGCCAGGCCTGGATGCGCTCGGCCCGCAGCACGAGGAAGACGTAGCCGGGCAGCCCCCGCGGGTCCCAGTCCGCCTGCCCGGCGTAGGCCTCACCCAGCTCCGGGTCGTCGTCCACGCCGACCGACCGCTCGAGCACCGCGTCGATCATCGCGACGTCGCGCGTCGGGCCGACGCCGAGCCGCGCGACACCGGACGCCAGCAGGTTGCGCGCCGTGATCGACCCGGCCTCGAGCGCCACCACGACCCGCTCCCCCACCCAGGCCAGGGACACCGGGACCAGGTGGGGCACGCCGTCGGCCGAGGCCGTCGCGACCCACACGTCGATCGCGGGGGTCGCCAGCAGGGCGCGGGTGTCGGCCTGCCGCGTCGCGCGGTCGCGGGCCGGGGGCGGGTCGAAGTCGGCCACGGGCGGCTCGGTTCAGCCGGCCTGGTTGATGCGGACGTGGTTGCCGGCCGGGTCGCGGAAGGCGCAGTCGCGCACGCCGTAGGGCTGGTCGATCGGCTCCTGGATGACCTCGGCGCCGGTGGCCTGGATCCGGTCGAAGGTGCCGTCGAGGTCCGGGGTGCTCAGCACGAGCGTGGCGTAGGTGCCCTTCGCCATCATCTCGGCGATGACACGCTTCTCGTCCTCGGTGATGCCGGGATCGGCCGCGGGCGGGCAGAGCACCACGGACGGGGTCGGCTGCCCCTTGGGGGCGACGGTGATCCACCGCATCTCGCCGTAGCCGACGTCGTTGAGGATCTCGAAGCCGAGCACGTCGCGGTAGAAGGCCAGCGACGCCTCGGGGTCGGTCTGCGGGAGGAAGCTGTGCTGAATGCTGATGTCCATGTCGCTCACGCTAGTGGCGCCTCGAAGTGCGGTGCTTCTCGATTCCTGACCGATGCCGGCACGTCCGGACTGGTCTGCGCCCCGCCGCGTCGCACCGGCCGGGTCACCTTCTTGGTCACGCACGACGGCGGCTCGACAGCGCCGTCCTCGGCGGCGGGCGCGTCGTCGCGGTAGGCGCTCGGTGGGACGCCCACCAGCTCGGTGAACCGGGTGCTGAAGGTGCCGAGCGAGGAGAACCCCACCTCGAAGCAGATGTCGGTGACGCTGAGGTCGCCGCGGCGCAGCAGGGCCATCGCCCGCTCGATGCGCCGGGTCATCAGGTAGGAGTACGGCGGCTCGCCGTACGCCTTCTTGAACTCGCGGCTGAGGTGGCCGGCGGACATGTGCACGTCGCGGGCCAGCGCCTCGACGTCGAGCGGACGGGCGTACTCGCGGTCGATCCGGTCGCGCACCCGCCGCAGCAGCGTGAGGGTGCGCAACCGTTCGGGATCGAGGGTGCTCACGCACCCATGATGTACTCCACCGCCGACGGAGGAGGTGAGTAGGGTCGCACGCATGGCCCGCCGGATCGAGCTGTCCACACCCGTCGGCGTCCGCTGGGAGCCGGACGACCCCCTCGGGGTCGGTGCGCTCGTCCTCGCCGGGTCGAGCGGGCGGGTGGACGAGCAGCGGGCCCGGCTGCTGGCCGACCACGGCGTGCTCACCGAGTCGATCCAGTGGTTCGGCGGGCCGGGGCAGCACGACGGACCGTGGGAGATCCCCCTCGAGACCTTCGCCGACCGCGCCGAGGCGCTCGCCGCCGACTGCGACCGCGTGGTGCTGGTCGGCCTCTCCTTCGGTGCCGAGGCCGCGCTCGCGACGGCCTCCCTGACCGACGCGCCGATCGACGGGGTCGCCGCCTTCGCGCCCAGCGACGTGGCGTGGGCCGGGATCACCGACGACGGGCGCCAGACGTCGCACTGGACCCTGGGCGGCGTGCCGGTGCCGTTCGTCCGCTTCGTCCCGTGGGAGCCGCCGACCGAGCCGCCGGCGTACCGCGACCTGTACGCACGCTCGCGCGCCGCGGCGCCCGACGAGGTGGCCGCAGCCTCGCTGCCGGTCGAGCGGATCCCGGAGGTGCTGCTCGTCGCCGGCGAGGACGACCAGGTGTGGCCGGCCCGGGAGCAGGCCGAGGAGATCGTCCTGCGCCGTGCCCGGCACGGGTGCGGCACTGCCCTCGTCGCCGATCCCGAGGCGGGTCATCGCGCCGTGCTGCCGGGCGAGGAGGTCACGACCGGAGGTGTGCAGATGCGCCGCGGCGGCACCGACGATGCGGACCGCAGGCTCGGCTCTGCCGCGTGGCCGGCCCTGCTCGACCTCGTCGGAGCGCGCCGATGACCGCCCAGCCGCCGCCACCGCCGCCCGGGTACCTCCGGATCAACCTCCAGGGCAACCGGATGATCACCATGATCACGCCGAGCGTGCAGGTCAACGGCTACCCCGTGCCTGCCCACTTCGGCCCGAACCTCGTCCCGATGCCGCCGGGCGTGCACACCGTCTCGGCGCACGCCCAGTGGATGTGGCGCTACGGGCAGGCGAGCCAGCAGGTCCAGCTCGCGCCGGGCCAGACCGTCGACGTCTACTACGCAGCGCCCGTGCTGACCTTCATGGGCGGCGCGATGGGCTTCACGAGGCAGAAGGTCCCCGGCCTGGTGCCGTTCGTCGCGCTCATGGCCCTGCTGCTCGCGGTCGTCATCGGCCTCCCGCTGTTCGCGATCCTGGCCACCTCGTGACCCCACGCACCGACCGGTCCTGGTGGGGCTGGGGCAGCGACGCGGCGCAGCTCACCGCCACCGAGACCACCGAGCTGGTGGACCGGGTCGCGCTGCTGCTGCCCGGTCACGACCTCACCGACCACGAGCCGCCCGACCCGCACGCGCTCGCAGTACCCCCGCCGCGGGTCGCCCCGCCGAGCGCCCTCGCGGACCTCTGCTCCAGCGACGTGGTCGACCGCCTCTCCCACGCCCGCGGCAAGGCGTTTCGTGACGTGGTCCGCAACCTGCACGGCGACGTCAGCCACATCCCGGACCTGGTCGTCCGGCCCCGCACCGAGGAGGACGTCGTCGCCGTGCTCGACTGGTGCACCTCCAGCGACCTCCCGGTCGTCCCGTACGGCGGTGGCAGCTCGGTCGTCGGCGGTGTCGAACCCCGCTTCGACGGCCCCGCGGTCACCCTCGACCTCACGGCGCTCGACCGGGTCCTCGAGGTCGACCCGGTCAGCCGCGGCGCCCGGATCCAGGCGGGCGCCTACGGCCCGGCACTCGAGGACCAGCTGCGCCCGCACGACCTGACGCTGCGCCACTTCCCGCAGTCCTTCGAGTTCTCCACCCTCGGCGGCTGGCTCGCCACCCGCGCCGGCGGCCACTTCGCCACCCTCGCCACCCACATCGACGACCTCACCGAGTCGATCCGCGTCGTCTCCCCCGCCGGCACCGGCGAGTCGCGCCGCCTTCCGGGCTCGGGCGCGGGCCCGTCCCCCGACCGCATGTTCCTCGGGTCGGAGGGGACGCTCGGCGTGATCACCGAGGCCTGGATGCGGCTGCAGCAGCGACCCCGGTGGCAGCGCACCGCCACCGTCGCGTTCGGCTCGTACGACGCCGCCGTGTCCGCGACCCGCGCCGTGGCCCAGTCCGGCCTCCACCCCGCGAACTGCCGGCTCCTCGATCCGGCCGAGGCGCTGATCAACGCCGGCACCGCAGTCGACGGCGGCCTGCTCATCCTCGCGTTCGAGTCCGCCGACCACCCCGTGGACGCCTGGCTGGAGCGCGCGCTGGAGCTGGTCGCCGACCACGGGGGCACCGTGCTCGCCACCCGCGACCGGGCGGCCCCCGTCCAGGGCGAGGACGCCTCGCGGTCCTGGCGCTCGGCGTTCATCCGGATGCCCTACCAGCGCGATGCGCTCGCCCGGCGCTCGATGGTCGTCGAGACCTTCGAGACCGCCTGCACCTGGGACGCGTTCCCCTCGTTCCACGCCGCGGTCACCGACGCCGCACGGCGCGCGATCGCCGAGGTGTGCGGCGGCCAGGGCATCGTGACCTGCCGGTTCACGCACGTCTACCCGGACGGCCCGGCGCCCTACTACGGGATCTACGCCGGCGGCCGGTGGGGCAGCACGCTGGCCCAGTGGGACGAGGTCAAGGTCGCCGTCTCCACGGCCATCGCGGACAACGGCGGCACCATCACCCACCACCACGCTGTCGGACGTGACCACCGTCCCTGGTACGACGCCCAGCGCCCCGACCCCTTCGCCGCCGCACTCCGCGCCGCGAAGTCGGCGCTGGACCCGGCCGGCATCCTCAACCCCGGAGTGCTGGTCTGACCCACTCCTCGCTGCGCTCCCACAGCTCGGCAGCGAGCTCGTCGGTGACGACCTTCGAGGGCGCCTTCTCGCGCTCGGCGTCGTAGTAGCGCCCCGTGACGCCGTCGACGGCGGGCGACGTCGCGCAGTACAGCGACGTCCGGGCCCCCTGCTCGGGCGACTTCATGAACAGCTTCATCAGGTGCCGCACCCCGAACGGCACCTCCCGCCACACGTCCGAGGCGACGGCACCGGGGTGCAGCGAGTACGTCGTCACGCCGGTCCCCTCCAGCCGGCGGCCGAGCTCGCGGGCGTGCAGCACGTTGGCCAGCTTGGACACGCAGTACTCGTCGAACGCCGTGCGGGTCACCGACGGCCTGCGCACCGCGTCCCAGTCGATGCCCGGCGCCCGGTAGTGACCCGTGCTGGCGACGTTCACGATCCGCCCCGGCCCGGTCTCGACGATCCGGTCCCGCAGCAGCTCGGTGAGCAGGAACGGCCCGACGTGGTTGGTGCCGAAGGCGAGCTCGAACCCGCTCGCGGTCATCCCGCGCCGGCCGGCCAGGCCGGCGTTGTTGACCAGGACGTCGAGGCGCTCCCCGGAGGCGAGGAAGGCCTGCGCCGCTGCGCGCACCGACCCCAGGTCACCGAGGTCGAGCGGGAGGAAGTCGAGGTCGTCGTTGCCGGTGGCGGCAGCGATCTCGCTGATCGCCGCTCGGGTCCGCTCCTCGGAGCGGCCCGCGACCACCACCCGCGCCCCGCGGCCGGCGAGGCCGCGGAGGGTCTCCTTGCCGATGCCGGTGTTGGCTCCGGTCACGAGGAAGGTCTTGCCGGTCAGGTCAGGCACGAGGTCACCCATGCCGCGATCCTCGTGGCCGACCGGCCAGGATGTCGTCCTCCCGGGGTCGCATTCGGGTGGCACGCCGTGTGACCTGCATCACCCTTGGGTTGTGACGTGCGTCATGCGAGGGTGGGCGCCATGAGTCTCCTCGCCATCGTCGTCGTGCTGGCGCTCGTGCTGCTCCTCGTCCTCGCCGTCGGCGCACTGTTCGGCGTCGTGCTGTTCGCCGGCCGGTCCGGCCGCAGGGCCCAGGCCGCCCAGGTGCAGGACCCGCGAGGTCAGTCGATCGCCTGACCCAGCACCGCGCCGACGTGGGCGCGGACGTCGGCGTCGCCGGTGATCGACACCCGGTCGTCGCCGACGCGGTGCCACAGCCACGCGTCGAGGTCGGCAGCGGTGCCGGTGACCACCATGTCGGCGGGTACGCCGGGGTCGGGCACCACGTGCTGGTCGGGCTCGCCGCTGCGCTCGACGCCCTCGGGCGTGGTGCCGGAGAAGGTGCCCAGCTGCACCCACACGGACGTCGCCGTGTCGGTGGCCCGGAACTCGACGTGCTGCGGGCGCGGGTCGAAGCGACCCCACGGCGGCAGGCCGCCGTACATCACGGCGAGGGCCTCGTCGACGCCGTCGGCGGCCAGCGCGGCCGGCAGCTCGGTGACCCGGCCGGCGGCGAGCTCGGCGTCGAGCCGGTGGATCAGGGCCTCGTGGGCCTGGCGCCGGTAGGTGAACCCGACGTGCTGGTCGCCGGGCACCGACCAGGACCAGGCCGGGTCCGTCGGGTCGGCCGCCTCGAGCGCCGCCACGAACGCCCCGTGGGTCGCGTCGAACGCGGCCAGCACCTCGGCGTACGTCGCCGGCCGCTCGGGCTCGGTGTAGGTCTCCGGCGGCGCGGGCCGGTGGCTGATGACGTGCTCCCAGAAGTGCTGCACCTCGGTGAGGTGCCAGGCCAGGTCGGCGGCGTCCCAGTCCGGACAGGAGGGCACCCGTGCGTCCGGCGGGCAGGTCGCGAGCACCTCGGCGAAGCGGCCCGACTCGGCGCGGATGTGCTCGAGGTAGGTCGCGGGGTCGAGTCGGGTCACGGCTGGAGCAGCACCTTGATCGCCCGGCGCTCGTCCATCGCCCGGTAGCCGTCGGGTGACTCCTCGAGCGGGAGGGTCAGGTCGAAGACCTGGCCGGGGTCGATCCGGCGGTCGAGGACCATCGGCAGCAGCTCGGGGAGGTAGCGGCGCACGGGGGCCATGCCGCCGCGGACGCCGACGTTCTTGTCGAAGAGCCGGCGGGCGGACAGCTCGACGCCGTGCGGTGCCCCGACGAAGCCGACGCCGCCGCCGGGTCGGGTGACCTCGATGGCGGTCGTCATCGCGTCGTTGGTGCCGACGCACTCGAGGGTGGCGTCGACCCCGACGCCGTCGGTCAGGTCCCGGACCTCGGCCACGGCGTCGTCGCCGCGGGCCGAGACGACGTGGGTGGCTCCGAAGGACCGGGCCACGGCCTGCCGCGGCTCGTGGCGCGACATCGCGATGATCCGCTCGGCGCCCATCACGGAGGCGGCGAGGACGCCGGACAGCCCGACCGCTCCGTCGCCGACCACGACGACGGTGTCGCCGGGCTTCACCCCGGCCGACACGGCAGCGTGCCACCCGGTCGGCATCACGTCGGAGAGCGCGAGGACCGAGGGCACCAGGTCCGCGTCGGGGACGCCGCCGGTGCTCACCAGGCTGCCGTCGGCCTGGTTGACCAGGGCGTACTCCGCCTGCCCGCTGGCGGTGAAGCCGAGGTTGGTGCACACCGACTGGGCGCCGTTGAGGCAGTGCGGGCAGGTGTTGTCGCAGTGGCAGAACGGGACGACGACGAAGTCGCCGACCCGCACGTCGCGGACCTCGCTGCCGATCTCCTCCACGACACCGATGCACTCGTGCCCGATCGTGGCGCCGGGCCGGATCGGGTTCTCGCCCCGGTAGGGCCACAGGTCGGAGCCGCAGATGCAGCCGGCGGTCACCCGCACGATGGCGTCGGTGGGCCGGCGCAGGGTGGGGTCGGGAACCTCGTCGACCCGGATGTCCCGGGCGCCGTGGATGGTCGTGGCACGCATGTGAGGATCCTTTCAGATCGCCGTGGCGTCTTGCGTTATCTCATATGTGAGTTACCGTCGTGGCATGACGTTCGAGGCGCCGCACGAGGACTACAAGGGCCGGATCGGCAACCTGATCCGCGACGCCCGCAAGCACCGCGGCCTGACCCAGGCGCAGCTCGCGGAGCGGCTGGGCACCAGCCAGAGCGCGATCAACCGGATCGAGAAGGGACACCAGAACCTGTCCCTGGAGATGCTGGCCCGGATCGGCACCGCCCTCGACTCCGAGATCGTCGCGCTCGGCGCCGGCCCGACCCACCTCCGGGTCAAGGGGCCGACCACCCTGTCGGGCAGCATCGACGTCAAGACGTCCAAGAACGCCGGCGTCGCGCTGCTGTGTGCCTCCCTGCTCAACCGCGGCCGGACCACGCTGCGCAAGGTCGCCCGGATCGAGGAGGTCAACCGCCTGCTCGAGGTGCTCGACAGCATCGGGGTGCAGACCCGGTGGATCAATGCGGACAACGACCTCGAGATCATCCCGCCCAAGGACCTCGACCTGACCCGGATCGACGAGGAGGCGGCTCGCCGTACCCGCTCGGTGATCATGTTCCTGGGCCCGCTGCTGCACCGCGCCGACACCTTCGAGCTGCCCTACGCCGGCGGCTGCAACCTCGGCACCCGCACCGTCGAGCCGCACATGTCGGCGCTGCGTCCCTTCGGTCTCGAGGTGAAGGCCACCGACGGCTGGTACCACGCGCAGCTCAACCGGGCGATCGTCCCGGGCCGCCCGATCGTGCTGACCGAGCGCGGCGACACGGTCACCGAGAACGCGCTGATGGCGGCCGCCCTGCACCCCGGCACCACCGTGATCCGCAACGCCTCGTCCAACTACATGGTCCAGGACCTCTGCTTCTACCTGCAGGCGCTCGGCGTCGAGGTCGAGGGCATCGGTACGACGACCCTCACCGTCACCGGCCGCGAGTCGATCGACGTCGACGTCGACTACTCCCCCAGCGAGGACCCGATCGAGGCGATGTCGCTGCTCGCCGCGGCCATCGTGACCCGCTCCGAGATCACCGTGCAGCGCGCGCCGATCGAGTTCCTCGAGATCGAGCTGGCGGTGCTCGAGGGGATGGGCTTCCGCTACGACCTGTCCGAGGAGTACCTCGCCGCCAACGGCCGGACCCGGCTGGTCGACATCACCACGCACCCCTCCGACCTGGTGGCGCCCGGCGACAAGATCCACCCGATGCCGTTCCCGGGCCTCAACATCGACAACCTGCCCTTCTTCGCGGTGATCGCGGCCGTCGCCGAGGGCACGACCTACCTCCACGACTGGGTCTACGACAACCGCGCGATCTACCTGACCGAGCTCAACAAGCTCGGCGGCCGGGTCGCGCTGCTCGACCCGCACCGGGTCCAGATCGACGGTCCGACGTCGTGGACCGGCACCGAGCTGGTCTGCCCGCCGGCGCTGCGCCCCGCGGTCGTCGTCCTGCTCGCCATGCTGGCCAGCAAGGGCACCTCGGTGCTGCGCAGCACGTACGTCATCCACCGCGGCTACGAGGACCTCGCCGAGCGGCTCAGCTCGCTCGGCGCGGACATCGAGACCTTCCGCGACATCTGAGCTGCCCGCTGCCGAGCTCGCGAGGCAGCCGATCCTGCAGCCAGATCGAGTAGCGCCGCGACCGAGCCTGCGAGGTCGCGACGCGCGTATCGAGATCGACCAGCGAGGCCCACGACATGACCTACCTCCCTCCCGGCAAGGTGCTGGCCTTCGCCCACCGCGGCGGCGCCTACCACCCCGAGATCGAGGGCCTCGAGAACACCCTCGCCGCGTTCCAGCACGCCGCGGCGCTCGGCTACGACTACCTCGAGACCGACGTGCACCTGACCGCCGACGGGGTGCTGCTCGCGTTCCACGACGAGGTCCTGGACCGGGTGACCGACCAGCAGGGCGCGGTGCGCGACCTCACCCTGGCGCAGGTACGCCGGGCACGGATCGGCGGGCACGAGCAGGTGCCGACCCTGGTCGAGCTGCTCGACGCCTTCCCCGCGGCCCGGTTCAACATCGACCTGAAGTCCGACGGCGCGGTCGACGCGCTCGCCGAGCTGGTCCGCGAGCGCGACCTGTGGGACCGGCTCCTGGTCGCGTCCTTCTCGCGCAGGCGGATCCGCCGGTTCCGGGCGCTGACCGAGGGCCGGGTCCCGACGGCCGCGGACCCGTGGCAGATCGTGGTCTTCCGCCTCTCCCCCAGCACCCGGCTCGCCCGGCTGCTCGCAGGTGAGGGCTTCGCCGCCTTCCAGGTCCCCCACCGGCAGCGCGGGCTCACCGTCACGAGCCCCGGCTTCGTCCGGCGGGCGCACGCCGCGGGCCACCAGGTGCACGTGTGGACCATCGACGACCCGGCCGAGATGACCGCGCTGCTCGACCGCGGTGTCGACGGGATCTTCACGGACCGCACCGATCTGCTCAAGGATGTCCTCCAGGGACGCGGCCAGTGGTGGTCCGCGCAGGGAGGGACATCAGCATGAACGCATCGGCGCCCATCGCCGACCTGGGACCGCTCAACCGTGCGCGGGAGCAGCGGGCCTGGTACTTCACCGACTGGGCTGCCTCGGCGTTCCAGACCACGGTCGCGGGTGTGCTGTTCGCCCCCTACCTGATCTCCGTCGCGGAGAACGCCGTCGGTGAGCACGGCCGGATCCACCTGCTCGGCCTGTCGATCGCGCCGGGCTCGCTGCCGTCCTACGTCATCACGCTCTCGACGGTGCTCAGCGTCTTCTTCTACCCGGTGATCGGCGCCTACGCCGACCGGATCGCGCGCAAGCCCGACCTCCTCGTCGCCTTCTCGTGGATCGGCGCGGCCGCGGCCGGCGGGCTGTTCTTCATGAGCGGCGAGAACTGGCTCTACGGCAGCATCGCGTTCATCGTGGCCAACCTCGCCGGGGGTGCCGCGATCGTGGTCAGCGACTCGATCCTGCCGGTGATCTCGACCGAGGACGAGCGCGACCGGGTGTCGTCGAACGGCTGGGCCTACGGGTACGCCGGCGGCGGGCTGCTGCTCGCCGTCAACTTCTTGATGGTCAGCCTCCACGACTCGATCGGCCTCGACAAGGAGATGGCCGTCCGGCTCTCCCTGCTGTCCGCCGCGGTGTGGTGGGCGGCGTTCATGGTCATCCCCTGGCGCGGCATCCGCAGGCACGAGCCGGTCGCCGTGGAGGCCGTCGAGGGCGGCGTGCTGACCCGGTCCTTCGGCCAGCTGTGGGCCACCTTGAAGGACCTGCGCAACTACCCCGTCGCGCTCACCTTCCTGGCGGCGTACCTGTTCTTCAACGACGGCATCCAGACCGTCATCAACTCCGCCTCGACCTTCGGCACCAAGGAGCTCGGGTTCGGCGACGGCTTCGTGCTCGGCACCTACCTGCTGGTCCAGCTGGTCGGCATCGGCGGCGCCATCCTCTTCGCGCGCGTCGCCGGGCGCCACGGCGCCAAGAAGGTCATCCTGGCCGGTCTGGTCGGCTGGATGGCGATCGTGACGGTCGCGCTCGTCGTGCCCGAGAAGAAGATGGTGGCGTTCCTGCTGCTCGGCGTCGCGATCGGCATCGTGCTGGGCGGCACCCAGGCCCTGGCCCGGTCCTACTTCTCCCTGTTCATCCCGCGCGGCAAGGAGGCGGAGTACTTCAGCCTCTACCACGCGATGGATCGCGGCACGTCCTGGTTCGGGACGCTGACCTTCGGCCTCGTCTACCAGTTCGCGGACTCCTACCGGCCCGCGATCTTCGCGCTGATCGCGTTCTTCGTCCTCGGTGCACTGCTGCTGCTCCGTGTCGACACCGAGCGCGGCATCCGCGAGGCGGGCAACGCCCGGCCCGCGGTGATCTAGACCGGGGTCCCGACTCCCGCCGTTCCGGATTGGAACCTTTTCGCGCTGGGTAGCGTTGAGGGGGTAGACGAAACATGGGAGGTGGAGTCTGATGGCTGAGCGCACACTGCGCGGTGCCCGACTGGGAGGCCAGTCCTTCGAGGACGAGCGGGGTATCGAGTTCGCAGCCCGGCAGCAGGTCGGCTACAAGTGTCCGCAGGGACACGAGTTCGAGATCACGATGTCCATCGAGGCCGAGGTCCCCGCGATCTGGGAGTGCCCGCGGTGCGGCCTGGAGGCCGAGTCGACCGCCGGCATCGAGCGCGAGGTGAAGGCCGAGAAGCCCCAGCGCACGCACTGGGACATGCTGCTCGAGCGCCGCTCCGAGAAGGAGCTCGAGGAGATCCTCACCGAGCGCCTGGAGCTTCTGCGCGGCGGCGAGATCGGTCCCGCCCACCTGCACCGCGCCAACGCCCGCAAGAAGAAGCCGGCGAAGGCCTGATCAACGACCGCTCACCGAGCGGTCACTGCTCGTCGACGACCTCGCCCCGGACCACTGTCGGTCCGGGGCGAGTGGCGTCTCCGGGTCCGTAGGCCGCCGTCGTGCGCCGCACGACCTGACGGCCGGCGTACGACACCAGCAGACCGCGGAAGAGCGGGCGGGTGACGGGCAGGATCAGCAGGATGCCGAGGACGTCGGTCACGAAGCCGGGGCTGAGCATGAAGGCACCGCCGAGCACCACGAGCGCGCCGTCGGCGAGCTCCCTGTGTGGCAGTCGTCCGGTCTCGACCCGCTCGCGCAGCGCCTGCCAGGCCTTGCGTCCCTCGCGCTTGATCAGCCAGGCGCCGAGGATGCTGTCGAGGACGAGGAGCAGGATCGTCCACCAGGGTCCGATCACCTGGCCGACCTTGATGAGCACGACGATCTCGAGGATCGGCATCACCACGAAGGCGAGGAACAGCAGCACCGCTGCCCGCCGGCTCCTCCTGCTCATCCCTGACCACCTCTCATCGCGTCTGCTGCAGCTCCCGGGGCGAGGTGACCTGCGCGTGGCCCTTCACGGCGTGCCAGCGCTGCCGCAGGCCCCACCAGGTGATCCGCTTGAGCGACTCCAGGGCGACCTGGCCGCTCATCTTCGACTCGCCGCGGACCCGCTCGACGAACTCGATCGGGACCTCGCGCACCGTCAGCCCCGCCTGCAGGGTCCGGGTGACCAGGTCGGTCTGGAAGACGTAGCCGGTCGAGCGGACCTCGTCGAGGCGGATCCGCTCCAGGGTGGAGCGACGGAACAGCCGGTAGCCGGCGGTCGCGTCACGGACCCCGATCCCGAGGAGCACCCGCACGTAGAGGTTGCCGCCGCGCGAGAGCAGCTCACGCTGCCAGGGCCAGTTGACGACCGAGCCGCCGGGCACCCAGCGCGAGCCGATCACGAGGTCCGCGTCGCGCAGGCCCACGAGCAGTCGCTGGAGCTGCTCGGGCTGGTGCGAGCCGTCGGCGTCCATCTCGCCGATGACGTCGTAGCCCGCCTCGAGGGCCCAGGCGAAGCCGGCGAGGTACGCCGCTCCGAGACCGGCCTTCTCCGTGCGGTGCAGGACGTGGACCTGCGGGTCGGCCCGGGCGATGCCGTCGGCGATCGCACCGGTGCCGTCGGGCGAGCCGTCGTCGACGACGAGCACGTCGACCTGCGGCTGGGCGATGCGGACGCGCTCGACGATCCAGGCGATGTTGCTGGCCTCGTTGTAGGTCGGGATGACCATCACCGTGCGGCCCAGCGTGGAGTGCTGCTCAGACAACAGGTGCCTCACTCGGGGTCGGGGAGAGCGCAGGCGGCTCCTCCTCCGGAGCCTGCTGCGCGGGGTCATCGAACTCTCGCCGTCGACGGTACGCCACGGCACCTGACACGAGAGCGCCGAGCGTCATCAGGGTGAACATCCGGGTCGGCCAGGCGCCCAGCCGCATCGCCGGCGTCAGGGCGGTGCTCAGCCCGACCTTCTCCACGAGCACGGACGTCGTCCGCGGCTGCGCCGAGGCGACCACGCTGCCGTCCGGTGCGATCACGCCGCTCTGGCCGTTCGTCGAGGCCACCGCCAGCCAGCGACCCGCCTCGATGGCACGCAGCCGGGTGATCGCGAACTGCTGCTCGATCTGGTGGGTGAAGATGAAGCTGGCGTTGCTGGTCTGCACGGTCAGCAGCTCGGCCCCGTCACGCACCTGCGGCGGCATCACGTCGTCGTAGGCGACGTCGAAGCAGATCGCATCGCCCACCCGGACCCCGGCGATCCGCAGCGGCTGGGTGCGGGTGCCGCTCTTCATGTCGCGCGAGATGAGGGCGAGCTGGCCGAACTTCGGGTTCCAGATGTCGCGGAAGGGGATGTACTCGCCGTACGGCACCGGGTGGTGCTTCGTGTAGCGGTCCCCCGGTCCGGTCTGCGGGTCCCACACGATGCCCTGGTTGAGCACGTACCTGCGTCCACCGTCGACGATCCCGCCGACGACGACCGGGACCTGGGCCGCGTCGACCGCCTCCTGGATCCCGGCGTTGACCCGACCCGGCTCGAACGGGTCGACGGCGGTCGAGTTCTCCGGCCAGAGCACGAAGTCGGGCTGTGCCACCCGGCCGGCAGCGGCATCGGCGGCGAGCTCCACCGTGGCGTCGACGTGGTTGCGGGTGACCTGCTCGTGGTCCCACAAGATGTCGTTGCCCGGACCGGGCACGTCACCCTGGACGACGGCCACGGTGGTCGAGCCGGTCTCCGGGACGTCGTACGGCAGCACGGCGGGAGTCACCAGGACCGCGAGCACGCCGACGGCGACCGCAGCCCAGACCCGACGCTGCTCCCGGGCCAGGGCCGCCTCCGCGAACCGGGCGAGGCAGAAGCCGGACAGGGCGAGCAGGAAGGACAGCCCGGTCATGCCGACGTACGCGACGGCGGGGGCGGCGGGCGTGTCGATCGCCGCGAACGCGAGCCGGCCCCAGGGCATCCCGCTGAACGGCCAGCCGCTGCGCACCGTCTCCATCGTGGTCCAGGCGGCGGCCAGCCACAGCGGCCAGGCGGGCAGCCGGCGCACGAGCGGGACCGCGAGGCCGAGCAGGCCGTAGAACAGCGCCTCGACGGTGGACAGGGCGAGCCACGCGTCGGCGCCGATCGAGTCCTTCATCCAGGAGATGTGGCTGAAGTAGAAGACGACGCCGAAGACGAGGCCGACCAGACCGGATCGACGCACCGTGAGGTCGCGCGTGGCGAGCGCGTAGCAGGCGACACCGAGCGGCAGCAGCCAGGGCAGTGCGACCGGCTCGTAGGACGCGGTGAGCAGCACGCCACCCACGACGGCGAGGCCGAGAGCCGGGACGAGGGGGCGCTGCACCACGGCGAGAGCCTAGACGAGCGGCGGGCGCACGCTTGCAGGGTGTCGGAAGGACCCGAGCCACCTTCGGACCATCCCGGCTCCCGACTGGCTGCCGACGCACGCGACGTTGTCTAGGGGGACCCGGGCCCTTCCGGCTCGCTCTCGAGGTTGCGAACCGACCTCCGCGAACCGTCCCCGTGCGGAGCTGGTGCTACTCCGCCGACATACGGCCACTCGGACGTCGGTCCGCCGGCCACGACCTGCACGAGCGAACGCCTCCGTACTCTGGTGATCTGCGCCACTCCTGTCAACCGTCCCCTGACCTGCGGTGATACGCGTTCTCGCAGGTCAGCGGGGCCTCTGCGAATCGCAAGATCTCGCAAAAATCTGCCGCTTCCGCGGCGTGTCGTCCGGCGACACGCCGGTCAGTGGCCGACGGGACGGTTCTCGTAGTAGGTCGAGAGCACGATCGTGGTCCGGGTCGAGACGTTCGCCGCAGCACGGATCCGGCCGAGCAGCAGCTCGAGCTCGACCGGGCTCGTCGTACGGACCTTGAGGAGGTAGGACTCCTCCCCCGCGACCGACCAGCAGGACTCGATCTCGGGGATGTCGACCAGTCGCTCGGGACAGTCGTCGGGCTGCGAGGGGTCGATCGGGCGGATCGCGATGAAGGACGTCAGCGGCACGCCGATCTCGGCGTAGTTGACCGTCGCGCCGTACCCGAGGATCAGGCCGCGCTGCTCGAGGCGCTTGACCCGCTGGTGCACCGCGGAGGTGGAGAGGCCGGTGGCCCGACCGAGATCGGTGTAGGACATCCGGCCGTCCTTGGCCAGGAGCTCCAGGATCTGTCGGTCGGTCGCCTCGACCGCTGGATTGCTGCTCTGACTCACGGTGGTCACCCTAATAGGCTGGGCGGTGATGACTGAGCGCCTTCTACTCCTCGATACGGCCAGCCTGTACTTCCGGGCCTACTTCGGCTCCCCGGAGATCCTCGCCCCGGACGGCACCAACGTGAACGCGGTGCGCGGCCTGCTGGGCTACATCTCCCAGCTGGTCGACCAGTACCGGCCCACGCACCTCGTGTGCTGCTGGGACGACGACTGGCGTCCGCAGTGGCGCGTCGACCTGATCCCGACCTACAAGGCGCACCGGGTCGTCGAGGAGGTCACCGGTGCTGCGGTCGCCGGGCCAGGCGGGGTGGGAAGCGGCCGACGCTACGTCGAGGAGGTCCCCGACCCGCTCGAGATCCAGGTCCCGGTGATCCGCGAGGTGCTCGACGCGTTCGGCATCGCCGTCGTCGGCGCGCCCGGCTACGAGGCTGACGACGTGATCGGCACCCTGGCCACCGGCGCCGGCATGCCGGTCGACGTGGTCACCGGCGACCGCGACCTGTTCCAGCTCGTCGACGACGCCGCGTCCGTCCGGGTGCTGTACGTCGGCAAGGGCGTCGGACGTCACGAGCGGGTCGACGAGGCCTGGGTGCTCAGCAAGTACGGCGTGCGCGCGGACCAGTACGCCGACTTCGCCACCCTGCGCGGCGACGCCTCGGACGGTCTGCCCGGCGTCAAGGGCGTCGGGGAGAAGACCGCGGCCTCGATGCTGCAGAAGTACGACGACCTCGCCGGCATCCTGGCTGCCGTGGACGACCCGGCGAGCGACCTCGGGCCGGGGCCGCGCGCCAAGATCCGCGATGCTGGCGCCTACCTGGCCGTCGCTCCACGGGTGGTCGCCGTGGCCCGCGACCTCGACCTGTCCCGCGACCACCACGCGTTGCCGGCCTCACCGGCCGCCCCCGACGAGCTCGCGGCGCTCGTGGAGCGCTGGTCGCTC
Source organism: Nocardioides kongjuensis (assembly GCF_013409625.1). Taxonomy (NCBI): domain Bacteria; kingdom Bacillati; phylum Actinomycetota; class Actinomycetes; order Propionibacteriales; family Nocardioidaceae; genus Nocardioides; species Nocardioides kongjuensis. Next base: position 1,385,779 of record NZ_JACCBF010000001.1, read on the forward strand.
GCCTCGCCGGTCGAGCGCCTGACGGGGGTGCTGGCGGCTACAGCCGTGTAACGCGGAGTGCGGATCGCGAAACACCGATTTCATTCCATCTGGTAGCAACCGGAAATCAGCCCTCCCTAGGTTCATCGCCACCGGGGCACGGCGTCGTGCCCCCTGGCCCAGCACCCGCCTCCCGAGTCGGCGGGTGCGATGACCGAGAGGGTTGTCCCCTTGTTCCACTCCCGTTCCCGCCTCACCACCGGCACCGTCCTCGCCCTCACCGCCGCACTCAGCCTGAGCGCCTGCGGTGGCTCCAAGGCCGGCGACGAAGGCGCCTCCTCCACGAGCTGCGTCGACTCCTCCGGCGACACCATCAAGCTCGGTTTCCTCAACTCCACCTCCGGCGCGATGGCGATCAGCGAGCAGACCGTCCGCGACTCGCTGTCCCTCGCGGCGGAGCAGATCAACGCCTCCGGCGGCATCCTCGGCAAGAAGATCGAGCCGGTCGTCGAGGACGGAGCCAGCGACCCGGCGGTCTTCGCCGAGAAGATCGAGAAGCTGCTGACCGGGGACTGCGTCGCCGCCGTCTTCGGCGGCTGGACCTCGGCCTCGCGCAAGGCGATGCTGCCGGTCGTCGAGGCCGACCACGGACTGCTCTTCTACCCGGTGCAGTACGAGGGCCTGGAGGCCTCGAAGAACATCTACTACACGGGCGCGACGACCAACCAGCAGATCATCCCGGCCATGGACTTCCTCAAGTCCAAGGGCGTCAAGACACTCTTCCTCGCCGGGTCGGACTACGTCTTCCCGCGCACGGCGAACAAGATCATCAAGCAGTACGCCGCCGAGCTGGGCATCAAGATCGTCGGTGAGGAGTACGTCCCGCTGGACGACGACGACTGGACCACCCAGGTGGCCAAGATCGTCGCCGCCAAGCCCGACTTCGTGTTCAACACGATCAACGGCTCGTCCAACGTCGGCTTCATCAAGGCCTACTACGAGCAGGGCCTGACCGCGAAGACGACGCCGATCATCTCGGTGTCCATCGCGGAGGAGGAGGCGCCCGCGATGGGCAAGGACGTCACCGGCCAGTACGCCGCGTGGAACTACTTCGAGTCCGTCGAGAGCCCCACGAACGACGCGTTCATCAAGGCCTTCCAGGACAAGTACGGCAAGGACCGGCCGACCTCGGACCCGATGGAGGCGGCATACACCTCGCTGTACCTCTACAAGAACCTGGTCGAGAAGGCCGACTCGTTCGACGTCGACAAGATCAACGCCGCGGCCGACGGTGTCAGCTTCGACGCACCCGAGGGCACGGTCACCATCGACGGCGAGAACCACCACATCGCCAAGACCGCACTGATCGGACAGATCAACGCCGACAACCAGTTCGACGTCGTGTGGTCCTCGGAGAAGCCGATCGAGCCGGACCCGTTCCTCAAGGGCTACGCGTGGTGGGACCCGAGCGCGAAGTGACCTGACGGTCCTCGCCCCCGCTACCCCCGCTCCCCGGGGTGCCGTGCCGGCAGGCGCGGCACCCCGGGCCACTCGTCAGGAGTCCTCCGTGGACGCGTTCACCACCCCCCTGCTCGCCGGTACGGCGACCGGCGCCCTCCTGCTCATCGCCGCGCTCGGCCTGGCCCTCACCTTCGGGCAGATGGGCGTCATCAACATGGCCCACGGTGAGTTCCTCATGGCCGGCGCCTACACGACCTACCTCACCCAGCAGGTCGTGACCGACACCGACCTCTCGATCCTGCTCGCCCTGCCCGTCGCGTTCCTGGTCGCCGGCAGCCTCGGCCTGCTGCTCGAGGTCGCGATCATCCAGTGGATGTACCGGCGACCGCTCGACACCCTCCTCGTGACGGTCGGCGTGAGCCTGCTCCTCCAGCAGCTCGCCAAGGACCTCTTCGGGGCGCAGGGCGACCCGGTCCACACGCCGGGCTGGCTCGACGGCAACGTCGACGTCCTCGGCTACCACTGGCCCTACCGCCAGATGTTCACGATCGTGCTGGCCGTGGCGGCACTGGCTGCCCTCGGCGCCCTGCTGAAGTACACGTCGTACGGGCGGCGGATCCGGGCGACGGTGCAGAACCGCGACCTCGCCGAGACGATGGGGGTCTCCACCCGCACCGTCGACCGGGTCACGTTCTTCGTGGGCTCGGGGCTCGCGGGCATCGGCGGTGTCGCGGTCTCGCTCATCTCGGGCACCAACCCGAACCTCGGGACGACGTACATCATCTCCGCGTTCCTCGTGGTCGTCGCCGGCGGTCTGGGCCAGCTGAAGGGCACCGTGATCGCCGCCTTCACCGTCGGGGTCGTGACGGCCTACTTCACCGACTGGTTCAGCTCGAGCATGGCGCAGGTGCTGACGTTCGCCCTGGTCGTCGTGTTCCTCCAGCTCCGGCCGCAGGGGCTGTTCACCGTTCGCACCAGGGGGCTCGCATGAAGCAGCTGCAGACCTGGGGTCGCACCTGGGGGCCACTGCTGGGCATCGCGCTGATCGCGATCGCGCTGCTCGTCGTGGCGCCCGCCGTGCTGAGCCCGTTCCGCCTCAACAACCTCGGCAAGTACGTGTGCTGGGCGATCGCCGGGGTCGGCATCGGCCTCGCCTGGGGCCGTGGCGGGATGCTGGTCATGGGCCAGGGCGTCTTCTTCGGCCTCGGCGGCTACGCGATGGCCATGCACCTCAAGCTCGAGGCCGCGATGGCCACCGGCGGCCCGGACGCGGTGCCCGACTTCATGGTGCTCTACGGCGACGGCACCATGCCCGGCTGGTGGGAGCCGTTCCGGAGCGGCGCCTTCACCCTGACCGCCATCGTCGTGCTGCCGGCGCTCGTGGCGACCGTCCTCGGGTGGGCGATCTTCAAGCGCCGGGTCAGAGGGGCCTACTTCGCGATCCTCACCCAGGCCCTCGCGGTCGCGTTCGCCACACTGCTGGTCGCCACCATCAAGCAGACCGGCGGGTTCAACGGTCTCAACCAGTTCACCCAGTTCTTCGGCTACAACCTCTACGACCCGGCGAACAAGCGGATGATCTACTCGATCGCCGCGACGGTCCTGGTGGTCTGCCTCGTCGTGGTGTGGCAGCTGTACCGCAGCCGGTTCGGCGAGCTGCTCGTCGCGACCCGCGACGCCGAGGAGCGCGTCCGCTTCCTCGGCCACGACCCGGCCAACATCAAGCTGGTCGCCTTCGTGCTGGCAGCGGTGATGGCCAGCATCGGCGGTGCGCTGTTCGCGCCGATCACCGGCATCATCTCCCCGTCCGACGTCGACGCAACCGCATCGATCTTCCTGATCGCGGGCGTCGCCCTCGGTGGACGCGCGCTGCTGCTCGGGCCGGCACTCGGCGCGCTCGCCGTCGGGTTCGGGCGGACCGCGCTGTCCGAGTCCTTCCCCGACCAGTGGACCTACTTCCTGGGGCTGCTCTTCATCGTGGTGATCCTCTTCTTCCCGGCCGGGCTGGGCAGCGTCGGGTCCCAGGTGCGCAGTCGACTGCGAGCGTTGCCGTCGCCGCCCCGGCGCACCCGCACCACGCCGGCTGCACCCGCGGACGAGCTGGAGGTGGTCCGGTGAACGACGACTACCTCGAGGTCCGCGGAGTGTGCGTCGACTTCGACGGGTTCCGCGCGATCGACGACGTCGACCTGACCCTGCTCCAGGGCCGGCTGCACTTCCTGATCGGGCCGAACGGCGCGGGCAAGACCACGCTGGTCGACGCGGTGACCGGACTGGTGCCCGCGAGTGGCCTGATCCGCTACCGCAACCAGGACCTGCTGCGCACCAAGCCGCACCGGATCGTGCGCTCCGGCATCGGACGCACCTTCCAGACGGCCACCGTGTTCGAGGGCCTCTCCGTCCTGCAGAACCTCGACATCGCCGGCGGCATCCACCGCCGGGCCTGGCGGATGGGCCTGGCTCGCCGGGGAACGCCGTCGTACGTCGAGGAGGCGCTCGAGACGATCGGGCTCACCGACCTGCGGGAGCGGCCCGCAGGAGTGCTGGCCCACGGGCAGAAGCAGTGGCTGGAGATCGGCATGCTGCTCGTGCAGGACGCCCGCGTGATGCTGCTCGACGAGCCCGTTGCCGGGATGAGCGCCGAGGAGCGCGAGCAGACGGGCGACCTGCTCCGGCGGATCGGCAGCGAGCGGACCATCGTGGTCATCGAGCACGACATGGAGTTCGTGCGCAGCTATGCGGACGTCGTGACCGTGATGCACGCCGGCAAGGTCCTCGCCGAGGGCACCGTCGCCGAGATCCAGGCCGACCCGAGGGTCCAGGAGGTCTACCTGGGCCGTACTGCCGAGGAGGCGGACCATGCTTGAGCTGCGCGACGTGACGGCCGGCTACGGCCGGACCCGGGTCCTGGAGGGCGTCTCGCTCCACGTGCCCGAGGGCGGCGCCGTGGCCGTGATGGGGCACAACGGGGCCGGCAAGACCACCCTGCTGCGCGTCGCCGTCGGCCTGCTGCCGGTGATGCGGGGCCAGGTCCTCCTCGACGGCGAGGACGTCACCCGGCTGCGCCCCAACAAGCGGGTCGCCCGCGGCCTCGGCTACGTGCCGCAGGGCCAGCTGTCGTTCCCCCACATGACCACCCTGGAGAACCTCCAGCTGGTCTCCACGCAACTCTCCGCCATCGACGGGGTGCTCGACACCTTCCCGGCACTGCGTGACCTGCTCGGGCGCCGCGCCGGCCTGCTGTCCGGCGGCCAGCGCCAGCAGCTGGCCATCGCCCGGACGCTGCTGACGAACCCACGGATGCTGATCCTCGACGAGCCCACGGAGGGCATCCAGCCCAACGTCGTCGCGGAGATCGAGGGCGTCATCGCGGCGCTCACGGCTCGCGGCGACCTGTCCGTCCTGCTGGTCGAGCAGCACGTCGGCTTCGCGCTGCGCAGCACCGACGCCTACTACGTGCTGGAGTCCGGCCGCGTCACCTCGAGCGGCGCGGGGGGCCCCGGAGCCCTGGACGCGGTCCGTACGGCGATGGCGGTCTGAGCGCCATGCACCTGACACCCTCCGACACGGAGAAGCTGCTGCTGAGCGTGGCCGGCATGATCGCCCGGGACCGGCTGGCCCGCGGGGTCCGGCTCAACTATCCGGAGGCCGTCGCGCTGCTCTCCTGCTGGGTCATCGAGGAGGCGCGCGCCGGCGGCACCGTCGTCGACCTGATGGAGCGCGGCCGGGGCGTGCTGGCTCGCGAGCAGGTGATGGCCGGCGTCCCCGAGATGCTGGTCGACGTCCAGGTCGAGGCCACGTTCGACGACGGGCGCAAGCTCGTCACCCTCCACCACCCGATCGCGTGAGGAGCCAGGACCCATGGGCATCGTGAGCGACGGTCCGGGCGCGACCCGGACCGCTCCCGGAACGGTCGTGCTGAACGGGGACCGGTCCCCCGACGAGCGCGGCGTGATCGTGGTGACGAACACCGGCGACCGGCCCGTGCAGATCGGGTCGCACATCCACCTCCCCGACGCCAACGCGGCGCTCGACCTCGACCGCGCCGCCGCGCACGGCTTCCGGCTGGACATCCCCTCCGGGACGTCGCGCCGCTTCGAGCCCGGCGCGTCGCAGGAGGTCGGGATCGTCGCCCTGCGCGGTGCTCGCGTCGTGCCGGGCATCCAGGTCCGCACGGACGGAGGCGCGCTCGATGGTTGAGATCAGCCGCGCGGCGTACGCCGCCCTCTACGGCCCCACCGTCGGCGACCAGGTCCGCCTGGGCGACACGGACCTGTGGATCGAGGTCGAGCAGGACTGGGTGATCGGCGGCGAGGAGGCCGTCTTCGGCGGCGGCAAGTCGATCCGCGAGTCCATGGCACAGTCGACCCGCACCTGCGCGCAAGGCGCGCTCGACACCGTCATCACCAACGCGGTCGTGCTGGACCACTGGGGCGTGGTCCGCGCCGACGTCGGGATCCGCGCCGGCCGGATCGTCGCGCTCGGCCGGTCGGGCAACCCCGACATCGCGGACGGCGTCCACCCGGACCTGGTCATCGGCCCGGGCACGGACGTGATCGCCGGCGAGGGCAAGATCCTCACCGCCGGCGCGATCGACGTGCACGTCCACCTGCTCTCGCGCTCGCAGCTGGTCGAGGCCCTCGCCACCGGCATCACGACGATCGCCGGTGGCGGCACCGGACCCTCGGAGGGCTCGAAGGCGACCACGGTCACGCCGGGCGCCTGGCACCTCACCACCGTCCACCGGGCGCTCGACCCGGTGCCGCTCAACGTGCTCCTGTTCGGCAAGGGCAACACGGTCAGCGCGGGCGGCCTGGCCGAGCAGGCGCTCGCAGGCGCCGCGGGATACAAGGTCCACGAGGACTGGGGTTCGACCCCCGCGGCGATCGACGCCTCGCTCCGCGCAGCCGACGAGTTCGGGCTGCAGGTCGCCCTCCACTCCGACAGCCTCAACGAGGCGGGCTACGTCGAGTCCACCATCGGCGCGATCGCCGGTCGCGGCATCCACGCCTTCCACGCGGAGGGCGCGGGCGGCGGCCACGCGCCCGACATCCTCACGGTCGCCTCGCTCCCGCACGTCGTCCCCGGCTCGACCAACCCGACCCTGCCGCACACGGTCAACACCGTCGCCGAGCACCTGGACATGCTCATGGTCTGCCACCACCTCAACCCGCAGGTGCCCGAGGACCTCGCCTTCGCCGAGTCCCGGATCCGGGCCACGACCATCGCCGCCGAGGACCTGCTCCACGACATCGGCGCGCTGTCGATCACGTCCTCGGACGCGCAGGCGATGGGGCGCATCGGCGAGGTGATCTGCCGGACCTGGCAGGTCGCGCACGTGATGAAGGCCAGGTACGGCGCCCACGGCGACCTCGCCGAGGGGCCGGCCGACAACGCACGGGCACGACGCTACGTCGCCAAGTACACGATCAACCCCGCGGTCGCGCACGGCATCGACCACGAGGTCGGCTCGGTCGAGGTCGGCAAGCTCGCCGACCTGGTGCTGTGGGATCCGCGGTTCTTCGGGATCCGTCCGCAAGTGGTGCTGAAGTCCGGAGCGCTCGTGTGGGGAGCGCTCGGGGACCCCAACGCGTCGATCCCGACACCGCAGCCGGTGCTGATGCGTCCGACCCTGGTGGACGACGGCAGTGCGCACGCCGTCACCTTCGTGTCCCCGGCAGCCCTCGCCGACGGCCTCGCTGATCGGCTCGGCCTGCGCCGCCGGCTGGCGGCCGTGCGACCGACCCGCGCGGTGAGCAAGGCCGACATGGTCAACAACACGGCGCTGCCACGCATCGAGATCGATCCCGAGACGTTCCAGATCGACGTCGACGGCGAGCGGGTCGTCCCGGCACCGGCGACCGAGCTGCCACTGGCACGGCTCTACTCGATGTTCTGAGGCACCGCCATGACCCATCCCGAGCTGGTCCTCCTGCTGCTCGCCGACGCGCGCCTGCCCGTCGGCGGGCACACGCAGTCCGGCACCCTCGAAGGCGCCCTGGCACACGGGCTGAGCGCCGCCGACGTCCCCGGCTACCTCCGCACCCGCCTGCTGAGCAGCACCCGGGTCGAGGCGGGCACCGCCGTCGTGGCCCGTGCCACCGTCGAGCGGCACGGCTCCCTCGACCAGGTGGAGCGGGCATGGGCCGCCCGCACCGTGTCGCCGGCGCTGCGCGAGGCGTCCCGGGTGCAGGGTCACGCGTTGCTGCGACTGGTGCGCCGGACCTGGCCGGACCTGGCGCGCCCGCTGGACGACCTCCCGCGTCCGAGCCGCTCGACGGTCCTCGGTGCCCTCTGCGCCGGCCTCGGCCTGGGCGCGGCCTCGGTCGCCCGCCTGGTCGCCTACGACGACGTGCAGACGGTCTGCGCCGCCGCGCTCAAGCTGATGCCCCTCGACCCGGTCACGGTGGCCGGGTGGGCCGCCGAGTCGCTCACCGGCATCGCCGACCTGGAGGCCGCGGTGTCGTGGGCGGAGCTGCCCACCGACATCCCGGCCTGCTCGGCCCCCCAGATCGAGGCGTGGGCACAGGCCCATGCCGCCAGCACCAGGAGGTTGTTCCGTGCCTGACCACACCCATCCCCACCCAGCGTCGCCGCCTGCGCGACCCCTGCGCCTCGGCGTGTGTGGTCCGGTCGGCACCGGCAAGAGCTCCCTGATCGCGCTGCTGTGCCGGGAGCTGTCCGAGCGCCTGGAGCTCGCGGTCGTCACCAACGACATCTACACCGACGAGGACGCCCGCTTCCTGCGCTCCGCCGGCGTGCTGGCCCCGGAGCGGATCCGCGCGGTCGAGACCGGCGCCTGCCCGCACACCGCGATCCGGGACGACATCAGCGCGAACCTCACGACCGTCGAGGAGCTCGAGGACGCCTTCCCGGGCCTGGACCTGGTGCTGCTCGAGTCCGGCGGCGACAACCTCACCGCGACCTTCTCCCCCGCCCTCGTCGACGCCCAGGTGTTCGTCCTCGACGTCGCCGGCGGCGGCGACGTCGCACGCAAGGGCGGTCCCGGCATCGAGCGCGCCGACCTGCTGATCGTGAACAAGACCGACCTGGCGCCGCACGTCGGCGTGGACGTGCCCCGGATGCTGGCCGACGCCACCGCGGCCCGCGGCGAACGGCCCGTCATCGGGCTCTCCCGCACCGACCGGTCCAGCATCGACGCACTCGTGGCGTGGGTCGAGGAGGTCCGCCGCAGCCAGACAGCAGGGAACCTGGTGCCGGTCGACCCCGGCCCGATGGCGCGGCACGTGCATGCTCACGAGCACTGAGCGCACCGCCCGGACCCGGATCCGCGTGTCCCCCGCGGACACCGGCCGGTGCCTGGTGCGCAGCACGGTCACCCTCTCCGACCCGACCGCGTCCTCGCTGCGGCCGGTGCTCGTCGACCACGACCTCACCGGCGCGCGGATCTCGCTCGTGCCCGAGGGCGCCCTGCTGCTGGCCGGGGACAGGGTGGAGGTCGACATCGCGGTGGACGCGGGTGCCCGGCTCGACGTGGTGGAGCCGGGGGGCACCGTCGCGTTCGACATGCGCGGTGGCCGGGCCCGCTGGGACGTGCGGATCACCCTGGGCCGAGGTGCCGTGCTGACCTGGGCCGGCGAGCCGTTCGTCGTCGCCGCCGGCGCCGCGGTCCAGCGGTCGACGCAGGCCCGGATCCGCGACGGGGCGGTGCTCGCGCTGCGGGAGTCGCTCGTCCTGGGCCGCCACGGCGAGGAGCCGGGCCGGGTCCACCAGACCACGGAGGTGCTCTCCGCGAGCGGCCCGGTCCTGGTCGAGGACCTCACCATCGACGCACTCACCGCTCGCGCGCTCCTGGGTGGCCACCGGGTGATGTCGTCGGTGCTCCTGGTCGGTGCGCCGCCGCCCGAGCACGCCGAGCACCGCTACGACCTCGAGGGTGGGGCCGTGCTGTGGCGCCGGCTCGGGGTCCAGGCCCACGAGGCGGACCTGGGACCTGTGTGGCAGGCCGCCCGACGCGCTGCCGGTGGCGTCTAGTGCACGCGCGCGATCTGCTGCTCGACGCGGAAGCCGAGGCCGTCGGCGACCGCGACGTACACGTCCTGGTCCAGCAGGTTCCCGTCGAGCCGCATCAGGCCGCGCGGGCTGGAGTAGAAGTGGCCGTCGGGCAGCGCCGCGGCCGCCGCCACGCTCAGGGAGCCGCAGACCTCCCCGACCCGGGCGAGGAAGGTGATCGCCTCGTAGCAGGACTCCCCGACCGCGTTGAGCGCGGGCGCCCACCGGCCCCAGCGGGCGTAGTAGTCGCGCGCCAGTGCCGAGCTCTCGGCGGTGCCCATGCCGTCGAAGTACGCCGCCGCGGCGTACATCCCCTCGCTGGCAGCCAGTCCACCGGCGAGCAGGGTGTTCTCCTCGACCGCGGGGCTCAGCCGCGGGAGCGTCGCCGTCAGGCCGGAGCGGGCGAACTGCCGGTTGAAGTGCACGGCGTCCTGGCCCATCAGGAGCATGATCACGCCGTCGACCGGCTGGCGCGTGAGGCCGTCGATCACCGTCGCGAAGTCGGTGGTGCCGAGCGGCACGTAGGTCTCGCTCACGACCTCGGACGGGGTGTCCTCGAGTGCCAGGCGGGCCGTCGTGCCGGTCACCCGTGGGAACACGTAGTCGTTCCCGAGGATCGCCCAGCGGCCCACACCGAGCTCCTCGCGCATCCAGTGCGCCGCCGGCAGCAGCTGGTTGATCGGCCGCTCCCCGATCAGGAACACTCCGGGCGTCGGGTCGCCGCCCTCGTGCATGGCGCCGAACGCGTACACGACACGACCGCCGACCCGTCGGGTGATCGCCTGCCGCACCGCCGACGTGTGCCAGCCCGCGACCGCCTCCACCCGTCCGCCGTCGACCAGGCGACCGACCTCCGCGGCCACGACCTCGGGCTCCCGGCCCCCGTCGACCACCACCAGCTCGACCTGACGGCCGGTGATCCCGGCGCCGGCGTTCAGCTGCTCGACCGCGAGCTCGCCGCACGCCAGGCAGGAGGGGCCGTAGATGCCCGTCGGTCCCTGGAGCGGTACGACGAAGGCCACGCTCAGCCGGTCGTCATGGCGCAGGAGGGGCACGGATGAATAGGTTAGAAGCGGAATGGCCGGGTGCCCCCGGTGTTCACACGCGTTCACACGAACGTCACAAACCGGGCAAGGAGGCCGCGGTGAGCCAGCAGCGGCAGGGCAGCCTGGCCGTGCGGGTGCGGCAGGTCGAGGCCGGCCTGCGCCGGGTGCTCCAGCCCATCCTCGACGAGCAGGGCCTGGCGATGGACCACTGGCGGATCATCGCGGTGATCGGCGACGAGCCCGGGCTCACCATGAGCGAGATCGCGACGGCTGCGGTCGTCCCGGCTGCCAGCCTGACCCGGCACGTCGACCGGCTGGTCGCCCAGGGCATCGTCGTGCGCCGGATCGACCCCGACGACCGCCGCCGCGCCGTGGCCGCCCTGTCACCTCACGGTGCGGCGTACGCCGACCGGTTGCGTGCCGCTGAGCGCTCCGTCGCGCCCGGCGCGCTCGGCTGACCGGTCAGCCCGTCGCGACGATCCCGCGCCGCAGCAGCTTGACCAGCTGCCGGGCCGTGTCGCGGACCGGCGTGCCGGCTGCGGCGTCGGCGATCTGGCCCGCGAAGTCGATGAGCTGCTTCATCTGGCGCACGAAGTCGCCGGCGGTCTGGTCGTTGCGGGTGATGATCTCGTCGAGCTCCTGGCCCTCGGCCCAGCGCCAGGCGGTCCACGCGAAGCCGGCGTCGGGCTTGCGGAGGAAGTCGAGACGGTGCTCGCGCTCGAGCCGCTCCAGCTCGCCCCACAGGCGGGTCATCGCCTCGATGGTGACCGCGATGGCACCGCCCGGGGTGTTCGGCGGGCCGTCCTCGGGGCGGCGGGCCTCGTAGACGAGTGCGGAGAGCACCGCGCCGAGCTGGGAGGGCGTCAGGTCGTCCCACAGGCCCGTGCGCAGCGACTCGGCGGCGACGAGGTCGAGCTCGGAGTAGATCCGCATCAGGCCGCGGCCGCGCTCGGTGACCTCGTCGTCGTGGAGGTAGTCGAGGGCCTCGAGCACCTCGCAGACGCGGTCGAAGGTGCGCGCCACGGTGTTGGTACGACGCTCGATCCGCGCGGAGAGCAGGTCGGTGTCCTTCTGCAGCTTCGCGTAGCGCTCCGCCCACCGGGCATGGTCCTCGCGGTCGGCACAGCCGTGGCAGGGGTGCTCGCGGACCTGGGCGCGCAACGCCTGGATCTGCCGGGCGACGTCCTCGTCGAGCGGGCCGCGCTCGGCGCGCGGACGGGTGAGTGACAGCGGGAGCGTCCGCACCGCCTCGCGCACCTGCTGGGCGATGTCCTTGCGCTGGTGGGGGTTGCGGGCGTCGACCCGCTTGGGCAGCTTGATCCGGGCGACCGGCTCGACCGGCGTCGGGAAGTCCATCATCGCCAGCCGCCGGCCCTGCCGCTCGGCGGTGATGACGAGCGGGCGGTGGCCGTGCTCGGACAGGCCGGGGTCGACGACGACGGCGGGACCGGCGAACTTCCCGACCGGTACGACGATCACGTCGCCGGGCTTGAGCTTCTCGAGCGAGGCGAGGGCGTCGTCGCGCCGGTCCTGCCGACGTACCTTGCTCGACTCCTTCTCCAGCTCGGAGATCCGGCGGCGCAGGCCGGCGTACTCCATGAAGTCGCCGAGGTGGCACTGCGCCGCGTCGGCGTACCCGGCCAGCGCGTCCTCCGCCTTGCGCAGCTGACGGGCCAGCCCGACCACGGCACGGTCGGCCTGGAACTGGGCGAAGGACTGCTCCAGCAGCTCCCGCGCCTGGTGACGGCCGTAGGAGTGCACCAGGTTGACCGCCATGTTGTACGACGGCCGGAAGCTCGAGCGCAGCGGGTAGGTGCGGGTGGAGGCGAGACCGGCGAGCTCGCGCGGGTTCATCCCGGGCTGCCAGAGCACGACCGCGTGCCCCTCGACGTCGAGGCCGCGGCGACCGGCCCGGCCGGTGAGCTGGGTGTACTCCCCCGGCGTGATGTCGGCGTGCGTCTCGCCGTTCCACTTGCTCAGCTTCTCCAGCACCACGGTGCGGGCCGGCATGTTGATGCCGAGCGCGAGGGTCTCGGTCGCGAACACGATCTTGACCAGACCGCGCAGGTAGAGCTCCTCGACGCACTCCTTGAACGCCGGCAGCATCCCGGCGTGGTGCGCGGCGATGCCACGGGACGCGGCGTCGAGGAAGTCGTGGTAGCCGAGCACGTGGAGGTCGGCCGACGGGAGCCCGCCGAGGGTGCTCTCGACGTACGCGATGACCTCGTCACGCTCCTCGGGCGAGGTGAGCCGGAGGTTGGCGTCGAGGCACTGCTGCACGGCGGCGTCGCAGCCGGCGCGGCTGAAGATGAAGTCGATCGCCGGGAGCAGGTTGTCGCGACGCAGCCGCTCGACGACGTCGAGGCGGCCGGGGATCCAGATGCGGCGCCCGTTGCCGACGTTGCGGCTGCCGGGCCCGCCCTGCCGGGACCCGCGTGGCTGGCGGTGGCCCTTGAGCCGGCTGGAGGCCCAGTCGTCGCGGGCCAGCTTCATCAGCTCGTCGTTGACCGGGGCGCCCTCGCGGACGAAGCCGGCGGCCGCGTCGACGTCGGTCGACGCGAACAGGTCGAGCAGCCGGCGCCCGACCATCACGTGCTGGAACAGCGGCACCGGGCGGCGCTCGGCGACGATCGTGCGGGTCGCACCGCGCACGGTCTCGAGCCACTCTCCGAACTCCTCGGCGTTGGAGACCGTCGCCGACAGCGAGATCACCGACACCGACTCGGGCAGGTGGATGATGACCTCCTCCCACACGGCGCCGCGGGAGCGGTCGGCGAGGTAGTGCACCTCGTCCATGACGACGAACCCGAGCCCGACGAGGGTCCGGGAGCGTGCGTAGAGCATGTTGCGCAGCACCTCGGTCGTCATCACCACCACGGGCGCCTCGCCGTTGATGGTGGTGTCGCCGGTCAGCAGGCCGACCTTCTCGGCGCCGTAGCGCTCGACCAGGTCGTGGTACTTCTGGTTGGACAGCGCCTTGATCGGGGTCGTGTAGAAGCACTTGCGGTCGGTCTCGAGCGCGAGGTGGACCGCGAACTCCCCCACCACCGTCTTGCCGGCTCCGGTGGGCGCCGCGACGAGCACGCCGTCGCCGTCCTCGACCGCCTTGCAGCCCTCGACCTGGAAGTCGTCGAGGTCGAACGGGAAGCCGGCGGCGAAGTCGCGGAAGACGGGGTGGCCCTTGTCCTTGCGGTACGACGCGTAGCGCTGCGCCGGGCTGAGGTGGTCGTCGTGCTCGCTCATCGGGGTCCCCGCGAGGTTGTGGGCTGGAGGAGCGAAGCGGGGGAAGCACAGAACCTCGTGGGGTGATTCATGCGATCACCTGCAGGGCTCCCGGGACGGACTCGACAGTCAGGGGCAGCGGACCGAAGCGCTCGCCGTCGGCGTACCCGACGATGCCGGAGCAGGCGACGGTCACCCGGCGCACCCGGTGGCGCTCGTACTGCGGATGGGTCACGTGACTCCCGTCGAACAGCTTCGGATAGGTCCGCACCAGCTCGCGGCGGGTCAGCGGCTTGATCAGCACGACGTCGAGCAGCCCGTCGTCGAGCAGGGCACCCTCGGTGATCCGCAGGCCGCCGCCGAAGGAGGGGCCGTTGCCGACCGCCACCAGCGTCGCCTCGACCTGGCGCTCGACGCCGTCGAGCTCGAGGACGTAGCGCAGCGGCCGGAGCACCGGGAGCTCGGCGAGGGTGGCGAGGTTGTAGCGCATCTGCCCGCGGGGCCAGCGCATCCGGTTGGCGCGCTCGTTGACGACCGCGTCGAAGCCGGCAGCCAGGACACAGCCGAAGTACCGGTCAGCGATCCTGGCCAGGTCGACGGTGCGCGGGGCCCCGTGGAGGATGCGTACGGCGGCCGCGGCACCGTCGCCGCGCGGCAGGTCGAAGTAGCGGGCGAAGTCGTTGCCGGTGCCGGCGGGCAGGATGCCGAGCGGCACGCCGGTGCCGGCGACCGCCTGGATGCCGATGTTGACCATCCCGTCGCCGCCGCACACGACGAGCACGTCGGGCTCCTCGGCCGCGGCCACGCGGGCCAGGTCGAGGGCTTCGTCGGCGTCGCGGCCGGTGAGGGCCGTCGTACGCCATCCGGCGCCGTGGAACCGGGGCAGCGCCTCGTCCCGCATCCGCGCACCCCGCCCCTTGCCCGAGGTCGGGTTGGTCAGGACGATCGCGCGGGGCACGGGTGAAGGCTAGCGCCGCGGTGTCAGAGCTCGAGCGGGCTGGCCTCGTCGGGCGAGAGCCCGGCATTGATGGCCCGGCCCGCGCGACGCCGGTCGTTGAGCCGCGCGATGACCTCGGAGAGGAGGAACAGCACGATCATCGGCACCGCCATGAACGTCATCGTGAACGGATCCGTCGACGGGGTGGCGGCCGCGGCGAAGATGAAGGTCCCGATGACGATCCACGGCCGCGCGGCCCCGAGCGCCTTGCCCTTGACCACGCCGGCCATGTTGAGGAGCACCACGAACACCGGGATCTCGAAGGCGACGCCGAAGACCAGCAGGGTGCGGGTGAAGAAGCTGAGGTACTCGTTGAACTCGACGAGGTTGGTGAGGTCGGCCTGGGTGAACCCGATCAGGATCTCCAGGCCCTTCGGCAGCGTGACGTAGCCGAGCGCGATGCCACCGAGGAAGAGCGGGCCGGCGATCACCGCGAACAGGATCGTCCAGCGCTTCTCGTTGGAGTGCAGGCCAGGGAGGACGAACGCCCAGATCTGGTAGAGCCAGACCGGGCTGGTGCCGACGACGGCAGCGATGCCGCACAGCTTCAGGTAGAGGATGAAGCCGCCGGCGACGCCACTGGTCGTCGCCATCGTGCGTTCGGCACCCAGCGCCTCGCGGGCCTTCTGGTAGGGGTCGTTGATGACCGCGAAGATCGGGTCGAAGAAGAAGAGCGCGACGATGAACCCGACGAGCAGCACGAACGCGGCCTTGAGGATCCGCGCGCGCAGCTCGCGCAGGTGGTCGGACAGCGCCATCCGCCCGTCGTCACCGACGGGATGGACGGGCTTCCCGATGAAGAGCTTGAGAAGTCCCGTGAACGCCAAGGGTCAGGCGTTGTTCTCGCGGCGCTCGTCGACGATCTCGCCCTCGGCGATGTCGTCGGCGGCGTTCAGCTCACCGGTCGAGGTCGTGGGCTTCTTCTCGTCGTCCTCGTCGTCGCGGAGCCCCTTGGTCTCGGCCTTGAAGATCCGCAGTGCCTGGCCCGTGCCGCGGGCGAGGTCGGGAAGCTTGGCGGCGCCGAAGACCAGCACCACGATCGCCAGGATGACGAGCCACTCGGCGCCCTGGGGCATTCCGATCAGGGGAAACATCGGCGGGGACCAACTCTCGATCGTCGGGTTGTGCTGACGTGGATCATCCTACGCCGCTCTCACCGGTACAGACTGAGGGTCTCCTGTGCGCGAGCGGTGAAAGTGTCGGTGAATTCCGAGGGGTGGACCACCGTCGCGTGCGGCGCCAGCCGCAGCAGCAGCCTCGTCAACCACCTGCGGTCCACCACCACCAGGTCGACCTCGGCCGAGCCGTCGTCGTTGGCACGCACGTCGCGCATCGGGTAGTAGTCGGTCGCCCACCGCGCCGGGGGCTCCAGGCGGAGGGTCACGATGGTCGCGTCCGGGGCGGCGTCGTCGGTGAACAGCCCGTCACTGAGGTCCCGCGGCGCGCGGGCCGGGACGGTACGCGACGTCGGGAGGAGCTCGGCCTTGGTGATCCGGTCCAGCCGGAACAGCCGCTCGCCCTCCGCACGGTGGCAGTGGGCGTCGAGGTAGGAGAACACGCCGTGGGTGACCACGCCGTAGGGATCGACGACCCGCTCGGACTCCTCGTCGCGCGAGGGCACGAAGTAGAGCAGCCGCAGCTGCCGGCCGGTGGCCACGGCCTGGTCGACGAGCGCCGTCAGCTGGGCGGCGACCACCTGCTGGGCATCGCGCGGCGAGGGCGTGATCTCGACGTGCGGTGCGCCGGCGGCGGCCTCGAGCTTGGCGAGCACGCGGTCGACGAGCTCGGGATTGGCGCCGGCGGCCGCGGTGTCGCGGAGCATCCGGAGGGCGACGATCATCGCCGAGGCCTCCGTCGCGCTCAGCCGCAGCGGCCGGGCGAGGTAGTCGGCGTTCTCGACCCGGATCACGCCCTCCGTGACCGGGCTGCCCTCCTCGGTGACGATGGCGTCCAGGTCGACGTCGATCAGGTCGTCCGGCAGCCCGCCCGGCAGTCCGCACATGAACAGGACCTTGAGGTCCTGCACGACCTGCTTGGGCGTCGTACCCAACAGCTGGGCGGCCTCCTCCAGCCGGACGCCGTCGCGATGGTGCAGGAACGGGACCAGGGTCAGCAGCCGGGCCACCTGGTCCCGTGCGCCCGGTGCGGGGGTGCGGCTCATCCGGCCACCTGCTCGAGGCGGGCGACGACCTGCTCCCGGATCGCGGCCGGCTCGACGAGGACGACGTCGGGACCGTGCGACAACACCTCGTCGGCCAGGCCCTGGGTGGGGCGGACCAGCACCAGCCGGTCCCAACCGGTCCGGTCGTCGGGTCCCTCGACGCCGACCTCGATCCGCTCCGCGGAGCGACGCAGGCCGTGGCCGGCTCCGTCGCGGACCAGCAGCACGGCGGTCGTGCTCGGCGTCGGCGGCGCCATCCGGCGGGCGATCTCGCGCACGTCGGTCTCCGGCGGGACGTCGTAGGCGCGCGGCGGGCCCACCAGCTCGACCTCGCCCTGCACCCGGGAGAGCCGGAAGACCCGCTCGGCGGCGCGGTCGGCGTCGTACCCGACGAGGTACCAACGCCCCGAGTACCGCACGACTCCCCACGGCTGGACCCGGCGCCGCATCGGGGCGTCCGCGTCCGGGCGCTGGTAGTCGAACTCGATCGCGTTGCGCTCGCACACCGCGACCCAGCACTTCTCGAACGCCGGCTCCTCGGCGGTCAGCAGTGGTCGGGCGATCTCCAGGGCGTCCAGGTCGACGTCGATCCCGGCTGCGGTGAGCTTGCGCACGGCGTCGGTGGTCGCCTGCGCCATCGTCGCGTGCTGCCACACCCGCGAGGCGATGCCGACGACGGCGGCCTCCTCGGGCGTCAGCTCGACGTCGGGCAGCGCGAACGCCTCCGGCGGGACGCGGTAGCCGACCTCGTCCTCGAAGAGCGGGTCGATCGTCGCGACCTCGACGGGCACGCCGAGGCTGCGCAGCTCCTCCTTGTCACGCTCGAACATCTTCTCGAAGGCGTCCGGGCGTGAGTCCGGGTACAGCAGCTCGCGGATCCGCTCCTTGGCGATCGGCCTGCGCTGCACCAGGAGCATGATCAGCAGGTTGAGGAGACGCTCACTCTTCGGTGCTGGCATCCGTGCTCGGCTCGGCGCTGGGGTCGGTGGCGCCGTCGGTCGGAGCCGCGCCGTCGGTCGGCGTGGCCTCGGGGGCCGGCTCCGGCTTCGGCGGGGTGTCGGCGGCGTCGAGGATGTCGACGACGAAGTAGAGCGTCGAGTTGGCGGGGATGTCCTCGCCCTGGGCCTTGTCGCCGTAGCCGAGCTTCGGCGGGATCTGGATCAGCACGCGGCTGCCGACGGGCAGGCCGACGAGGGCCTGCGACCAGCCCTTGACGACGCTGGCGTCCTTGCCGCCGACGACGGCCTCGAGGCCCGTGCCCTTGGAGTAGTTCTCGTCGAAGGGCTTGTCGGCCCCCGGGATCTGGCCGAGGTAGTGGGCCAGGATGGTCTGGCCCTTGGTGACGACCGGGCCGGAGCCCTTGGTCAGCGTGGCGACCTCGAGGTCACCGGACGGCTTCGGCGTGCCCTTGAAGTCGAGGCCGGTCGGCGCGCCGTCGGTCTCGACGATCTTCGGCGCCCACGCCGGTGCAGCCTCCTCGGTGCCCTCCGGGCCGGCGATGCCGGCGATGTCTGCGACGAAGAGGAGCCCGTCCTCGTTGCCGATGTCGAGGCCCGCCAGCAGGCTGGCGGCCTGGCTGCCGAGGTAGCCGCCGAAGGCGACGTCGCTGCCCACGGTGACCGCGATGCGGCTGCCGACCTTCTGGCCCGCCTTGATCTCGTCGGCGAAGCCGAGGGACAGCAGGTCGGTCAGGGACTGCGGCTCCTTGTCGGTGCCGACCGTGACCAGTGTGCTCAGCGACGTCGCGTCGTAGCTGTCGAACGGGACCTTGTGCGTCCAGCCGTCGGCGAGGGTGAACTCCACGCGCACCACGTCGCCCTTCTTCAGCGTCGCGCCGTCGCCCTCGGTGATGACCTTCGCCGCCGGCTTCTTCGCGGTCATCACGGACTTCCAGTCCAGCTTCGGCGCCTCGCCGACCGGGCCGCTGATCGTGACGGCGTCGAGGCCCTTGACCTCGTCGGAGTCCGATCCGCCGCACGCGGCGAGCGCGAGGCTCGCCGGCAGCAGGGTCGACAGGAGGAGCACGGAGGGACGTCGCAGGCGCATCAGCACGCGCAAACCCTACCGAGTGCCCGAAGGCTTGTGTCACATGCCGTCGATCAGGCGTTGCACGCGCTCGTCGTACGCCCGGAACGGGTCCTTGCACAGCACGGTGCGCTGCGCCTGGTCGTTCAGCTTGAGGTGCACCCAGTCGACGGTGAAGTCACGGCGCCGCTCCTGCGCGCGCCGGATGAACTCGCCACGCAGCCGCGCGCGGGTGTTCTGCGGCGGGACGGACTTGGCCTCGAAGATCTTCAGGTCGCTGCTCACCCGGGCGACCGAGCCGCGCTTCTCCAGCAGGTAGTAGAGGCCGCGGCCGCGGTGGATGTCGTGGTAGGCGAGGTCGAGCTGTGCGACCCGGGGGTGGCTGAGCGGGATGCCGTGCTTGGCGCGGTAGCGGTCGATCAGCTTCCACTTGATGACCCAGTCGATCTCGCGGTCGACCAGGCTGAGGTCGTCGGACTCGACGGCCTTGAGCCCGCGCTCCCACAGGTCGAGGGACCGCTCGATGATCGGCGTGGAGATGCCGCGGCGGTCGACGAAGTCGCGGGCCTTGGAGAGGTACTCGCCCTGGATGTCGAGGGCGCTCGCCTCCCGGCCGTTGGCGAGGCGGACCTTGCGGCGGCCGGTGACGTCGTGGGAGATCTCGCGGATCGCCCGGATCGGGTTCTCCATCGTGAGGTCGCGCATCACCACGCCCTCCTCGATCATCCGCAGCACCAGGTCGCACGAGGCCACCTTGAGCATCGTCGTCGTCTCGCTCATGTTCGAGTCTCCGACGATGACGTGGAGGCGGCGGTACTTCTCGGCGTCGGCGTGCGGCTCGTCGCGGGTGTTGATGATCGGGCGGCTGCGCGTCGTCGCGCTGCTCACGCCCTCCCAGATGTGCTCGGCGCGCTGGCTCACCGAGTAGCTCGTGCCGCGTGGCGTCTGGGTCACCTTCCCGGCGCCCACGATGATCTGGCGGGTCACCAGGAACGGGATCAGCACGTCGGCCAGCCGGGAGAACTCCCCGGCCCGGGAGACGAGGTAGTTCTCGTGGCAGCCGTAGGAGTTGCCGGCCGAGTCGGTGTTGTTCTTGAACAGGTAGATCTCGCCCGCGATCCCCTCGTCGTGCAGCCGCTGCTCGGCGTCCAGCAGCAGGCCCTCGAGGACCCGCTCCCCCGCCTTGTCGTGGGTGACCAGCTCGGTGACGTCGTCGCACTCGGGCGTGGCGTACTCCGGGTGGCTGCCGACGTCGAGGTAGAGCCGCGCACCGTTGCGCAGGAAGACGTTGCTGCTGCGGCCCCAGCTGACGACCTTGCGGAACAGGTAGCGCGCGACCTCGTCGGGGCTCAGCCGCCGCTGTCCGCGAAACGTGCACGTGACGCCGTACTCGTTCTCGATCCCGAAGATCCGACGGTCCATGTACGCACATTACTGCTGTGGTGGGCAGCGGGTACCGCACTCGCATGGACGCGCCAGAAGAGTTCTCGGAGTCGTACGACGCAGTGGTGCTCGGGGGCGGTGCAGCCGGCCTCCTCACCGCCCTCCTGCTGGCCCGCGGAGGCTGCTCGGTGGCGGTCCTGGAGGCCCGGCAGGTGGGCGACGGCACCACCGGGCACAGCACCGGCAAGGTGAGCCTCCTGCAGGGCACGAAGCTGCAGCGGGCCCTGCGCACCAACCCGCTCCCGGTGGTCCGGCGCTATGTCGAAGCCGGCGCGGAGGGCCAGGCCTGGCTGCGCCGGTACTGCGAGGGGCACGGACTGCCGGTCGCGGGCCGCGTTGCGACGACCTACGCGACGACGGACAGGGGCGAGGACCGGGTCAGGGCCGAGCTGGACGCTGCGACACGGGCGGGGCTCGCCGTCCGCACGACCACGGACACCGAGCTGCCGTTCCCGGTGCGCGGTGCCGTCGAGCTCGACGACCAGTTCCAGGTCGATCCCTCCCGCCTGCTGAGCCTGCTGGTCGCCGACGTCGAGGCCGAGGGCGGTGAGGTGCACGAGCGGGTGCGGGCCGTGGAGGTGCACCGCTCCGGCGACGGGGTCCGGGTACGGACCGACGGCGGGCGGTACCTGCGGGCCGGTGTCGCCGTGGTCGCCACCAACCAACCCGTGCTGCTGCGGGGACTCTTCTTCGCCCGGATGCAGGCGTCCCGGTCCTACGCCGCGACCTTCGAGAGCCCGTGGGCACCGGACGGGATGCACCTGTCGGCCGACGACGACGTGCGCTCGCTCAGGTCGACGGAGTCCGGCGGGGAGCGGCTGCTGATGGTCGGCGGCGCCGGTCACGTCACCGGACGTGGCTCGGCGTCGGCGCACCGGGACCGGCTGCTGGACTGGGCGCGGGCGAGCTTCCCGGAAGCGAGGCTGCGCACCGTGTGGTCCGCACAGGACCAGTCGCCCGTCGACGGCCTGCCGTACGCCGGCCCCGCCGTCCCCGGTGACCACCGGGTCCAGGTGGTGACCGGGTTCGACAAGTGGGGCCTCAGCACGGCTCCGGCGGCCGCGCTGCTGCTCGCCGCCGACCTCCTGGGCGGTACCCGCCCCGACTGGGCCGACGCCCTGCGCACCTGGGCCCCGCGCCAGGTGCGGGCCGCGCCCCGCGCGGCGCTCACGAACGCCGAGGTGGGCTGGCAGATGGCCTGCGGCCACGCCGGGCGCCTCCTCGCCGGTGACCGGCCTC
The DNA here is from genome assembly GCF_013409625.1 of Nocardioides kongjuensis. Lineage (NCBI taxonomy): Bacteria > Bacillati > Actinomycetota > Actinomycetes > Propionibacteriales > Nocardioidaceae > Nocardioides > Nocardioides kongjuensis. The sequence goes on from NZ_JACCBF010000001.1 coordinate 1,407,365, forward strand.
CCGTGTGCACCCACCTCGGCGGCGTACTGGCGTGGAACGACGCCGAGGACTCCTGGGACTGCCCGCTCCACGGGTCCCGCTTCGCCCCCGACGGGACGGTCCTCGAGGGGCCGGCTGTTCGTCCGCTGCGGTGAGAATTGCTGCGGTTTGGTCCCAAACCGCAGCAATTCCGGCCGATCTCATGCGGTTCCTGCCCAATCGATGGGCGTCGTCGAGCGGTACCAGCGATTCATCACCCGCGCTCGGCCGGTCTCCGAGTACAGGGAGTCCGTGACCAGAGCCCGCCACGCCCGGAGCCGCCGAGGTCTGTGCGGCCGGCCGAGGACACGGTCCAGCTCGTGCATCAGCAAAGCCGAGTGGTTCACGAGGTCGTCGAGCGTGAATCCGCGCCGCACGTAGGGGGTGTTGGCCAAGGCACGCTCCCGGCGGAGGTCACGGCGATGGACGTTCTTGTCCCGATGGACCTCGCCGTCGTACTCGTGGATGTCGAGGCGCCCGCTGACCAACAGGTCAGCACGGCACACGAAGGTGCCCTGGTCGTCGAAGATGTCCACCTGCGGCTGGGTGGGGATCTCCATCACCATGTGGAACCAGTGCAGCAGGGTCTCACCCGCCGATTCCGAGCGGGGGTTCCGGTCTCTCCAGACGCGGCGGAGCCGGCGTACCCCTGGTCTGGTCGACGCCAGCACCTCCTGGAGGTCGGCATCAGTGACGTGGCCCAGCCGAACGGCCGAGTCCACCATGATCGCGAGGTCCAGGTCGGAGAGGTCGCGGGCACTGCGCAGCAGGATCTCCACGGGAGCGTCGACGGGCAGCCCATGCACCGTCAGCACCGTCGACCCGTGCGTCAGGCGCGAGCAGATCAGACCCGGGCGCCGTGGCCGGTTGTCCCCACGTACGGCAGCGAAGTACGGGACCTGCTCCGGGAGCGCCGGCAGGTCCCACCCGAGGACACGGGCCCCCGTCACGTGGGTGAAGACCGCATCGTGCGGCAGCACGAGCCGCAGCGCGCTGAGGTCCCTCAGGAAGTTCTCCCACGGGCTCAGCCCCACTGCTTCCGGCCGGAAGAGACCGTGGGCGACACGTTGGTTGCCCGCGGTCCTCACCTCGCCACGTACGGCGCCGTCCGGCCCGATCTTCATGTCCACAGCGTCGACGGACTGGCAGACAGGTTCAACCGGTCCTGTGCGGCCTGTGGAAAGCCACGCCGGCAGCACCAGTACTCACCCCACGGATTGGGCACAGACCGCACGTTCCGGACCCGAATTCATGCGGTTTGGGACCAAACCGCATGAATGAGACCGGCCGACTCAGAGCGGCGGGGCGACCGGGGGCTCGCCGGAGGGCGGCTCGCCGTTCGTGGGGTTCTCCAGCGGCGCGACGTCACCGGAGACCTGGTCGGTCGGGTCGGCGGGGTCGTCGGTGGCCGGGTCGGAGGAACCGCTCCCGGGAGCGCCGTCCTCGGGGAGCGGGGCTGCGTGCTCGGGAGTGCCCCGCGGGCCGAGGAGCTCGGCGACCCGGGCCGGACGCAGCCGCGAGAACTTCCGCGGCTGGGTGCGGGTCCGGTCGAGGACGGCGACCTCGAGGTCCTCGACGGGGATGACCCGGTCGCCGTCGCCGGTGTGACCGAGCGCGGCGACCGCGACGGTCAGGGCCTCGCCCAGTGACGCGCCGGCGGCGTAGTGCGACGAGAGGTAGGACGACACGGTCTCGCTGTCGCCGCCCATCACCGCGAAGCCGTGCTCGTCGGCGACCCGGCCCTCGTAGGTGAGGCGGTAGATCTGGTCGTCGGCGGCGGTGGCGCCGACCTCGGCGACGAAGATCTCCACCTCGTACGGCTTCTCGCCGCCGGAGGAGAAGATCGTGCCGAGGGTCTGCGCATAGGCGTTGGCCAGGCCCCGGCCGGTGACGTCGCGGCGGTCGTAGGCGTAGCCGCGCATGTCGGCGAGCCGGACACCTGCGATGCGGAGGTTCTCGAACTCGTTGTAGCGACCGACCGCGGCGAACGCGAGCCGGTCGTAGAGCTCGGAGACCTTGTGCAGGGCCTGCGAGGGGTTCTCGGTCACGAGGAGTACGCCGTCGGCGTACTGCACCGCTGCGAGGGACCGGCCGCGGGCGATGCCCTTGCGGGCGAAGTCGGCCCGGTCCTTCATCAGCTGCTCGGGCGAGACGTAGAAGGGGGTGCTCATGTGTCAGGCCTCCTCGCCTGCGCCGGGCAGGGGTGCGAGCGGTCCGTCGGGTCGGTCCATCCGGGCGCCCACGACCTGGTCGGCGAGCGCGCCGATCGCGGCCTCGTCGAGCTGGACGGCGCCGTCGGCGGTCACCACCCACACGATCGGGAAGATCCGGCGGGTCAGGTCGGGGCCTCCGGTCGCGGAGTCGTCGTCGGCGGCGTCGTAGAGCGCCTGGAGGCAGACCCGGACGGCGTCGTCGGACGACAGGCCCTCGTGCCACAGCTTCTTCAGGGCGCCGCGCGCGAACAACGAGCCCGAGCCGACGGTGAAGAAGGAGGCCTCCTCGTGTCGGCCGCCGGTGACGTCGTAGCCGAAGATCCGGCCGGTGCCGCTGTCGAGGTCGAAGCCCGCGAACATCGGGACGACGGCCAGCCCCTGCATCGCCATGCCGAGGTTGGCGCGGATGAGTGCGGAGAGCCGGTTGGCCTTGCCGTCGAGGGAGAGGATCGAGCCCTCGATCTTCTCGTAGTGCTCGAGCTCGACCTGGAAGAGGCGGACCATCTCGACCGCGAGCCCGGCGGTGCCGGCGATGCCGACCACGGAGTACTCGTCGGCCGGGAACACCTTCTGGATGTCGCGCTGGGCGATCACGTTGCCCATCGTGGCGCGCCGGTCGCCGGCCATCACCAGGCCGCCCGGGAAGGTGACGGCGACGATCGTGGTGCCGTGGGGCGCGATCTCGGCGGCGCTGCCGGCCGGCAGCGACCGGCGCGCCGGCAGCAGGTCAGGGGCGTTCTCGGCCAGGAAGTCGCTGAACGAGGAGGTGCCAGGGCGCAGGAAAGCACCCGGGATGCGTGCGTCGCTCATCGGGGGCTACTCGCCGCCCTTCTGGATGAACGACTTCACGAAGTCCTCGGCGTTCGTCTCGAGCACGTCGTCGATCTCGTCGAGGATCGCGTCGACGTCGTCGTCGAGGGCCTCCTTGCGCTCGGCCACGTCGGACTCGGGAGCGACCTCGGTCGTCTCCTCCGCCTCGTCGGACTTGCGCGGCTGCTTCTGCTCCTGGGCCATGACGCCAGCCTAGCCAGTCAGCGGCTGAGTGCGCGGACCAACTCGTCAGCCGTCGCACACCGATCGATCAGCTCGCCGACGTGAGCCTTGCTGCCGCGCAGCGGGTCGATCGTCGGGACCCGCTGGAGCGACTCGCGCCCGGGCAGGTCGAAGATCACCGAGTCCCACGACGCGGCGGCGATGTCAGGGGCGTACTTCTCGAGGCAGCGGCCGCGGAAGTACGCGCGGGTCTGCTCGGGCGGGTTGGTCATCGCCTGCTCGACCTCGTCGTCGGTGAGCAGCCGCTGGATCCGGCCTGCACCGACCAGGCGGTGGTAGAGACCCTTCTCGGGGCGGATGTCGGAGTACTGGTAGTCGATCAGCTGCAGCTTCGCGTCGTCCCAGGCCAGACCGTCGCGGGAGCGGTACTGCTCGATCAGCTTCAGCTTCGCCACCCAGTCGAGCTGGTCGGCCAGCGACATCGGGTCGGACTCGAGGCGGCCCAGCACGTCCTCCCACCGGGTGAGCACGTCGACCGTCTGCGGGTCCGCGTCGGCACCGTAGCGGTCCTCCACGTACTTCTTCGCCAGGTCCAGGAACTCCAGCTGGAGCTGGATGCCCGTCAACCGGCGCCCGTCGGCCATGGTCACCGTCTGTCGCAGCGACGGGTCGTGGGACACCGCGCGCAGTGAGGCGACCGGCATGTCGACGACGAGGTCGCGGCCGATGAACTTGTCCTCGATCATCGCCAGGACCAGCGACGTGGTGCCGACCTTGAGATACGTCGCGATCTCGGACAGGTTCGCGTCACCGATGATGACGTGCAGCCGGCGGTAGCGCTCGGGGTCGGCGTGCGGCTCGTCGCGGGTGTTGATGATCGGTCGCTTGAGCGTGGTCTCGAGACCGACCTCGACCTCGAAGAAGTCGGCACGCTGGCTGATCTGGAAGCCGTGCTCGCGACCGTCCTGGCCCTTCCCGACCCTGCCGGCGCCGCAGAACACCTGCCGGCTGACGAAGAAGGGCGTCAGGTGCCGCACGATGTCGGCGAACGGGGTCGAGCGGCGCATGAGGTAGTTCTCGTGCGCGCCGTACGACGCACCCTTGTTGTCCGTGTTGTTCTTGTAGAGCACGATCTGCGGGTTGCCGGGCAGCTGCTGGGCGCGGCGTGCCGCGTCGAGCATGACCTGCTCCCCCGCCTTGTCCCAGCGGACGACGTCGAGCGGGGTGACCACCTCGGGCGTGGAGTACTCCGGGTGTGCGTGGTCGACGTAGAGCCGGGCACCGTTGGTGAGGATGACGTTCGCGAGGCCCAGGTCCTCGTCGGTGAGCTGGGTGGGATCCGCGATCTGGCGCGACATGTCGAAGCCGCGGGCATCGCGCAGTGGTGACTCCTCCTCGAAGTCCCACCGGGCGCGGCGCGCTCGCACGGTCGCCGACGCGTAGGCGTTGACGACCTGGGACGAGGCCACCATCGGATTCGCGGTCGGCTGGCCCTGGACCGAGATGCCGTACTCCACCTCGGTGCCCATCACGCGGCGCACGCTCATGCCTCCAGCCTACGGCGTCACACCGACCGGGCGGCGGGATGCCGTTGCGCCGTTCGGGTAGCGCACAGGCACGAGGTGTCAGGGGGTGACCCGATGGCGGGCGTGGAGCAGCGCACGGAGCAGGCGGCGCGGGAGGCGAGCGACCACCCGGCGATGACCGGCGTGGCGCGGGCCGGGATGGCGGCGTACGGCGTGGTCTACGTGATCGTCGCCTGGCTGGCGGCGCAGCTGGTCCTGGGCAGTCCCGACGGCTCGGCGTCCGGGCAGGGTGCGCTGGAGCAGGTGCGCGACCGGCCGATGGGCGCGGTGGTGCTGTGGCTGGTCGCGGTGGGGCTGTGCGGCCTGGCGCTCTGGGAGGCCTGCCAGGCGGTCGGTGGCCACCGCGACGAGGAGGGCGCACGCCGATGGGTCGGCCGCGCGGTGTCCGCAGGGCGCGGCGTGGTGTTCGCTGTGCTCGCGGTGCTGGCGATCCGGACGGCCAGCGGCTCCGGCAGCTCCGGCGGCTCCGGCAGCGGCTCGGACGGAGTGACCGGACGGCTGATGGCGTTGCCGGTCGGACCGGCGATCGTGGTGCTCGTCGGTCTCGGCATCGCGGCGGTGGGCGTGTTCAGCATCGTCCATGCGGTCTCGGACCGGTGGCGACGCGGCCTGGAGCCGGAGGCGAGGGCAGGGGCGCTGGGCCGGGTGGTGACCGTGCTGGCCAGGGTCGGATTCGGCGCTCGCGGCCTGGCGTTCCTGGTGCTGGCCGGGATGTTCGTGTGGAGCGCGCTCACCCACGACCCGGCGAAGTCGGGCGGCCTGGACCAGGCGATCGTGCGGTTCCGGGACGAGCCGTTCGGTCCGGCCCTGATGCTCGTGGTCGCGGCGGGGCTCGGGTGCTACGGGGTGTTCCACCTGCTGCGCGCGGCGTTCCTGCGCGGGGACTGAGCCGGTGCTGACGCGACGTGCCGGGCCCCTCAGGGCCCGGCACGTCGAGGAGTCAGCGGCTCTTCGCGACCTTGACGGCGGCGGTGACGCCGAGCGCGACGAGGGCGACGATGATCAGCTTCTTCATGGATGGCTCCTGGGGGATGCGGTGCGGACGGGACGTGGCCCACCCTAGGTGAGCCGGCCAAGACGGACCTACAGGTACTGACCGGTGTCGTTGACGGTGTCGATGGAACGGCCCGGCTCGGTGCCCTGCTTGCCGGTGATGAGGGTGCGGATGAAGACGATCCGCTCGCCCTTCTTGCCCGAGATCCGCGCCCAGTCGTCGGGGTTGGTCGTGTTGGGCAGGTCCTCGTTCTCCTTGAACTCGTCGACGCACGCCTGGAGGAGGTGGGAGACCCGCAGCCCCTTCTGGTCGTGCTCGAGGAAGTCCTTGATCGCCATCTTCTTCGCCCGGTCGACGATGTTCTGGATCATCGCACCGGAGTTGAAGTCCTTGAAGTAGAGGACTTCCTTGTCGCCGTTGGCGTAGGTGACCTCGAGGAAGCGGTTCTCCTCGGTCTCGGAGTACATCCGCTCGACCGTCGCGCGGATCATGCCGCCGACCGTGGCCTTGCGGTCGCCGTGGAACTCGGCGAGGTCGTCGGCGTGCAGCGGCAGGCTCTGGGTGAGGTACTTGCTGAAGATGTCGCGCGCCGACTCGGCGTCGGGCCGCTCGATCTTGATCTTCACGTCGAGACGCCCCGGGCGCAGGATCGCCGGGTCGATCATGTCCTCACGGTTCGAGGCGCCGATGACCAGGACGTTCTCCAGCAGCTCGACCCCGTCGATCTCGCTGAGCAGCTGGGGCACGATCGTGTTCTCGACGTCGGAGGAGACGCCGGAGCCGCGGGTGCGGAACAGCGAGTCCATCTCGTCGAAGAACACGATGACCGGCGTACCGGTGCTCGCCTTCTCCCGCGCCCGCTGGAACACGAGCCGGATGTGGCGCTCCGTCTCACCGACGTACTTGTTGAGCAGCTCGGGGCCCTTGATGTTGAGGAAGTACGACTTCCCCTCCTGGCCGGTCTTCGCGGCGACCTTCTTGGCCAGCGAGTTGGCGACGGCCTTCGCGATCAAGGTCTTGCCGCAGCCGGGAGGGCCGTAGAGCAGGATGCCCTTGGGTGGCTTGAGCTCGTGCTCGGCGAACAGCTCGGGGTACAGGTACGGCAGCTCGACGGCGTCCTGGATCGCCTCGATCTGGTTGCCGAGCCCACCGATCGTGTCGTAGGTGATGTCGGGGACCTCCTCGAGGACGAGCTCCTCGACCTCCGACTTCGGGACCTTCTCGTAGACGTACCCGGCACGGGAGTCGAGCAGCAGCGAGTCACCGGCCCGCAGCGTCTCGGTGAGCAGCGGGTCCGCGAGGCGGACGACGCGCTCCTCGTCGGCGTTGGCGATCACCAGGACCCGCTGGCCGTCGGCGAGCACCTCCTTGAGCATGACCACCTCGCCGACCGTCTCGTAGTCGAACGCGGCGACCACGTTGAGGGACTCGTTGAGCATGACCTCCTGGCCACGCCGCAGGGTCTCGAGGTCGACGTTCGGGCTCGCGGTCACCCGCAGCTTGCGACCACCGGTGAACACGTCGACGGTGTCGTCCTCGTTGCGCTGGAGGAAGGTGCCGAAGCCGGCCGGGGGCTGGGCCAGCCGGTCGACCTCCTCCTTGAGCTTGAGGATCTGGTCGCGTGCGTCGCGCAGCGTCCCGGCGAGACGCTCGTTCTGGGCGGTGACCGCAGCCAGGGAACGCTGGGCCTCGGCGAGCCGGGCCTCGAGCGAACGGGCAGCTCCGGTCGGGGTGTCGACGAGGCGACGGCGCAGGTCGCCGACCTCCTCCTCGAGGTAGCGCACCTGGTCCTCGAGCTCCTCGCGGCTCGGGGAACGGTGTCCGCCTGTCGTGCCTTCTCCCATGCTCGTCATGGCACACCTCCTTGATCCGACATTACTCGGGCGGGTGTTACAAGGAAGTGATTAACGGCCTTTGGGCAGAAACACCATGTTTCGAGGCGGAAATGTTGCGGTTTGGGACCAAACCGCAACCTCCGCGCCGTCAGTCGTCGGCCGGGGTCTCGGGTACGCCGGGCGGCCGGGGGCCGGTGTAGTCGGGACCGTAGGCACCGGGAGCCGGGCGGCGCTTCTTCAGCGGCGCACGCTCACCGGGAGCCATCCGGCGGGCGGTGACGAGGAAGGCGGTGTGGCCGATCATCTTGTGACCGGGACGCACGGCCAGGCCCTCGACGTGCCAGTCGCGGACCAGCGACTCCCACGGCGCGGGCTCGGTGAACCCGCCGTGGACTCGCACCGCCTCGACGAACTTCGACAGCTGGGTGGTCGTGGCGACGTACGCGCACACGATGCCGCCGGGCAGCAGCGCGTCGGCCGCGGCGTCGAGGCAGTCCCAGGGGGCGAGCATGTCGAGGATGATCCGGTCGCACCGCTCCCCGGACGCGGGCAGCGCCTCGGCGAGGTCGCCGAGGGTCAGGTTCCACGCGGGGTGGTCGCCGCCGAAGAACTGGGTCACGTTGCGGCGCGCGACGTCGGCGAACTCCTTGCGGCGCTCGAAGGACGAGACGCGGCCGTAGGGGCCGACGGCGCGCAGGAGCGAGCAGGTCAGCGCACCGGAGCCGACGCCGGCCTCGACGACGTGGGCGCCGGGGAAGATGTCGGCCATCGCCACGATCTGGGCGGAGTCCTTGGGGTAGACGACCGCGGCACCGCGCGGCATCGAGACGACGAACTCGGAGAGCAGCGGTCGGAAGACGAGGTACTCGCCGCCGACCGAGGAGGTGACCGCGAAACCCTCCTCGCGGCCGATCAGGTCGTCGTGCTCGAGGTGGCCCTTGTTGGAGAAGAACCGCTTGCCGGGAACGAGCTCGAAGTTGTGCTTGCGGCCCTTGCCGTCGACCAGCCGGACCCACTCGCCGGCACGCAGGGGGCCGCGGTGGACGCCGGACCAGGCTTCGGGGGCTACGTCGCCGGCAACGTCGCCGGCGGGACTGTGGGGCGCATCGGTCACCGGCGCAATCTACCGGCTCACCTGCGGACGGCGCGGATCAGGTCGGCCGCAGCGAGCACGCCGTACACCCGGCCGTCGTCGTCGAGCAGCACGTACTCCGACGCGGGCGTCGAGCGGACCTTGTCGAGCAGCGCGGCGCCGGTGATCCGCACGGGCAGCGCCAGCCCGGGCTCGAGGGTGCGCGCGACGGTGGAGACGGCGATCCACGGCGCCCGGTCGGCGGGTACGGCGCGCGCGGCGGTCTCGTCCACGACACCGACCGGGCGTCCGTCGGCCGTCGTGGTCACGATGCTGCCCGCGCCGGCCTCGCGGGCCTGGCGCATGGCCTCGGCCAGGGGCAGGTCGTCGGGGACGGTCAGCGCGCGCCGGGCGAGCTCGCTGGCGACCACGTCGTCGAACTGGCGGGTGATCCCGGCCACCGCGAGCGCCTGGCTGGCACCGGTCCACAGGAAGAGCGCCACGATCATCAGGACCAGCGGGTTCACGACGTCGCCGTAGCGGGAGGACCACAGGGCCCAGATGCCGACGAGGACGGCGGTGCCGCGACCGGTCCAGGCGGCCACGGCGGTGCCGGTGTGCACCCGACCGGTGATCGCCCACACGCCCGCCTTGAGGACCCGGCCGCCGTCCAGCGGCAGCCCGGGGACCAGGTTCAGCACGCCGATCATCAAGTTGGCCCCGGCCAGGCCCTCGATCACCAGGCGCAGCAGGCCGTCGGGGGTGACGAACCACGCCGCCAGCGCGGCCGCACCGACGGCGATCGAGGTGATCGGGCCGACCACGGCGATCCAGAACTCCTGGCGCGGCCGGCGCGCCTCCCCCTCGATGGACGTGGCGCCGCCGAGGAAGTGCAGCGTGATGGAGTGCACCGTGAACCCGAACCGGCGGGCCACCACGGCGTGCGACGCCTCGTGGAGCAGCACGGCGAGGTAGAGCGCGATCGCGAAGGCGATGCCGACGACGTAGGTCCACGCGCCGAGGCCCGGCTGCACCTGCTCGACGCGCGGGCTCATCACCACGGCGATCAGTCCTGCGATCAGGAACCAGGAGCTGGAGACGAGCACGTCGCTCCCGGCGATCCGGCCGATCCGGAACATGCCCCGGGGCAGGGGCGCACGCCCCTGGGCGGATCGCTGTCTTCCGGACACACCACGAGGCTATCCGGGACTCGGCTGCCGGACGTCCTCGGCGTGGTGTCGGAGGGCTGCCCTACTGTCGATCGCATGACCAGCACACCAGCAGCCGCCGGCATCGAGCCGGCCGATCCGTCGGAGCGGGGCGGCACCCGGGTCGACGGCGTCGAGGTGCTGGGTGCGCTCTCACCCTCGCGGGTCGGCGACTTCCTCAACTGCCCGCTGCTCTACCGCTTCCGCAGCATCGACCGGCTCCCCGAGCCGGCCTCCCCCGCCGCCGTGCGCGGCACCGTGGTCCACCGGGTCCTCGAGCAGCTCTTCGACCTTCCCGCGACCGAGCGCACGCCCGAGCAGGCCGACCGGATGCTCGCGCCGGCCTGGGAGGAGCTGCAGGAGATCGAGCCCGCGGTGACGTCGATGTTCCCCGAGGACGGCCCGGAGATCGCCGCATGGCTGGCCTCCTGCCAGGAGGTCCTGGCCCGCTACTTCGACCTGGAGGACCCCACCCGGCTGGAGCCCGCCGAGCGGGAGCTGTACGTCGAGACGCTCACCGAGGCCAAGCTGCTGCTGCGGGGGGTGATCGACCGGGTCGACATCGCTGCCGACGGGGCGATCCGCGTGGTGGACTACAAGACGGGCCTGTCCCCCCGCGAGATGTTCGAGGGCAAGGCCCTCTTCCAGCTCAAGTTCTACGCACTCGTGCTGTGGCGGATGCGCGGAGTCGTGCCGAAGATGCTGCAGCTCGTCTACCTCGGCAACAGCGAGGTGCTGCGCTACGAGCCCGACGAGCGCGACCTGCTCGCCACCGAGCGCAAGGTGCTGGCGGTGTGGGACGCGATCCGGGCCGCGACCGAGCGCCGGGAGTTCGAGGCGCGCAAGGGGGCGGGCTGCACGTGGTGCGCCCACCAGGCGCTGTGCCCGGCCTACGGCGGCACCCCGCCGCCGTACCCCATCTCGCGGGAGACCGTCAGGGCCGACGAAGCGAGCCCAGCTCCTGCGGAGTGACCCCCTCGAGGGTCTCGCGGAACACCCGGCCCGGACCCGGCGGGACCGGCACGTGGTTCGGTACGACGAGCACGGTGCACCCCGCTGCCGCGGCCGACGTGGCGCCGGTCGGCGAGTCCTCGACCGCGACGCAGTCGGCCGGGTCGACACCCAGCGCAGCGGCGGCGGTCAGGTAGGCCTCGGGGTGGGGCTTGCCGTTGTCGACCATGTCACCGGTGACGATCACCCGGAAGGTCTCGGGCGGCAGGTGCTCGAGGATCGGGGCGACGAAGCGCTGGTAGGACATGGTGACCAGGCCGCACGGCACCCCGGCGCCGTGCAGGGCCAGCAGCAGCTCGCGGGCGCCCGCGCACCACGGGACGGCATGGCGGACCTGGTCGACGACGCCGTCGAGGAGCATCTCGACGACCTCCTCGGCCGACTGGGTCAGGCCGAGCTTGGACCTGATGTACTCCCCCGACACGAGCAGGTCGTTGCCGACGAGCTGCATCGCGTCCTCGTGGGTCCAGGTGCCACCGTGCTCGGCGGCGATGGCCTCCTCGGTCGCCATCCAGTAGGGCTCGGTGTCGACGAGGGTTCCGTCCATGTCCCACAGGACCGCCGCGGGCAGGTTCATGGCACCAGCCTAGGAGCCGGAGCGCCGGGCGAGCTCATCCGCGGCGGCGGCGAGGCGGCGCACGGCCTCGGTCATCACGGCCGGCTCGAAGGTGAACGGGAGCCGCAGGTGGTCGTCCCAGGCTCCGGTGGGGTCCGTCTCGCGGCCCGGTGTGACCTCCACGCCGTGGCGCAGGGCGACCCGCGCGAACCCGGAGGCGTCGTAGCCGGGCAGCCGGATCCACAGCGCCGTGCCGCCGGCGGGGTCCTGCCAGCTCCAGTCGGGCAGGTGGGTGCGGAGCAGGCCGCTCGCGTGCTCGAGATGCTCGAGCGCGACAGCGGTCCGGTCCGCGCCCAGCGTCGCGAGCTCGGGGACCAGCCGGGCCGCGACCGCCTGGTCGATGAGCGGGGTGCCCATGTCGGCGTTGGCCTTGAGGTGGCCGAGCTGCTCGATCTCGTCGGCGCCCGCGCGGATCCAGCCGATCCGCAGCCCCGCCCACAGCGCCTTGGACAGCGAGCCGAGGGTGAGCACCCGCGCCCCGGCGGTGGCGAACGCGGCTAGCGGAGGCGGCACCGGTCCGGCGTGGGTGAGGGTCGTCGAGTACGCGAGGTCCTCGACGACGGGTACGTCGTGCTCGCCGGCCACGCGGGCGACGTCCCGGCGGCGTACGGCCGACATCAGGGCGCCGGTCGGGTTGTGGAAGGTCGGCATCACGAACAGCGCCGCCACCTGCTCGGTCGCGAGCACCTCACCCAGCCGGTCGGCCCGCAGCCCGTCGTCGTCCATGGGTACGCCGACCAGCCGGGCACCGAGCGCGCTGAACGTGTCGAAGCAGCCCGGCCAGCTCGGTGACTCGACCGCGACCGTGGACCCACGCTCCAGTAGCAGCTGCGTGACGAGGGCGATCGCCTGGTGGGTGCCTGTCGTCACCAGGACCTGGTCCGGGCTCGTGGGGAGGCCGCAGGAGGTGTGGTGGTCGGCGATGGCCGCGCGCAGCGACGGCAGTCCGCGCGGCGCGTAGCCGACCTCCTCGAGCAGCGTGGGGAGGTCGTCCTCGACCACAGCGGCGAGGGCGGACGCGATCCGTGGGTCGCCGGGCTCCAGGGCGTACCGCATCGAGATCAGCCCCTCGGCTGCGGTGTCGAACCGTCGGACGGCGGCCGTGGACAGCCCGCGCTGCAGCCGCCGCGTCACCGCGGCGGGCTCGCGGTCGGCAGGAGCTGCGATCCGGGTACCACTCCCCTGCCGGCTCTCGACCAGGCCACGACCGCGCAGCTCGTCGTACGCCGCCACCACGGTCGCGCGGCTGACGTGCAGCGCGCGGGCCAGGTCGCGCTCGGAGGGCAGGCGGTCGCCCGCGACGAGCAGGCCGGCGCCCGCGGCCGATGCGAGGGCCGTCGCGAGGCGGCGGTAGAGCGCGCCGGGACCTGCAAGGTCGTCGCCGAGAAGGCGCGCGAGCTCGTCGGGGTCGCGAAAACGATCCACTTGCGCCTCCATTGGCCCGGGTCCGGCAGGGCGGTCGGCGCCCACGCTAGGCGAGATCCCCGACCGAACGAACGGAGCATCCCCGTGAGCACCGCCCTCGACCCCGCCCAGCTGCTCGCCTTCGCCGCGGCGTCCGTCGTCCTGGTCGGCATGCCGGGCCCGAACACCATCTACATCACCACGCGCAGCCTCGCCCACGGAACCCGGGCCGGGGTGGTCTCGGTGCTCGGCGTCGAGACCGGGACTGCGGTGTACGCCGCCGCCACCGCGCTCGGCCTGTCCGCACTGATCGCGGCCAGTCCGACCGCGTTCACGGCCATCCGCTACCTCGGCGCGGCGTACCTCGTGCACCTCGCGTTCCGCGAGCTCACCCGTCACCGCGCCAGCGGCCGCGTCACCGACCGGGAGGCACCTGCCCGGCTGGGCCGGGTGTACCGCGACGGGCTGCTGATGAACCTGCTCAACCCGAAGGTCGCGCTGTTCTTCCTGGCCTTCCTGCCCCAGTTCATGACCAGCGGGGCGACAGGCGCCGCGGCCCGGGCCGAGGTGCTCGCCCTCGGGCTCGTGACGGTGCTGGTGGCACTGGCCGTCGACCTGACGTACGCCGTCGTCGCGGGTGCGCTGGGCCAGCGTCTCCGGCGCAGGCCTCGCCGCTCTCCCCGGCACCCCGGCCTCCGACGGTTGCCGGTCGCGGGGGTGTACCTCGCGATCGCGGCGGCCGCGGTGACCGGCGGAGCCACCGCCTGACCCCCACTCATTCAGGCGGCGGCCCCAGGATCTCCTGGCCGCCGGCGATCCCGGCGGCGACCAGCGCCTGCATCGTGACGTCCCAACCGTCGGGCCGGGGCTCGGTGACCGGCCGGCCGGCGCCACGGAAGAAGCTCTCCATCCCGCTCGGCGTGCAGATGGTGAGCAGGTCCACCTCCTCGGAGGTGAACCGGTAGGCGTGCGGGACGTCGCGGGGCAGGAACACCGCGCCGCCCGCACCGACCTCGTGCCTCTCGTCGCCGACCCAGAAGATGCCGTGCCCCGAGAGGAGGATGAACATCTCGTCCTCCTTGCGGTGCAGGTGCAGTGGCGACGCCGAGCCGGCGGTGAGCGTGCTGCGAACGACCGTGACCTGGTTGCCGGTGTGCGAGCCGTCGAGGAGGACCTGCAGCTCGGTGCCGCCGATCCACTCGATCCGGTCGTGGTCGGCGGCCTGGGCGATGTAGGCGAGGATCATCGGGATCTCCCGTCGTGCGGCGACGCCAGTTGACTTACCGGACGTCTAACGAATACACGCACGGTAGGATCTCGTCGTGGCCGAGGTCAAGAGGCGTTACCACTCCCCCCTGCGCACCGGGCAGGCCGAGGCGTCGCGGGCCGCCGTGCTGGCAGCCGCCCGCGAGCTCTTCGTCGAGCAGGGGTACGGCGGCACGACCATCGACCAGGTCGCCGCCCGGGCCGGCGTCAGCAAGCCGACGGTCTTCACGGCCGTCGGCAACAAGGCCACCCTGCTCAAGGTCGTCCGGGACGTGGCGATGGCCGGCGACGACGACCCCCGCAGCGTGACCGATCGTGAGGACGTCGCGAGCATCGCCCGGGCGGGTGACCTCGACCGCGCGATCGTGCTCACGGCCCGGCACGTCCTGGCGGTGAACGAACGCTACGACGACGTGCACGAGGTGATCCGCGGCGCGGCGGGAGCCGACCCGGCGGTCGCGGAGCTGTGGGAGACCAACGAGAAGGAGCGGCACGTGGGTGCCGGACACCTCCTCGCCCGCCTGCAGGCGAGCCCGACCGTCCCCGTGCGGGAGGCACAGGACCGGCTGTGGCTGCTCATGGCGACCGACCACTACCACCGCCTGGTCGTGGCCCGGGGGTGGTCGCGCTCGGCGTACGAGCGATGGCTCACCGACGGGATCCGGGCGCTGTTCGCTTCCTGACGCCCGGTTCCCGTCGGAGACGGTCGATCAGTCCTCCGGGTCGTACCCGAGGTTCGGGGAGAGCCACTTCTCCGCCTCGGCGACGGTCCAGCCCTTGCGCTCGGCGTAGTCGGCGATCTGGTCGCGGCCCAGCCGTCCGACGACGAAGTACTGCGCCTCGGGGTGGCTGTAGTAGATGCCCGAGACCGACGCGCCGGGCCACATCGCCATCGACTCGGTGAGCTCGATGCCGGTGGTGGCCTGGACGTCGAGGAGCTCCCAGATCGTGCGCTTCTCGGTGTGGTCCGGGCAGGCCGGGTAGCCGGGAGCGGGCCGGATGCCGGTGTACTTCTCGGCGATCAGGTCCTCGTTGCTCAGCTGCTCCTCCGGCACGTGTGCCCAGAACTCGGTGCGCACCCGCTGGTGCAGCCGCTCCGCGAACGCCTCGGCGAGGCGGTCGGCGAGCGCCTCGAGGAGGATCGCGGAGTAGTCGTCGAGGTCCTCCTTGAACGCCGCGATCCGCTCGGTCGTGCCGAGGCCGGCCGTGACGGCGAACGCGCCCACCCAGTCGCCCCCGCCGGCCAGGTCGCTCCCGATCGGGGCGACGTAATCGGCGAGCGAGCGGTTCGGGACGCCCTCGCGGTGCTGGCCCTGCTGGCGCAGCTGGTGCAGCGTCGCGCGTACGGCGGCCCGCGACTCGTCCTCGTAGACCACGACGTCCTCGCCGGTGCTCGCGGCCGGGAACAGCCCGTAGACGCCGTTGGCCGTCAGCCACTTCTCGTCGACCAGCCGGTCGAGCATGGCCTGCGCGTCGTCGTACAGCTTGCGCGCGGCCTCGCCCTGCGTGGGGCTGTTGAGGATGTCGGGGAACTTGCCCTTCATCTCCCAGGCGTTGAAGAACGGCTGCCAGTCGATGTAGTCGCGCAGCTCGGTGAGGTCGTAGTCGGCGAGCACGTGCACGCCGGGCGACCTCGGCTGCGGCGGCGCGTAGCCGTCCCAGGCGATCGGCGACTTGTTGTCCTGCGCGTCGGCGAACGACAGCTGCGGCCGCTCGGACTTCTGAGCGTGGCGGGCACGCAGCGAGTCGTAGTCGGCCTGGATCGTCTCGAGCAGCGCGGGACGCTGCTTGTCGTCGAGCAGCGCGGCAGCGGTCGGGACGGAGCGCGAGGCGTCCTTGACCCAGACCACCGGGCCGTCGTACTTCCGGTCGATCTTCACCGCCGTGTGGGCGCGCGAGGTGGTCGCACCACCGATGAGCAGCGGGATCTCGAGCCCGAGGCGCTGCATCTCGGTCGCGAAGCCGACCATCTCGTCGAGGCTCGGCGTGATCAGGCCCGACAGGCCGATGATGTCGGCGCCGACCTCCTTGGCCGTGTCGAGGATCTTCTGCGCGGGCACCATCACGCCGAGGTCGATGACCTCGTAGTTGTTGCACGACAGCACGACGCCGACGATGTTCTTGCCGATGTCGTGGACGTCGCCCTTGACGGTGGCGAGCACGATCGTGCCGTTGGTGTCCTTGCTGTTGGCCAGCTCGGGGTTGTTGGCCTTCTCCTCCTCGATGAAGGGGATCAGGTAGGCCACGGCCTTCTTCATCACGCGGGCCGACTTCACGACCTGCGGGAGGAACATCTTGCCGGCGCCGAACAGGTCTCCGACGACGTTCATGCCGTCCATCAGCGGGCCCTCGATCACCTCGATCGGGCGACCGCCGCGGTCGGCGATCTCCTGGCGCAGCTCCTCGGTGTCAGCCTCGACGAAGCCGTCGATGCCCTTGACCAAGGCATGCGTGATCCGCTCGCCGACGGGCAGCGAACGCCACTCCTCGGCAGCTGCCTCGACCTTCTCGCCGGTGCCGCGGTGGGCCTCGGCCAGCTCCAGCAGCCGCTCGGTGGCGGCCAGCGAGTCGTCGGTGCGGTTGAGGACGACGTCCTCGATCGCGTCGCGCAGCTCGGGGTCGATCTCGCTGTAGGGCACCAGGGCCCCGGCGTTGACGATGCCCATGTCGAGCCCCGCCTCGATGGCGTGGAACAGGAACACCGCGTGGATCGCCTCGCGGACCGGGTTGTTGCCCCGGAAGCTGAACGAGACGTTCGAGATGCCGCCGGACACCTTGGCGCCGGGCAGGTTCTGCTTGATCCAGCGGGTCGCCTCGATGAAGTCGAGACCGTAGGTCGCGTGCTCCTCGATGCCCGTCGCCACGGCGAACACGTTGGGGTCGAAAATGATGTCCTCGGCCGGGAACCCGACCTGGTCCACGAGGATCCGGTAGGCGCGCTCGCAGATCGCCTTGCGGCGCTCGAGGTTGTCGGCCTGACCGTCCTCGTCGAAGGCCATCACGACCGCGGCCGCGCCGTACTTCTTGCACAGGTTGGCCTGCTCGATGAACTTCTTCTCGCCCTCCTTCATGGAGATCGAGTTGACGATCGGCTTGCCCTGGACGCAGCGCAGGCCGGCCTCGATGACCTCCCACTTGGAGGAGTCGATCATCAGTGGGACACGACTGATGTCGGGCTCGCTGGCGATCAGCTTGACGAAGCGGTCCATGGCCGCGACGCCGTCGATCATGCCCTCGTCCATGTTGACGTCGATGACCTGTGCGCCGGCCTCGACCTGCTGCGCGGCGACCGACAGGGCGGTGTCGTAGTCGCCGTCCTTGATCAGGTTGCGGAAGCGCGCCGAGCCGGTGATGTTGGTCCGCTCGCCGACGTTCACGAACAGGCTCTCGTCGGTGATCGTGAACGGCTCCAGGCCGGACAGCCGCATCGCCGGCTCGACGCTCACCGGCTGGCGGACCTCGCGGCCCTCCATCTGGCGGGCGATCTCGGCGATGTGGTCGGGCGTGGTGCCGCAGCAGCCACCGACGATGTTGAGGAAGCCGGCCTCGGCGAACTCGATCAGGACGGCGGCGGTGTCGGCCGGCGCCTCGTCGTACTCACCGAAGGCGTTGGGCAGGCCGGCGTTGGGGTACGCCGAGACGAAGGAGTCGGCGAGCCGCGACAGCTCGGCGATGTAGGGACGCATCTCCTTGGCGCCGAGCGCACAGTTCAGGCCGACGGCCAGCGGCTGGGCGTGCCGGACCGAGTCCCAGAACGCCTCGGTGACCTGACCGGACAGGGTGCGGCCGGACGCGTCGGTGATGGTGCCGGAGATGACGACCGGCCAGCGGCGGCCGGTCTCCTCGAAGAGCGTCTCGACGGCGAAGATCGCGGCCTTCGCGTTGAGGGTGTCGAAGATCGTCTCGATGAACAGCAGGTCGGCGCCGCCGTCGACCAGGCCACGGGCGGCCTCGAGGTAGGCGTCGACGAGCTGCTCGTAGGAGACGTTGCGCGCGCCCGGGTCGTTGACGTCGGGGCTGATGGACGCGGTGCGGGTCGTGGGCCCGAGCGCGCCGGCGACGTACCGCTTGCGGCCGGTGGCCTGCGCCACCTCGTCGGCGATCCCCCGGGCCAGGCGGGCCGACTCGAGGTTGAGCTCGTAGGACAGGGACTCCATGCCGTAGTCGGCCAGCGAGACGGCGTTGGAGTTGAACGTGTTGGTCTCGATGATGTCGGCACCGGCGTCGAGGTACTCGCGGTGGATGCCGCCGATGATGTCCGGCTGCGTGATCGAGAGCAGGTCGTTGTTGCCGATCAGGTCGCTCGGCCACTCCTCGCGGTCGGCGAAGCGCTCACCGCGGTAGCCGGCCTCGTCGGGGCGGTCGCGCTGGATCGCCGTCCCCATCGCACCGTCGAGGATGACGATGCGCTCGCGGAGCAGCGTGGTGAGCTCGTCGGTCGCGTCGGGCCGCCACTGGGGGGTCGTGGCGTCGTGACCCGCGGTCTCGGACATGTCCCATCCTTCCTGTCGGAAGGCGTCCTTGGTTCATCGGCCGAGCGTGGCGGATGGTCCAGGGGGGACGATCCGTTGCAACGCCTCTCGGCTGGTGCCGATGTTACCCATGTTCTCGTGACTAGGCTGGTGGAGTGATGGAGATCGAGACGGTCCCCGAGCTGGTCCGGCCCGTGGTGATCGCTGCCTTCGAGGGCTGGAACGACGCCGCCGAGTCCGCGACCGCGGTCGTGGACCACCTGATGCGTGCCTGGGACGCCAAGGTCGTGGCCGCGATCGACCCGGAGGAGTACTACGACTTCCAGGTCAACCGGCCCACTGTCGGCATCGACGAGAACGGCTTCCGGAAGCTGACCTGGCCCAGCACCCACATCGCCGTCGCCTCGCCCCCGGACCTGGACCGCGACGTGATCCTGGTCCGCGGGATCGAGCCCAACATGCGCTGGCGCCAGTTCACCGCCGAGATCCTGGCCGCCATCGACGACCTCGGCTGCGAGCTGTTCGTGACGCTCGGCGCCCTGCTCTCCGACAGCCCGCACACGCGCCCGATCCCCGTCTCCGGATCGACCACCGAGGCCGACCTGATGGACCGGCTGGTGCTCGAGCAGTCCACCTACGAGGGCCCGACCGGGATCGTCGGCGTGCTCCAGGACGCCTGCGCGCGGGTCGACATCCCCGCGGTGTCGTACTGGGCCGCGGTCCCGCACTACGTCGCCCAGCCGCCCTGCCCGAAGGCGACCCTGGCGCTGCTCGTCCGGCTCGAGGACCTGCTCGAGATCCCGATGCCGCTCGGCGACCTGCCCGACGAGGCGCGGGCCTGGGAGCGCGGCGTCGACGAGCTGGCCGAGGAGGACGAGGACATCGCCGACTACGTCCGCTCGCTCGAGGAGTCGCGCGACACCGCCGACCTGCCCGAGGCGTCCGGTGAGGCGATCGCACGGGAGTTCGAGCGGTACCTCAAGCGGCGGGGCGAGGAGTCCTAGTCGGGTCTCGAGGCGGCCGAGTGGTTGCGGTTTGGTCCCAAACCGCAACGATTCCGGCCCGGCACGTGCAGTCTCTGCCCAATCGGTGACTGGTCAGACCAGTCACCCTGGTGGGCGAGGCCGCGGCTGTCACACGATCTGTACCGGCGCCTGGGGCTCCCAGAACGCGTGATTGTGCTGCGGTTTGGTCCCAAACCGCAGCAATTCGGGCCCGACACGTGCGGTCTGTGCCCAATCGACGACTGGTCGGACCAGCGACGTCACGCTCTCCGCAGCGGCGGCCCGAACATGCCGAGCCACAAGGTCACCAGGTACGACGACCGCTACAGCGCGAGTCCGAGCGCGGCGTCCAGCACCGGCAGCAGGGTCACGGCCGCCTCCGGGTCGCTGGTGTCGGCGAGCCCGTCCGTGCCGAGCGTGGCGGCGACCCAGGCGTCGACGGCAGCGGTCGCGCGGGGGGCGTCGAGGTCGTCGGCGAGGGCGGCGAGGACCTCCTCGACCACGGGTGCGGCGGGCGCGCCGGCACCGAGGGCAAGGGCGCGGCGCCAGGCGGCGACGTCGTCCACGGCCTGCCACAGGTGGGCGTCGGTCCACTCCCAGTCGGTGCGGTAGTGGTGGCGCAGCAGAGCGAGCCGGATCGCCATCGGGTCGATGTCGCTGTTGCGCAGCGCCGAGACGAAGACCAGGTTGCCGAGCGACTTCGACATCTTCTCACCGTCGTAGGCCACCATGCCGGCGTGGCTGTAGACCTTCGCGAAGGGCTCACCGGTCGCCACCTGGACGTGCCCGGCACACATCTCGTGGTGCGGGAACACCAGGTCGCTGCCACCGGCCTGGACCTCGAAGGCGCCGCCGAGGTGCTCGAGCGCGATCGCCGCGCACTCGATGTGCCAGCCCGGCCGGCCGCGCCCGAACGGGCTGTCCCACGACGGCTCGCCCTCACGCTCGCCGCGCCACACGACACAGTCGAGCGGGTCCTTCTTGCCGTCGCGGTCGGGGTCGCCGCCGCGCTCGGCGAAGAAGCGGAGCATGGTGTCGCGGTCGTAGTTCGACTCGCTGCCGAAGGCGGGGTCGGCGGCGACCGAGAAGTAGAGGTCCTGGTCGACCCGGTAGATCGAGCCGGCTGCCTCGAGGCGCTCGATCAGCTCGATCACCAGCGGGATCGACTCGACGGCGCCGACGTACTCGACCGGAGGCAGGACGCGCAGCGCCTCCATGTCCTTGCGGAACAGCTCGGTCTCGCGCTCGGCGAGCTCGACCCAGTCGACGCCGACCTTGTCGGCGCGCTCGAGGAGCGGGTCGTCGACGTCGGTGACGTTCTGGACGTAGCGCACGTCGTGGCCGGCCGTGCGCCACGCGCGGTTGAGCAGGTCGAAGGCGACGTAGGTGTTGGCGTGGCCGATGTGGGTGGCGTCGTAGGGGGTGATGCCACACACGTAGAGGCGCGCGGTGCCGTCAGGGCGACTCTCGACCTTGCCGCCGGTGGCGGTGTCGTGGAGGACGACCTGGGGACCGGTGACCGGGAGCACCGGGAGACCCGGGGCGTTCCATGCGCGCATGCCTTGATGTTAGGGGTTGCCTCTAGAACGGCGGCCACGGGATCGCCGGCCAGCTCCCGGAGGGCCCGGGCAGGACGCCGGCGGCCAGCAGGCGTTCGGTACGACGCTCCAGCGCACGGATCTCGTGCTCGGCGAGGTGGGTGGTCAGTCGCTCCCCCAGCTCGCCCCGCACGGCGGCCAGCACCGCGGTGACGACCTCGGTCTCCTCGGCGGTCAGCGGGAGCCCGGCCCAGCCCCACAGCACG
Organism: Nocardioides kongjuensis; assembly: GCF_013409625.1. NCBI lineage: Bacteria > Bacillati > Actinomycetota > Actinomycetes > Propionibacteriales > Nocardioidaceae > Nocardioides > Nocardioides kongjuensis. The sequence continues at coordinate 1,428,861 of NZ_JACCBF010000001.1, forward strand.
GTGCGGAGCTTGGCCTCGTGGTGGAACGCGACGCCGTGGTCGACGCCGTACCGGTGCCCGCCGGGCATGGCGAGCACGTGGCCACCCTTCCGGTCGGCGTTGTTGACCAGCACGTCGTAGACCGCGAGCCGGCGCAGCGCGAGCGAGTCCTCGTGGACCAGGACGACCGGTCGGTCCCGGTCGTCGAGCCCCTCGACCACCTCGAGCCACCCCTGCGGCGAGGCACCCGACCGGACCAGGGTGACGGCCTCGTCGTCGGGGTCGACCTCCTGCCACTCCTGGACCATGCCCGGGCCGTGCGGGCCCTCGCCCCACCAGGTGCGCGGCACCAGGTCCCAGCCGGTCGCCACGGAGACCTCGTACGCCGCGATCTCGCGGTCGGCGAGGGTGCCGTCGGGGAAGTCCCACAACGGCCGCTCCCCCGCGACCGGCTTGTAGACGACCTCGCGGCCGTCGAGCTCGGCGAGGAAGGTGGCGTTGGAGGCCGGCATGATCCGGCCGCGGATCTCCAGGCTCACCAGCAGGTCACTGCTCGGTGGGCTCGCGCCGCTTGAACCCGTTGGCGCGCACGCACAGGTGCCCGTCGGGGTCGATCGGCTGGCCGCAGAACGGGCAGGTCGGGCGGCCGGCCCCCACGACGTGCTCGGCGCGTCGTACGAACGCCCGGGCCTGGCCCGGCTCGAGGCGCACGAGGAGCAGCTCGGCCGGGTCCTCGCCGTCGGACAGCTCGACCGGCTCCTCGCCGACCGGGAACACCTCGACGACCACCCGCTCGTCCTCAGGATCCCACGACAGGGTCATGGTGCCGGCGCGGAACTCCTCCTCGATCGGCAGCTCGAGCGGTTGGTCGTCGGCGAGCCCGAACGGCGCCATCGCAGGTACGACGCCCTGGGCCCGCCCGTCGGCGATCACCTCGTCGAGGAGCTCGTCGATGCGCTCCGCGAGCGCGATGACCTGCTGCTTCTCCAGGGCGACCGAGACCAGCCGCGAACCCGCGCGGGCCTGCAGGAAGAACGTGCGGCTGCCGGGCTCGCCGACGGTGCCGGCGACGAAGCGCTCGGGCGGGTCGAATCCGTGGACGATCGGCATGTGGCGAGCCTAGTGGTCCCCGGTAGCCGGGTCAGCCGGGGCCCGCGCCGCCACCGACGACCGCGCCGCGCGTGCGCGCACGGCGCTTGCCGGGCTTCGGCGCGAGCCAGGACAGGTCCCCGTCGTGCGTGTTGCTGGCGAGGACGTAGGGCCGGTCGGCGGCGTACCGGATGACCGACACCGACGCCGGGTCGACGCTGATGCGCTGGAACAGGTCGAGGTGCATGCCGAGGGCGTCGGCCAGCAGCGACTTGATGATGTCGCCGTGGCTGACGGCCACCCACACCGCGTCCGGACCGTGCTCCACGGTGACGGCAGCGTCGAGGCGTCGTACGGCGGCCACGGCGCGGTGCTGCATCGCGACCATCGACTCCCCCCCGGGGAACACCGCCGCGGACGGCTGACGCTGGACGGTCGTCCACAGCGGCTCGCGCAGCAGCTCCTTGATCGGCCTGCCCTGCCACTCGCCGTAGTCGCACTCGGCGAGCGCCTTCTCGGTGACCGCCCTCGTCGTGGCGTGCCCGCCCGCACGCTGCGCGTCGGCGATCGCCTTCGCCGTCTGCTTGCAGCGCTCCTGCGGGCTGGTCACCAGCGCGGCGAGCGGCACCGTCCCGATCCGGGCACCGGCCCGGGCCGCCTGCTCGGTGCCGAGCTCGTCGAGCCGGACGCCGGGCGTACGGCCGGCCAGGACGCCGGACGCGTTCGCGGTGGTCCGGCCGTGCCGGACCAGCAGCAGTGTCGCCATGTCGGGGAGCCTAGCCACTAGCGTGGGAGGGTGATCGTCGACAGCGCTGTGTACCGGCACGGGGTCCGCCTCCCGGTGGACTGCCACCTCCACGACTACGCCGCGCTGCGGGCCGCGGCGAGCGCCGAGCACGACTTCGTCTGGGTCGGGCTCTACGAGCCGAGCCACATCGAGCTCGGGGAGATCGCCAAGGCCTTCGACCTGCACCCGCTGGCCGTCGAGGACGCGGTCGTCGCGCACCAGCGACCGAAGCTCGAGCGCTACGAGAACAACCTCTTCCTCGTCCTCAAGACGCTCTGGTACGTCGACGAGGACGACGCCGTCGAGACCGGCGAGATCAACGTGTTCATCGGCGACGACTTCGTGATCACCGTCCGGCACGGCCGCGGGTCGGCGCTCAGTGACGCCCGGCACGACCTCGAGAAGAAGCAGACCGTGCTCGACCACGGTCCGTCGGCGGTGATCTACGCCGTGTGCGACGCGGTCGTCGACGGCTACACCGCGGTCGTCGCCGAGTTGCAGACCGACGTCGACGAGGTCGAGGCCTCGGTCTTCTCCGACAAGCGCACCCAGGACGGCGACCGGATCTACGTGCTCAAGCGCGAGCTGTCCGAGGTACGCCGGGCGGTGCTCCCCCTGCGCGAGCCGATGCGCCGCTTCGCCACCGGCACCGTCGACCTGGTCGAGGCCGAGGCAGCGCCGTTCTTCCGCGACGTCAGCGACCACCTCGCGCAGGCCGCCGAGGAGATCGACACCCTCGACTCGCTGCTGTCGTCGGCCTTCGACGCCCACGTGTCCCGCATCGCCATGCAGCAGAACGACGACATGCGCAAGATCTCCGCAGGCGCCGCACTGGTCGTCGTACCGACCCTGATCGCCGGCGTCTACGGCATGAACTTCAGGCACATGCCCGAGCTGGACTGGACCTTCGGCTACCCGTTCGCCCTGCTGCTGATGGCCTCGACCATGGCCGGGCTGTGGATCTTCTTCAAGAAGGCTGGCTGGTTCTGAGCCCGATCTGAGGCCGGGTTTGTTGCGGTTTGGTCCCAAACCGCAACAAGTACAGCGCCCGGTCTGCGGTCTCTGCCCAATCGCGAACTGGTCAGACCACTCGCATCAGGCGGTCAGCGCGCCCGTTCCGAGCAGCACCAGCACCGCCGCTCCGAGCAGGACGCGGTAGATCACGAACGGCGTGTAGGACTTGGTGCTGACCCAGCGCAGGAGCCACGCGATGGCGGCGTACCCGACCACGAAGGAGATCACCGTGGCCACCGCGGTCGGCCCCCAGCCGTAGTCGGCCTCGCCGGCGTGGGCGACCCCGACGTTGCCGATCTCCTTGAGCTCGAAGACACCGGCGCCGACGACGGCGGGGATGGCGAGCAGGAAGGCGAAGCGGGTGGCGGCCTCGCGCTCGTAGCCGAGGAACCGGCCCATCGAGAGGGTGGCGCCGGAGCGGGAGACGCCGGGGACGAGGGCAAGTGCCTGCGCGCCGCCCATCAGGGCGGCGTCGCGCAGCGACATCTGCTTGATGACCTTCTCGTTGCGGCCGATCCGGTCGGCCAGGCCGAGCACGAGGCCGAGGACGATCAGGGTGCAGCCGATGATCCACAGGTTGCGGAAGTCGCGCTCGATGACGTCCTTGAGGAGGACGCCCAAGATCACGATCGGCAGGGAGCCGACGATGATGTACCAGCCCATCCGGGCGTCGAGGGCGCCGCGGTACTCCGGCTTGAACAACGACAGCAGCCAGGCCCGGGCGATGCGCCAGATGTCCTTGCGGAAGTAGACGAGCACGGCCAGCTCGGTGCCGATCTGGATGACGGCGGTGAACGCCGCGCCGGGGTCGCCCCAGCCGAACAGGTCGGGGAAGATCCGCAGGTGGGCGCTGCTGGAGATCGGGAGGAACTCGGTGAGTCCCTGGAGCACGCCGAGGAACACTGCCTGCAGGTAGTCCGCCACGACGGGTCATCCTAGGCAGTCCTTGGTGAGGTCCATCATCGGCGTGCCCGGCGCGTCGCGGTGGGCTCGCCGGATACGTTGTGCCCCATGCAGCAGCGGTACGTCGGCGCCAGCGGCCTCCAGGTGTCGCGCCTCGCCCTCGGCACGATGACGTGGGGCAAGGACACCGACGAGCACGAGGCGCGCGACCAGCTGGCCGCGTTCGTCGAGGCGGGCGGTACGACGATCGACACCGCCGCCGGCTACACCGACGGTCGCTCGGAGGCCCTGCTGGGGTCGCTGCTGGGCGACGTCGTGCGCCGCGACGAGGTGGTGCTGGCCACGAAGGCCGGCATCTGGCGTCGGGGCAAGGAGCGGGTCACCGACACCTCGCGCGGCGCGATGCTGCGCGGCCTCGACACGTCCCTCAAGCGGCTCGGCACCGACCACGTCGACCTGTGGCAGGTCCACATCTGGAGCGACGAGGTGCCGCTCGAGGAGACGCTGGGCGCACTGGACCTCGCGGTGTCGAGCGGGCGGGCGACGTACGTCGGCATCTCGAACTTCAACGGCTGGCAGACCGCCCGGGCGGTGACCCTGCAGGAGGCCGTGGCGGGGCGGGCGCGGATCGCGTCGACGCAGATGGAGTACTCCCTGGTCAACCGGCGCGTGGAGCGCGAGGTGCTGCCCGCCGTCGAGGCGCTCGGCCTGGGCCTGTTCCCGTGGTCGCCGCTGGGTCGCGGCGTGCTGACCGGCAAGTACCGCACCGGGACGCCGTCCGACTCGCGCGCCGCGTCGCCCGTCTTCGCGGGCTTCGTCGATGCCTACCTCGACGACCACAGCCGCGGCATCGTCGAGGCAGTGGCCCGCGCGGCCGACGGCCTCGGCTGGACCCCGCTCGAGGTCGCCCTGGTGTGGGTGCGCGACTCCCCCGGCGTCACCGCGCCGATCGTCGGCGCCCGGACCGCCGCCCAGCTCGCCGGAGCCCTCGGCTCGGAGGCGAAGACGCTGCCGCCCGAGATCCGGGCCGCCCTCGACGACGTCTCCGGAGGTGCTGCATGAACGTCTCCCTGATCCGTCCCGGCGTGATGCGCGGCCTGGGCCGCGGCGTGGAGTGGGAGTTCGAGCGGATCACCTTCGACCGGGAGTTCTCCCGCAACATGGTCGCGAAGCTGCTCGTCGAGCGTGCCGAGCACGGCGGCTGGGAGCTCGACCGCGTGCAGATCGGCCCGGACGGCCGGCGCCGCGTGGTGCTGCGGCGCAAGATCATCCGGGCCGTCCGCACGGCCTGACCCCCGGCGGGTCAGCGGATCTGCTGCAGGAAGCCCGCCACGTGGGTGCGCAGGTCCGCCGAGAGTCGCGACAGCTCGAGCGAGGCCCCGGTCATCTCGCTCGCCCCCGTGCTGGTGGCGATGGTCGCCTCCTCGATCGCGGTCACGTCCTCGTTGACCCCGGAGACGGCACCGGCGGCCTCGGAGGTGGTCCGGCTGAGCTCGGCGGCCGCGTGCCGCTGCTCACCGACCGCACCGGCGATCGTGGCGACGTTGTCCCCCATCCCGCGCACGGCGGCCCCGATCGTCTCGATCGCGGTCACCGCGGCGTCGGCCGCTGCCTGGATCGCGTGCACCTGCTGCTCGATCAGGCTGGTCGCGTCGGCGGTCTCGGACGCGAGCGTCTTCACCTCGGAGGCGACCACCGCGAAGCCCTTCCCGTACTCGCCGGCACGGGCCGCCTCGATGGTCGCGTTGAGGGCGAGCAGCCGGGTCTGGCTGGCGACCTGGCTGATCACGCCGACCACGTCACCGATCTCCTGCGACGCCGTCGACAGGCTCTGCACGGTCGTCATGACCTGCTCGGTCTCCTCGACGGCCCGCACGCCGGCGACGTTGGACTGGCTGGCCTGCTCCTCGATCGCGCGCACGGTGCTCACGAGCTGCTCGACGGCGGCCGCCGCGACCGTGACGGCGTCGGCGGCGGTGTGGGAGTTCTCCGAGACCTGGGCCGCGCGGACCGCCGTACCCTCGGCGTTGGCAGCCAGCGTGCGCGAGGACGCCTCCATCTCCGCCGCGGCCGCAGCGACCTGGTCGGAGAGCCCGAGCACGGCCTCCTCGAAGCCGTCGGCGAGCTCGAGGCGCTGGCGCTCCTGGTCGGCGAGCCGCTCGTCGGCCTCGACCATCGCCCCGATCGCGGTGTTGATGGTGACGGCGCCGGCCCGGAACGAGCCGAGCATGCCGCGGACCAGGAACCGGCGGTAGAACCTGCCCTCCGCGGCGAACTCCAACGATGCCGACGACTCTCGGACGTAGGCGTCGGTGCGGTCGAGCAGGTCGTTGACCGCGGCCCGGGCTGCCCTCAGGTCGGGGTCGTCGCCGAGGGCGGGCACCCGTGGCTCGAGGTCGCCGGCGGCGGCCGAACGGCAGACCGCGGTCACCTCCACCAGGGCGGCGCGGCAGCGCTCGAGCTCGTCGCGGAGCGCGTCGACCTCCGTCGTAGCGGCGGTCCCGGTGGTCCCGGGGGTCTCGGGGGCGAGGACGGCGCTCATGCGGCCGCCCCCGTCACGGTCGCGTTGTTGAGGGACCAGACGTACTCGTCGTACGACGCGCCCGCCTCGGCGAGCTCCTGCTCGAGGAGCCGGCAGCCGGCCTCGACCGCCTCGCGGGCGTTGGCGTGACGCCGTTCCTCGGTCGCCAGGCGCTGGTAGAGCGCGGTCACGGCGGCGAGCGCGGTGGCGTCCGCCGTACGCCGGTTCGAGTGGTAGCCGACGATGGAGCCGGTCGCGTCGAAGGTCGGGGTCACGTGGGCGAGCACCCAGTAGTGGCTGCCGTCAGCACTGAGGTTCACCACGTAGGCAAAGATCTCCTGCCCGGCTGCGATCCGGTCCCACAGCAGCCAGAACACGCTGCGCGGCATGTCCGGGTGCCGGATGACGTTGTGCGGCTTGCCGATCAGCTCGGCCTCCGGGTACCCGCTGATCTCGACGAACAGGTCGTTGACGTAGGTCAGCCGCCCCTGCCGGTCGGTCTTGGACACGATGATCTGGTCCGGGTGGAAGGTCTTCTCCACGCCGGTCGGCGCGATCGCGGTGCGTGCCACGGTGCCACTCCCCTCTCCCGTCCGCTGCGGACGGCTCACGGAGAGGATCGGCCGGGCGCGGGCCCGGTTGAGGGCGCGGCGGGGTCCTTGCCTCAGGCCTGGTCGAGGAAGCGGTCCATCACCCGCGCGCCGAACTCCAGCGCGTCGACCGGCACCCGCTCGTCGACACCGTGGAACAGCGCGGTGAAGTCCAGGTCGTCGGGCAGCCGCAGCGGCGCGAACCCGAAGGAGCGCATGCCGAGCTTGGTGAAGTGCTTGGCGTCGGTGCCGCCACTCATCAGGTACGGCGCCACCAGCGCCTCGGGGTCCTCCGCCAGCAGGCTGCGGGTCATCGCGTCGACCAGGGCGCCGTCGTACGGCGTCTCCCAGGGCGCCTGCCGCGAGACGAAGTCGATGTCGACGCCCTCGCCGGTCAGCTCGGCCAGGGTCGCGAAGAACTCGTCCTCGAAGCCCGGCAGGAAGCGGCCGTCGACGTGGGCGGTGGCGTCGGTCGGGATGACGTTGACCTTGTAGCCGGCCTCCAGCATGGTCGGGTTGGTCGAGTTGCGCAGCACCGCACCGAGCATCCGGGCGGCGCCGCCGAACTCCTCGACCAGCGCAGGTGCGTTCTCGGGCGTCGCCTCGACGCCGGCGAGCTCGCCGACGGTGGCGAGCAGGGTCTGCATGGTCGGCGTGAGCCGGACCGGCCAGTCGTGGGCGCCGATCCGGGCGACCGCGGAGGCCAGGCGGGTGACCGCGTTGTCGTCGTTCATCATCGAACCGTGGCCGGCACGCCCCCGGGCGCTCAGGCGCATCCAGGCCATGCCCTTCTCGGCCGCCTCGATCAGATAGAGCCGGCGGCCGCGGACCGTCGCGCTGAACCCGCCGACCTCGCCGACCGCCTCGGTGCAGCCCTCGAACCACTCCGCGTGGTTCTCGACGAGCAGCTGGGCGCCCTCGTGGCCCCCGGCCTCCTCGTCGGCGGTGAAGCAGAGGACGACCTCGCGCTCGGGCGCACGTCCGGCGCGCTGCCGGGCCCGGACGACCGAGAGCAGCATCGCGTCGAAGTCCTTCATGTCCACGGCGCCGCGACCCCAGACGTAGCCGTCCTGGACCTCGCCGCTGAACGGGTGGACGGTCCAGTCCTCCGCCGCCGCGGGTACGACGTCCAGGTGGCCGTGCAGCAGCAGCGCACCGCGCTCGGCCGTGGCCGAGGAGCCCGAGCCTCCCCACCGGGCCACGACGTTCGCGCGGCCGGGCTTCGTCTCGATCACCTCTGCGGCGATACCGACCTCGTCGAGCAGGGCCGCGACGTGCTCGGCCGCCTTCCGCTCGCCGGTGCTCTCCCCGCCTCCGTAGTTGGAGGTGTCGATCCGGATCAGGTCACGGCACAGGTCGACGACCTCGGCAGCGACGTCGTGGTCGGGCACCGGCGTGGGGGTCGTCGATTCGGCCATGCGGTCATCGTTGCACGCCCCTCACCACTAGCGTTCTGCCGTGGCCCCTCGCAAGTGGAAGCAGTACCGCCCCGACGACACCCCGGACCCCGACGGGGCACCGTCGCAACCGCCCACCCACAAGCCGTACGCGCCGCCGAGGAAGCCGAAGCCGGTGCGCAGCCTCGAGGAGCGAACGGTCCGTCGTACCGGTGCCGGCGGGGCACCGGTGAAGCTCATCGTCGGCGGCGTGGCGGCCGCCGCCGTCGGCGCGACGCTGATCTTCTCCCTGTCGGGCGGCGGCGACCCGCCCGGTGCGGACCGGCCGCAGACCGACAAGGGGTTCGACGCGCTGGTCGCCGCGTTGAAGGAGGAGCGCGGGTCGACACTGGTGCGTCGTGCGGTGATCTACCCGGAGTACGCGAGCGTGTCCACTCCGTACAAGGTGGACGACCCGGCCGACGAGCGCGAGCTCAACTACTACTGGGACGGCGACCTCAACGAGCCGAGCAAGACCACGAGCGACGACGAGGCGTTCGACCTCGCCACCGTCGACAGTGCGGTCCTCGACGGCCTGTGCCCGCAGGTGAAGAAGCTCGTCGAGGACCCGACCAACTGCTACCTCGTCATCGAGAAGCCGGACCCCGACGACGAGACACCGTCGTGGATCTGGGCGTACGCGAGCAACGAGTTCAACCAGACGGCGTACGTCGAGTACGGCCTCGACGGCACCCAGGTGGAGGTGCACCCGGCGAGCTGATCGCCGATCAGCCGTCGGTCGTGACGTCCGCGACCGTGGCTCCCAGCGCCGCGACGAGCGCGGCGCCGTCGACGGTCAGTGCGACGCCGTACCCACCTCCGCCGATCGACACCGGGCCGCTCACCCGGGTGTCCGCGATCACCGGCAGGGCGGTGAGCGCGCCGAGCGGCGTGATCGTGCCACGGACGTAACCGGTGACCTCCCGGGCAGCCTCGGCCGAGGGCATCGAGAGTCGGTTGACGCCGAGCAGGGCGCGCAGCAGCGGCCAGGAGATCTCGCGGTCGCCGGGCACCAGCACGAACCGGTGGTCGCCCTCCGCGACCCGCACGACCATCGTCTTCACGACCTGCCGCGGCTCGATCCCGCGGACCGCGGCCGCCTCCTCCAGCGACCGCACCGGTCCGTGCCGGGTGACCTCGAATGCGAGACCGAGCGCCTCGGCGGCCGCGATCGCCCGAGCAGACTGGTCGGTCTCGTCGGTGGCCGGCTCGCTCATGCCTCGACCGCCAGCGCGGTCGCGAACCCGAGCATCACGACGCCGGTGGCGCCGTCCACGCTGCGCCGGAACGAGGACCGGCGCAGCGCGGTCGCTGCCTTGCCCGCGATCCACACGACCGTCAGCAGCACGAGCGCGCCGATCACGACGAGCGTGAGTGCGTAGGCCAGCAGTGCCGGGACACCCTGGTCGGTGCCGACGAACTGCGGCAGCACGGCGAGGTTGAACGCGAGCACCTTCGGGTTGGTGATGTTGCAGACGAAGCCCTGCCGGAACGCCGTGCGCGCCCGCACCACGCCCGGCCCCTCGCCCACCGACCACACGCTGCCGTCGCGCCGCAGCGCGTCGCGCAGTGCGGTGACGCCGAGCCAGACGAGGTACGCGACACCGGCCCAGCGGACCGCGAGGAAGACCGGCTCGGCGTGGGCCAGCACGGCCCCGAGACCGGTCGCGGCGAGCACGCCCTGGAGAGCACCCGCGGCGGTGATGCCCGACGCGGTCGCCAGCCCGCGGGCGCGCCCGCCCACGACGGTTGCTCGCAGCGTCAGGAACGTGTCGGGGCCGGGTGCGGTGGCCAGCAGGGCCGCGAACAGCACGAAGGACAGGTACGCACTCACGCAGCGATGCTAAGCCCGTGCCTCCCGCGGTCAGGCTCCCGGTTCTGGCGGTCGCCGGCGGCTGACTGGCTGGAGTCGGCACCTGGTTGGTCCTCCCCTCTCCGGGGACGTCTCGCAAGCGGTCGTCACGTGGGGCCCCGGGCTCCGGTCGACGCTCAGGCGACCTTGGCTCGTCAGACGGTGTGGCGGACCGAACGCGTCGGGTCGCTCGCTCCCGCAGCGTTGAACACGGTGAGCGCGCGCTCAGTCGGGCTCTGGAAGCAGCGTCCCGAGCGGCCCGAGGTCGATGTTGAGGTCCTCGGCACACAGTCCGTACCGGTCCTTGAGGTCTTCCATCGCACGCTCGAGCTGCATCAACCCGAGGCCCAGGCCCTCGACCTCGGCGTCGGTCAGGTCTCCTTCGTCGAGCCGCCGCAGTGCTTGCTTCTCCATCAGCTGACGGATCAGCTCGACGATGGTGAGAACGAGCTTCAGCAGGTCGCGTTCGACCGACTCGGCGTCCGTCTCCAGCCGTTGGGGGACGACGGCCCGGTGTCGACCGGATCCCGGAGGTGGCGGGCCCGACTCGGTCATCCAGCGACTGCCCGTCGACGCTCGGCCATCTCGGCCCGGATGGAAGTGACGAGCAGCTGCAGCCGGATCTCGACGAGGTCGACGCCTGCGAGCGAGACGACGACGTCGCCCGCCACGACGACTCCGGCGCCCAGGAGTCGGTCGAGCAGGTCGACGAGTGCGACAGGAGCGAGGTCGCGAGTCGGTTGTGTGCTGGTGGTCATCGGGTCTCCAGCATGGCGAAGGAGTACGGCGGCCAAGGTCCCCGACTGTCGACGAGCACCCGGTCATCGCAGGCTCCCAACCGGTCCACGAGTGCCGCGAAAGCCTCGTGCTCCGGCTCGGGTACGAGGTAGGCAGCGTTGAGCACCATCGTTCCTCGATGGCCGGAGAGGCGGGGGTCCTGCACCGGAAGGATGCGGCTCGCCCTCGCGAGGAGCGCCAGCGCTTCGTGGATCCGACCGGCCGCCTCCGCGAGAGACGTGTCCTGCGTCTGGCGCTGCTGCGCGAGGCTCCTCTTGCGACGCAGATAGTCAGCTCCGCTGATCGGACCGTCCGACGCCGGTCCATCGGCCCTCGGTCGCGAGGCAGCGCTGAGGACCTTGACACTCCACTCCCCGCAGCCCTCGACCCTGTCGAGAACGTCCGCGAGGTCGACGTACCACTCCCTCAACCTGGACCGGACCCCCGCGTCGTCGAAGTAGACCGTCGCCAGTCGCATCGGCGCGGTCGGTGCGGCGAGAGCCACCTCGCGCACGACCTCGTCATGGATCCGCACCGTCTTCTCGAGCCAGTCGAGGTCCTCGAGGTTGCGTCGCAACGACTCCTCGCCGAAGTCGTCCATCGCCACGGTCGAGACCACCGCCACGAGGTCCTGCTGCCTGACCGCCTCGAGGCGGTGGCCCCCCAGGCCCGGTATGCCCTCCAGCGCAGCGGGATCGAGATTCCGGCACACCGCATACAGGTAGCGCCCGGATGACTGCTCCTCGTCGGTCATGACCGACCCTCCCCTCCCCCGTCGCCTCGGCCCTCCAGCTCGGCGACGCGGGCGCGCAACTGGCGGTTCTCCTCCTCCATCCCCCGTTCGCCGACCGTGAGCATCGGGTCGTGACGCCACCAGTCGATGCCCATCTCCTCAGCCTTGTCGACAGACACCACGAGCAGTCGAAGCTTGATCGTGAGCAGCTCGATCTCGAGCAGGTTGACCCGGATGTCACCGGCGATGATGATCCCCTTGTCGAGGACCCGTTCGAGGATGTCGGCAAGCGACGCCGGCTCAGGACCCTGCCGGCTCATCGACGTCACGTCCTGCACCCGAGCCGCGGACCGGCCGCTGACGGTCTCGCTCATGACCGACCCTCCCCGGCTGAACCCCTCATGTACCTGTCGAGGCGGCGGTACGACACCACCTCGGCCGACCGGTCCACGTCCACCTCGTAGAGGGCCAGGACGTCGGTCGTGTTCGGGATGCGACGCATTTCGAGCACCTCGACCTGGACGGTCCAGCCGGCCTTGTCCTGCTTGAGCCCCACGACGCCCTCGACCTCACGTCCGGTCAGCTCCACCAGTTGCTGCACGGCGTGTGCCGCTGCCTGCGCCCCGGACTGACGTGCGGACCGCGGTGGAGGCGCCTTCCTCGCAGGCGCCTTCTTGGTGGCCGCCTTCGCGGGCCGTTCGTGCGAGCTCCCCGGGTCAGCCATCGTCGTGTCTCGCCTGCCCTGTCATCAGCCGGTCGATGAGGTCTTCTTCCCACTGCGTCGCGGTCGTCTCGTCGATGTGCCCCTGCTGCCGGAGGCGTTCGACCTCGTCGAGCTCCTGCCGGATCAGGGTCGGGTCGTAGTACCGGTCCTGGGCATGTCGCAGGATGTGGTCCGCAACGGCGAGCGTTCCCCGCAGCGGTGCGAGCGGGAAGGCAAGGATGCCGGTGATCAGGCCCATGCCAGGTCTCCTGCGAAGTCGTAGGCAGCCATCGGCCCGACCAGTCGGAGGCGAAGGTCCTCATGGTTCTGCGCGGCCAAGGTCTCCAGCCTGTCGAGCAGGGCAGTCGTCCGGGCGTCCTCGACCAGCATCGCCACGTCGAGAACCTGCATCCCCGAGGACTCGCTCCTCAGGCGAAGGCTTGACACCAGCGGAGCCAGGTCGTCGAGCAGCGCCTGTGCGTCTGCTGCGGCGCGCACCTCCACGGCACCGGCGACGAGCTCTCCCAACCTCATCCGGTCGGCGTACGAGGCGGCTTCGGGCAGGTCCTTGGTGCGCTGTCTCAGGGCGGCGACCTCGGGCTGGGTCATGACGAGGTCCCGAAGGACGCTCTCCTCCACGTAGCTTGCTCGAAGGTTGAACTGCCGCCGCCCTGCCAGGTGTCGAAGGGTTGCCGCGAGCTGGTCGTGCAGCTCGGCGAGCAGCTCGACGAGTGCATCGCGTCCCGGGAGCACGGTGCCGAAGCGAACCGGGACGACCGGCCCACGGGCCGCCAGTGCGTCGAGAACAGCGTGATGGTCGAGCAGCTCCGTACGGCCGGGACGTCCGCGCACAGCAGGCGCCGGCCTCACGGCGGCCGCGACCTCGTCTCTCGCCACGAACCTCACTGTCGGATCGTCGAGGCCATGGGCGTGCGAGGGAGTCGGAGCCGGCACGACGCCGAACAGCGCGAGTGCGGCACCATCCTCGGTGCGCTCCGGCTCCCGAGGACGCTGGGCCCGACCGCCGGGCATCATTCCGACTCGGAGCGCCGCCGGCTGGGAGCCTTCTTGGCCGGCCGGTGCTCCTTCTCGTCGTCATCGTCACCGTGCCCTCGCGTGAGAGCACGTTTGACGCCTTCCACCGCCCCCTGGGCCTTGCCCGCCGCGCCGCTGTGCTGGAGGTCGTGGACCATCTCTCCGAGGTCCTTGCCACCCTTCTCGTAGAGATCGAGACGGTTGGTCGCCTCCGCAAATCGTAGGTAGGTGTCGACACTGGCGATCACGATCCTGGCGTCGATGGTCAGCAGCTCGATCCCCACGAGCGAGACCCGGACGTACGCGTCGATCACGATTCCCTTGTCGAGAATCGCGTCGATCACGTCGGCAAGGCCGCTGGGGGCCGGTCGCTCGAGATAGCCCCCGGAGCGCTGGTGCGTCTGGACGGTCATGAACTGCCTCCTGTAGGTCGTGTTCAGCTGGCTCGACGACGACGCGAACGGGACGGCGGAGGCTCGCTCTCGGCGTCCTCCTCGACCTGGTCGGAGTCTTCTTCGTCGCCGGCCTCATCGGACTCGGACTCGTCCGTGGGCTCTTCGTCGGTCTCGTCCTCGTCCACGGGCTCCTCGTCGGACTCGTCCTCGTAGGCGTCCTCGTCCACGGGCTCCTCGTCCGACTCGTCCTCGTCCACGGGCTCCTCGTCCGACTCGTCCTCGTCCTCGTAGGCGTCCTCCGACTCGTCCTCCGACTCGTCCTCGTACTGGTCCTCGGCCTCACCCTCGTCGCCCTCGGCCTCGTACTCGTCCCCGTCGTAGTCGTCCTCGGGCTCCTGATCGGCCTCGTACTCGTCCTCCGCGTCGTCCTCCGCGTCGTCATCCGCGTCGTCATCCGCGTCGTCATCCGCGTCGTCGACCTCGTCCTCGTCCTCGGTGTCGCCGGCTCCTTCGTCGGTGATGTCCGAGTCCTCGGACTTCTCCTCCGTGTCGTCCTGCTGGTCGGAGTCCGTCGAGGTGTCCTCCTCGGCGGCCAAGGCGTCCTCGTGGGTCTGGACGACCTCGCCGTCCTCGATCGTGCCGCGCCAGCCCTCGACTCCTTCGGGGTCCAGGACCGCCTGGGTCATCACGTGGCGCCGGTAGTTCTTCAGCTCAGCACGCACCCGTCGTCCCTGTGCGCGCCAGAGGTTGCCGGTCCGTTCGAAGAGCCCCTTGGGGTAGTACTCGAGGACGACCAGGATCCGGGTCAGGCTGGGACCGAGCTCGTGGAACGTGACCGCTCCGTCGACGTGCCCCTTGTCCCCACTGGATCGCCAGACGATCCGTTCGTCGGGCACCTGCTCGAGGATCGTCGCTTCCCAGGTTCGGTGCGACCACACGATCTTCGCCCGCCAGGTCAGCTTGTTGTCCTCGTTCGACTGGACCTCCTCGACCTTCTTCATGAAGGTCGGGAAACCACCGAACTCGGTCCACTGGTCGTAGGCCGTCCGTAGGGGCACGCCCACGTCGATGTCCTCGATGATGTTCGTGGCCTTCGTCGCCTTCGGCGACCCCGTGGTGGACCTCGACCTTCCCAGGAGGGGAACCTTGTCCGTCACGGCCGCCGCAGCGCCCTTCAGCTTGTCCCCCATCGAGGGACCGGAATCGGAATCCGAACCATCCGGCGACTCCTCGCGCTGCGACGGGTTGCCACTCACGACGTCCTCGAGCCGATCAGTCAGTCCCGAGACGCGGCGACCGACTGATTCAGCGGCCTTCTCCGCGAGCATCTGCGCCAGGCCGCCGGATGCGGACTTGAGCCTGGTTCGACCGTCGTTCTCCGACATCGCTCTCACCTCCCCGCGCCGGCAGGCGACTTCTTCGCCGTCGAGCGCTGAGCAGAGGTCTTCTTCGCCGACGCCCGCTTCGCGGGTGCCTTCTTCGCCGGCGCCTTCTTCGCGGGTGCCTTCGACGCTGCGCTCTTCCTCGCCGGCGCCTTGTCCGGACTCCGCTCAGCGGCGCCTCTGCGCGGTGCAGACCCGTCGTCCTGGCCGGCGTCGTCCTGAGCCTGCTCCTCCTGCGCCTCCTCTGTGGCGCTGTCCTCGTCCGGAACGTGCTCGTCCTCCTCTGCTCTGCTGTCGGATCCCTTCGACTGCAGGGATTGTGTGAACGACTCGACCCGAGACGCTGCAGCGACCAGTGCGGCCTCACGAGCGACGTCGACGAGACGTCCGGTGAGCTGGCCCTGGAGCTGCTTGAGCTGCGGGTTGTTCTCGACGAGCTTCGCCCCTTGCGTCAGCAACTGGCGATTGGTTGCGACCTTCTTGCCGGCCAGCATCCCGGCGAGCGTCATCGCAAGGCGCAGCTTCTTGGTCCGGCCGAGCATGTAGCCGCCGGCGACGGCCAGGGCGATCTTGGAATTGGCAGACATTTCTCGCAGGCCACGATGCGCTCCCCCCGGGGCGCAAGTCGCGGCCACCTCCCTCTCGGGAGCGATGTACCCGGCGTCTCGAGCACCAGACAACGAAAGCGTGACTGGCGTCACATCTACCCAATCTGGGGGATGAGTGCGTTCCTCAACACGTCGACAGCCGAGGGGATGAGGTCCGCATGCACCATCACGACGCCACGCCGGGAACGGCCGTGCTCGACGATCGGCCTCACGACGTCGAGGTTGACATCGCTGGCCAGCACCAGGAGGGCGGAGGTGCCAGGACCCAGCGCCCGATGCGCGTCGACGAGGAGCTGGTGCTCGATGCCCGTACCGTCCAGCCGGGACGCCAGGGCCGCGACTCGCCGTGCGCCGTCTGGGCCGGGATGCGCCAGCACCGACACCAACGCGCACAGGACCGAGCTACCTGGCTGCGGTGACCGCCGGCGAAGGTGCCCGACGTGTGGACGATGGCTGCCACGCACCCAGCTGACGACGACCGCCTCCGTCACGACAACCGCGCCGCGCCGCACGAGGTCCTTGAACCGAACCTCCCCAGCAGCGGCGCCCAACGGCGAGTCGTACACCCAGATCGTGAGGGACGGCGCCGACCTCCAGCTGTCGGCTGTCGGCGCACCCCTCGTCGCTGCTCGCATCGCGCGCCTCCTTCCGGGCGAACGCCCCAGCAGTACCCCGCTGCACGGAGAGCACGGTTCGTCCTCTCACAAATCCTGCTCCGCGAATCGGGATCCGCCACGAGGCGTCGGGTACCGCCAGTGACTTGGAGGGAGAGCCCACGAGGGGGGAGCTGGGATGGAACAGAAGAACGTCGACACGCGTGCGCGCATCGTCGACCTGCTGATCGACAAGGTGGCCGAGGACCCCTTCCCGTCGATACCCATGATGGCCTTGCTCGAGGAGCTGCTCGAGCCTGACGAGGTTCCGGCGTACGCAGCGGTCCTCATGCAGAAGATCAGCGAAACCACCTACCCGAGCGTCTCGATGCTTGCGCGCCTCGCATCGCTCGCCGGGGCCGACGAGTGAGGCGGTCGCCATGCGCGTGCTGCGATGGACCGCCGCGGCTGTGTTGTGGATCGTGGGCGGATTGCTCGGTCTTGTCGGCGCACTTCTCTGCGTCACGGTGATCCTGCTGCCGCTCGGCCTCCCGGTGTTGGCCTTGACTCGACGTGTCCTGGGACTCGCCGGCCGTCTGGTCGTGCCGCGCGAAGTGCGACACCCCTTGGACGAGCTCACGGACCGGGGCAAGGACGCCGGGAAGAACGCGAGGAAGAACGCGAAGAAGAACGCGGCCAAGGCCAAGGAGAACATCAAGGACCACACGAAGGACGGCGCCCACCGTCTGCGCAAGCGCCTGCACGTGTCCTGAATCGTGCTGCCGCCAGCGCCCCGTCCGGGGCGCCGGAGATGTCGGGCCGACCGGTCCCCGGAGATGTTGGGCCGACCGGTCCCGGGAGATGGAGGAGGAACAAACCATGGAGATCATCGGAGTCATCGTCGCCGGCATCATCATCGGCCTGCTGGGCAAGCTGGTCGCACCGGGCGACAAGGACAACATCCCGATCTGGCTGACGATCCTGTGCGGCATCGGCGGCGTGATCGTCGGATGGTTCGTCTACACCGCATTCGGGGGCAACGGCAGCGACGGCGTCGACTGGGTGCGATGGATCGTCGCGATCGTCTGCTCCGCCGTTCTCGTCGTCATCGCGTCCACCGTGACCGGGCGCAACAGGAAGTCCGGATTCCTGCACCACTGAGGTCCCAGCCGAGGAGTTCGGCACTGCGGGTGCGGTCGCCCCGGCGACCGCACCCGCTCTGCGCGTGCCGCGCGCGACGCGGCGGAACACCCATGGGCAAGGTGACACGTGCCTGGGTCACCCCGCCTTGTCCTGGCCAGCTCCGATCGGTCCTGGCCGCCGTTGCTCTGCGACCGCGGAGCGCCGACACCGCAGCCGACGCACCGCACAGCCGGACCCGACGATCGCGCGAGGCTCGTTGCGTGGATGTGCAGCGGTCAGGTCACAGCGGGTCGCCGCGACCCTCACGAGCACGGGACCCGGCCAGCGGATCGTCGGCGGCCACGTCGAACTGCTGGGTGGCTACACCGCTCGGGTCCACGGAAGGACGTGCGTACGTGCCTGCGGTACCTGTTGACCCTGCGGCACGCCGGCCGGCCCGCGCGCGTACCGCCTCCTCGCGGCCCTTCGCGTAGGCGTCCTCGAGGACGCGCTGTGCGACCGGACGGCCACCCAGACCGAAGGCCAGGGCAAGCCCCAGGGCAAGCGCGCCCATCGTTGCGGCGAAGGCGATCCGCACTATCTCAGGAGCGATCTGCAGCTGCTCCAGGATCATGAACATCGCGATGACCATGACGACTGCAGGCAGCACGGTCGCGACGATCTTCCCGGTCGGCGTGTCGCCCATCATCCGCGAGACGCCCGTAGCGACGCCGCTCGACAACAGAGCAGCGATGACGAAGATGGCGATCGCGACCAGCACGTTCGGCAGGTAGGCCAGAACCTCGTTCATGAAGATCGTCAGCTCGCGGATCTCCAGGGCGGTCACGGCTGCTACCGCGAAGAAGACCAGCACGAACCAGAACACGACCAGCGACACCGCGCGTGACACACCGACTCCAGGCAGCGCACGGGACAGGTAGGCGTGCGCGCTCGAGCGCTCCACGTGGCCGTCGATCCCCGTCATCTCAAGGCCCTTCCGCACGGCGACCTGGATCAGCTTGGCGACGATGAGTCCGATGATCAGCAACACCAGGAACGCGATCAGGTTGGGCAGGAAGCCGATGAATCTGTCCAATGCGTTTTGCAGGCTGTCGTCGATGTTCATTTCTCTCCCCCAGTTGTTGTGGAATCCCCACGACTTCCCTGAGCAGTACCTCGCACGCCGGGCCACACACGTTCGAGAAGCGCGCGCCGGTCGAGGGCTCGTCTCGCGACCGCGCTGACGGCGCACCGGGACGGCCCCATCAGCAAGGATCTCGGTGGATCGCTACTGGAACATCACGGCTGGGCACGCGCTGCACACGTACTCCAGCACCATGCCGCCCGGCTCGTTCTCGACGCTGGCCAGGTGCCATTCGTGCTCGTGAACGACCGGTGGCTGTGCGATGAGTGGAACGCTGGACACGGCAGGCCGGACAGGAGCGGCTAGTAGCGGGGGTCGTCGCGGTGGTGGACGACGGTGTCACGAGCCTCACGGCGCCACGGCGGGGCGTAGAGCAGCGACAGCACGATGGCCAGCGCCCCGGCGACGATCAGGATCGTTCCGAGAGCGCCGTCGTCGACGAAGCTCAGGTCGACGGTGATCACGTCCAAGACGAGAATCAGGCCAAGGACCAACAAGACGATTCCCAATCCGATGTACATGCCGTAACGCTGCCCGCAGCGGGCCGAGCCATACGGTCGCACGCGCACGGACGTCACCAGGCTGCGTTGCTCCCCAGCGCGGACGGGGCCGGACCGGGCGCCGTTGAGGCACCGCACTCCCTGCGCCTCGCGCCCGTCGCGAGCCTGTTGGCGCGTGGCCTCGAACCTGACGATCCGGTCTCCGGCGCTCCCATGGTCCCCCGGGCTTCCCGGCACGACCCGAAATGAAGGAAACCCCAGGGATGATCCCTGGGGTTTCCACCTGTGTCCGAGGGGGGACTTGAACCCCCACGCCCTAATACGGGCACTAGCACCTCAAGCTAGCGCGTCTGCCAATTCCGCCACCCGGACGAGTGCGGTGAAACCGTAGCAAACACGGGCCGTCGACGTGGAATCGGCACCCCCTTTTTCCCCATCACGCGTCACTGGGGTCGCAGGAGCCGCACCACGAGGCCTCGGCCGGGCTCCGCGCGGCTGGACGCGACGCTCAGCGTGCCGGGGAGCTCGGCAGCCAGTGCCTCGGCCTCGGCGTAGGAACCGAGCTGCAGCAGTGCTGCTCCCTCGGGGTGCAGATGGCGGTCGATGAGGCGGACGCACTCGCGGGCGCGGTCCAGGCCGTCGGTGCCGCCGTCGATGGCCAGCACCGGGTCGGCGGGGAAGCAGCCGACGAGGTCGGTACGCACCCAGGGCGGGTCGGCGACGACCAGGGCGAACACCTCGTCGGACCTGAACTCCGACAGCGACACGTTCCGCACGTCGACGAGCTCGGCCCGGCCCGCCGCCGCCGCGTTGTCGACGGCGTAGGCGCAGGCAACGGGATCCACGTCGACGCAGACCAGGCGGCGGTCCGTGCCGTGCACGGCGAGCAGACCGAGGTGGCCCACGCCGCTGCACAGCTCGAGGACGGGGCCGGGAGGTACGACGGCCAGAAGGTCGTTGGCCCACAGCGCCTGCGTCTGGGTCCACTCCCGCGGCGCGAGCACGCGGTCGTCGTACCTGATGGTCAGGGAGCCGAACGGGACGGTCCGGCTGTCCGGGGGACGGCGGGTCATCGCTCAGCCGATCGTCTGGCCGTCGCGGCACTCCCGGCAGGTCCACCACTGCACGAGGATCGCGCCGTCGGGCCCGATGGTGACCGGACCACGGACGTGGTCCGTCCTCCTGCCGCAGCCCAGGCACTCCAGCTGCCGGACCTCGTCGGGTCCGTCGGCGAGCGGGCCGCGTCGACCGATGCGGGCGGCGACCACGCGGGGGTCCGGCGCCTCCGCAGCTCCCCCGCAGCCGCCTGAAGGGTAGTGCTGCATGTCTCCACGCTAGGCAGCGCGGGGTCGCACCGATATCCGTTGCGCGCCAACCTCCGTGGCCGTTGGACGAACGCCGGCGCGATGCGGTCAGCCGCGGCGGCGCGTGGCGCCGGGCGTCTCGTCGTACGCCCGCCGGTAGGCCTGCCCGAAGCGTCCCTGGTGCGTGAATCCCCAGCGCAGCGCGATGTCCGTGACGCTCGCGCCATCACCTGCTCCGGCCGCGGCGAGGTCCCGGCGGGCGCCGGCGAGACGGAGGTCGCGCAGGTAGGTCATCGGCGTGGTGTCGAGGTGGCGCCGGAAGGCGAGCTGCAGCGACCTCACGCTGACGCTCGCCGCCGCCGCGACCTCCGCAGGTGACAGATCGAGGTCGGCGTTCGCGTCCATGAAGGCGATCGCCCGGCGGACGGCCGCCGGGTGGGCGTCGCGGCTGTCCGCCGCACTCGGCCCGGCCGCCGAGGTGTTGGGGAACGCCTCGAGCACCTGGGCGGCCAGGTAGCGCACCGCGGTCCCGAGCACCAAGGGGCTGGCCACGGCGTCCGGGTCGGACAGGACGGCCTGGTCGAGGTGGTCGATCGCGGCCCGGACGCGCCGGGCTGCCGCGGCATCGACCGGCCGGTGCCCGGTCAGCTCGACCGTGTCGTGGCCCGGCGCCGGTGACGCGACGCGCGCCAGGACGGTCGGGTCGAGGAGGGTGATCGTGTACGTCGCCCGGTTGATGGTGCCGGTGTAGGCACGGTCCGGCGGCGAGAAGGAGAAGAGCTCCCCGACACCGAAGCTCTCGGCCGTCGTCCCGTCGGGGGCGTGGTCGTCGATGGTGCCGGAATCGATGTCACACAGGCAGATCATCTGGAGGGGCTCGACGTCGTAGGCCATCTCGAACCCGAGCTCGAGGCGGTCGACGCTGACTCCCGGGGCGACCGCTCGGACGATCCGCGTCGGCGAGCTCGCGGTCGTGCTCCCGATCCGCATCGGTGCGTAGTTCGCGCTCAGGAACTCCTCGGTCTCCTCGAGACCGTCACTTTGGAACAACACGTCGACACACCCCCTCCGAGAGACCTCTCGACTGTAGTACCCGGCGCCGACGTCCATGACCGGTGCGCGGCGCCGACACGCCCGGCGCCCTTGAACGAGGTCCGCGCACCTGCAACGGTGGGAAAGGTCTCTGACCTCGAACCGAGAAGGCAAGCCATGCTCACCCTCACCGAGAACGCCTGCACGATCGTCAAGCAGATGACCGACGCCCCCGACGTCCCGGACTCAGCGGGACTGCGCATCACCCAGGCCGAGGCCGGCTTCGCCGTGACCGCGGCCGACCAGGCCGAACCCGGCGACCAGGTCGTCGAGCAGGACGGCGCGACCGTCTACCTCGACGAGGACTCCGCCACCAAGCTCGACGCGATGGTCCTCGACGCGGGCATCGACGACGCCGGGACCCTGCAGTTCGGACTGCTCGCCCAGGCCTAGATGCAGGTCTGCGGGGCTCGCTCTGGGATCGTGGGCGCATGCAGGACCTGCGGATCGCCTTCGTTCCCGGAGTGACCCCTGACAAGTGGGCGCGGGCCTGGCGGGAGCGCAACCCGCGGATCCGCCTCCACCTCCTCCCCGTCGAGGAGGAGCAGCAACGCGCCGTCATCGATGCCGGCGAGGCGGACATGGCGCTGGTGCGGCTGCCGGTGGACCTCGACCGGCCCGCGCCACTGCACTGCGTGCGCCTGTACGACGAGGTGCCGGTCGTCGTGGCCGCGCGCGAGCACTTCGTGGCAGCGGCGGACCCCGAGACGCCGATCCCGCTCGCCGACCTCGCCGACGAGCAACTGGTCCGTCCGCACCCGTCGGGCTGGACCCCGGCCGTCGAGCAGCTGCCGTTCCCCGAGATGAGCGTCAAGGACGCGATCGAGGTCGCCGCGTCCGGCAGCGGGATCGTGATCGTCCCGATGTCCGTGGCCCGGCTGCACCACCGCAAGGACGTCGTGCAGCGTCCGGTCGAGCTCGACCCGACCACCGTCGCGCTCGTCTGGCTGCGCGAGGCCGACAGCCCTGTCCACCAGGACTTCGTCGGGGTCGTGCGCGGGCGCCGCGCCAGCAGCAGCCGCTAGCCCGCGCGGCGGTGGCTCACCGCAGGTGGGTCGCCACCCAGTCTCCGAGGACCCGGGCACTGCGGTCGACCAGGGAGGCCCACTCCCGCGCGCCCTCGTCGGCGTTGTCGGAGACGTGCTTGACCAGCCGGACCGGTACGCCGAGCTCCTGGGCGACGTACGCGACGGCGTAGCCCTCCATGTCGACCAGCTGCGCCTGCTCGGCCAGCCGAGAGCGGACGAGCGGGTCGGTGACGAAGACGTCGCCGGTCGCGAGCACCGTCTCCCCCGGTCCGACGACGAGCCGCTCGCGCGGGTCGTAGCCGAGCGCCCGGATCGCGTCGGCGTTGATGTCGTGGTTGAGCACGGTGCCGATCTCGTACAGCCCCGACTCGGCGGACAGGCCGTCGTGCAGGCCACCGGCGGTGCCGAGGTTGACGACCTCGAGGTCGCCGAGGTCGCTGCGGACGGCGAGGTGCCGGGTCAACGCGGTGGCCGCTGCGGTCTTGCCCATGCCGGTGACCAGGATGTCGAAGCCGGGCGGGACGTGGGCGACCTCGGCGCGGGTCGCGGCGACGATGAGCGGGCGGGGCACGGCGGTCACCCTAGTCGGGTGCTCGACCCGGCAGGATGACGCCGTGGTCACTGTCGTCGCGCGCGCCCCCGGCCGGGTCAACCTCATCGGTGAGCACACCGACTACAACGCCGGGCTCTGCCTGCCGTTCGCGATCCGGCTCGGGACCGAGGCCGCCGTCGGCGTTCGCCCCGACGGGCGGCTGCGGGTGACCAGCACGGAAGCAGACCCTGCCGACACCACCTGGCAGGAGTACGTCGTCGGCG
Source organism: Nocardioides kongjuensis (assembly GCF_013409625.1). Classification (NCBI taxonomy): domain Bacteria; kingdom Bacillati; phylum Actinomycetota; class Actinomycetes; order Propionibacteriales; family Nocardioidaceae; genus Nocardioides; species Nocardioides kongjuensis. The sequence goes on from NZ_JACCBF010000001.1 coordinate 1,452,264, forward strand.
TGGTCGCCGAGCTGCGCCGGCTCGGCTGGGAGGTACCCGGCCTCGACATCGCGCTGACCTCGACGGTGCCGCTCGGCGGTGGCCTGTCCAGCTCGGCCGCGCTGGAGTGCGCTGTCGCTGCCGCGGTCGCCGGCCTCCTGGAGGTCCCGCTCGACGGCGGCACCCGACGCTCCCTCGCCGAGGCGTGCCGCCGGGCCGAGACCGACCACGTCGGCGCGCCGACCGGCGGGATGGACCAGCTCGCCAGCATGCTCGGCGCCGAGGGCCACGTCCTGCTGATCGACTTCAGCGACCCCGACGGCCCCAGGACGACGCCCGTCCCTCTCCCGGTCGGCGAGGACGGCCTGGCGCTGCTGGTCACCGACACCAGGGTCCGGCACGCACTCGCCGACGGCGACGGCGGCTACGCCCAGCGCCGGCACGAGTGCGCCGCCGGTGACCCGCGTCGGCTGCGTCACGTCGCCACGGAGAACGACCGGGTGCACGCCGCCGTCGCGGCCATCGGCGAGCGCGACTGGGCCGAGCTGGGCGTGCTGATGACCGCCTCCCACGCATCGCTGCGTGAGGACTACGAGGTGTCCGTCCCGCAGCTCGACCTGGCCGTCGACACCGCCCTGTCCACCGGGGCGATGGGCTCGCGGATGACCGGCGGCGGCTTCGGCGGCTGCACGATCACGCTCGTCGCGGCCGACCGGGTGCACGTCGTACGGGAGGCGGTGGACGCCGCCTACGCCGAGCGGGGCTGGGCGAGGCCCGCCCACCACCTCGTCGAGCCCGGACCGGGCGCCGAGGTGCTCAGCCCTGTGCGATGAGGCAGAAGGCACCGTCGGAGAAGCCGGCCGGCCGGATGCCGAGGGCCTGGTTGAGGCGGGCACGCTGGTTCTCCCACGCGACCTCGGCGGCGAGCTCGGTGAGCTGGGCACCGGTGAACCGCGCCTCGAGCCGCGAGCGGAGCTCGTCGGGCACCACGGCCGGGGACGCACTGATCGCGGCCGCGAACGCCACCACCAGCTGCTCGTCGGCGTCCAGCGCGGGGTTGCCGTCCGGCTCGAGCAGGGCGACGAGCTTCTCCTCCGGCACCCCCTCGGTCCGCGCGAGCGCGGCACCGATGTCGAGGCAGAACTCGCAGCTGACGACCATCGCAGCCTTGGCCGTGGCGAGCGTCTTGAGGTGGGCCGGCATCCGGCCCATCAGCAGCAGCGACGTCTCATAGGTGCCCTGTGCGACCAGCAGCTGTGGCCGTCGTACCAGTCGGGCCGCGAGGTCGCCCCGATTGCGCTTGGCCGAGGCGAGCACGCGCAGGTGGACCCAGATCCGCTGGAGGATGCTCATGGCCCTCCTTCGCGCGAGCGGCGCCGGGTGTCACGCCACTGCCACCACCAGACGCCGAGCAGGGTCACTCCGAGCGCTCCCTCGACCGTGTGCAGTGCGGCGCCCGCGGCGAACTGACCGAGCTCCCCCACCCCGTGCAGCCCCAGGCTGAGGGCGAGCGGCGTGCAGGTCAGCACGGAGAGCCCGCCCCACGCCCGGCGTACCGCGGCTGCGGCCGCGCACACGGCGGCGGCGAGGAGGGCCAAGGACATCTCGAACATCGCATGCGGGGCGTACGGCTCCCCGATCCCGTCGGAGATCCACCGACCGGCCACCAGGTTGCCGGTCGCCTGGAACAGGAACGCGCCCGCCAGCGCCAACGCCACCACGGTCATCAGGCGGCCCGGGCGGCCCGGACGGCACGGGAGGCCTGCGCGATCCGGGCGATCGCCGTGGCGCTGAACGCTGGCGTCGATCCGCGCGAGCAGGCCGGGCGGGGGCGTCGACCTGGCCGCGTCGGTCAGCCAGAGCACCGCGTCCACGGTCGGGTCGAGCCCGTCGGCCTCGTCAGGCATCGTCCATCACCTCCCGGAGCCGGCCGATCGCCCGGTGCACCAGCATCCGCGCCCCACTCGGCGTCACGCCGAGCAGCGCTGCGATCTCGGTCGAGCTGAGGTCGCTGCCGAACCGGAGCGCGACCGCCTCCCGTTCCCGGGCGGTCAGGTGGCCGAGCCGGCGCCGGAGGTCGTCGGCGCCGAGCCGGCGCAACGCGTCCCCCTCCGGGTCGTCCTCGGCCGTGCCACCGGCGAAGGCAGGTGCCGCAGGATCGGTCGGCAGCTCCCGGCCGTTGCGGCGCCACCAGTCGGCGACGGTGTGCCGCGCGATGCCCATCAGCCACGCGCCGACGCCGCCCCGGGCGCCGTCGTACCCGTCCCAGGAGCGCATCGCACGTTCGAAGACCTGGCTCGTGACGTCCTCCGCATCGGCGTCGGCGGGCACGCGCAGACGCACGTAGCGCCACACGGGCGTCACGTGCTCGGCGTACACCTCGGCGAACCCGCCGGTTCCTGGTTGCATCCCGACCCTCTTCGCGCGGGGACGTCCCGCCGTCACACGCGCGGGACGTGCGGTTTGGTCCCAAACCGCAACAATTCCGGCCGCTGACCTGCAGTCTGTGCCCAATCGGGACCCGTTTCACCGACGTACGCCGCGGGCCCGCCCCCGCCGACGGCGAGGACGGGCCCGACAGCGAACGAGGTCAGGTCACTTGAGCTCGGCGCTCGAGAGGCCGAGGACCCGGCGGGCCACGATCAGCTGCTGGATCTGCTGGGTGCCCTCGAAGATGTCGAGGATCTTGGAGTCGCGGGCCCACTTCTCGAGCAGCTCCTCCTCGCTGTAGCCGATCGAGGCGCACAGCTCGACGCACGACAAGGTGACGTCGGAGCCGACCCGGCCGGCCTTCGCCTTGGCCATCGAGGCCTCGAGCGAGTTCGGCTTGCGGTTGTCGGCCATCCACGCCGCCTGGAGGGTGAGCAGGCGCCCGGCCTCCCAGTCGGACTCCAGCTGCAGGAACTTGGCCGCGGCCGCGCTCTGCAGGATGGCGGGCTTGTCGTAGTCGACCTCGATCCCCGCCTCCTTGAGCAGGTCGCGGGTCAGGTCGAGCGAGGCGCGGGCGCAGCCCACGGCCATCGCGGCGACCAGCGGCCGGGTGTTGTCGAAGGTCGCCATCGCACCGGCGAAGCCCTGCTCGACGTTGATCTCCGGCGAGCCGAGGAGGTTCTCCTTCGGGACCCGCGCGTCGGTGAAGGTGATCACGGCGGTGTCGGAGGCCCGGATGCCGAGCTTCTCCTCGAGCCGCTCGACCTTCACGCCCGGCGTGCCCTTCTCGACCACGAAGGACTTGATCGCCGCCCGGCCGAGCGACTTGTCGAGCGTCGCCCACACCACGATGCAGTCGGAGCGCTCGCCGGAGGTGACGAAGATCTTCTCGCCGTTGATGACGTACTCGTCGCCGTCGAGGACCGCGGTGGTCGAGATGGCGGCCGAGTCGGAGCCGAACGACGGCTCGGTGATAGCCATCGACGCCCAGCGGCCCTTGAAGCGCTCGAGCTGCTCGTCGTTGGCGACCGAGGCGATCGCCGAGTTGCCGAGGCCCTGGCGGGGCATCGAGAGCAGCAGGCCGGTGTCGCCCCAGCACATCTCGGCGACCGAGGTCACCGAGGCCAGGTTCGCGCCGTTCTTGACGCTCTTCTTGTCGGAGTCGTCGCTGTCACGGCGTACGCCGGTCGCGCCGGCGCCCTCGCTCGCGCCGGACTCGGAGAGCCCGTCGATCATCGCCGCGAGCATGTCGAGCTCCTTGGGGTACTCGTGCTCGGCGATGTCGTACTTGCGGGAGATCGGTCGCAGCATGTTCATCGCGACCTGGTGGGCCTGGTCGACCAGGGCCCGGTGCTTCTTCGGGACTTCCAGGTTGATCGCCATCAGACGAGCACCGTTCCTTCCATGATGCCGATGGCACGCAGGTCGCGGTACCACCGCTCGACCGGGTGCTCCTTGACGAACCCGTGGCCACCGAGCAGCTGGACGCCGTCGAGGCCGATCTGCATGCCCTTGTCGGTGCACGCCTTGCGGGCCAGGGCGACCTCGCGGGAGAAGTCCTTGCCGGCGGCGGCACGCGAGGCGGCCCGGTAGGTCAGCAGCCGCATGCCCTGCAGCTCGATCGCGATGTTGGCGACCATGAACGCCACCGACTGGCGGTTGGCGATCGGCTCGCCGAAGGCCTCGCGTCCCTTGACGTACGGCGTCACGTAGTCGAGCACGGCCTGACCGGTGCCGACGGCGAGCGCACACCAGGCCAGGCGGGAGAGGCGCACGCACTCGGTGTAGGTCGAGCCGTCGGTCTCGCCGAGCACGGCGTCGGCGGGCACCTTGACGTCCTCGAGGACCAGCTTGGTCATCGACGCGGCGCGCACGCCCATCGCCGGGTCGCCCTCGACGGCGAGGCCCTCGGTGGAGGACTCGACGAGGAACAGGACCGGCTTGCCGTCGAGCCGGGCACCGACCACGAACAGCTCGGCGCTGTCGCCGCGGGCGACCAGGCTCTTGGTGCCGTTGAGGACGTAGCCGTCACCGGACCTCGTGGCGGTGGTCGACGGGTTGAGCACGTCGAAGAGCACGGTGGGCTCGTTGAGCGCCAGCGCGGCTGCGGGGACGGTGCCGTCCTCGGCGCTGAACGCGGGCAGGTAGGTCTTCTGCTGGGCGTCGGTGCCCCACAGGCCGATCGCGGTGGCGACCGAGCCCGGCGCGAGGGTGGCGACCGCGAGGCCCATGTCGCCCTTGGCGAGGGCCTCGGCGACGAGGGTGCCGGCCATGGCCGAGCGCTCCTCGGAGACGCCGCCGAGCGCCTCGGGCAGGCCGAGGATGGGCAGGCCGATCTCGAGGCTGCCCTTGAGCACGTCGTCGGGCGCGGCACAGGCCTTGTCGGCCTCGGCCGCGGCGGGGCGGACGACCTCGTCGGCGAACTCGCTGACGACGTCGACGAGCATCTGCTCGTCCTCACCGGGGGTGAGGTCGAAGACGCCGCTCGCGGCAGCGTGGGTCGGCCGGGCACCGGGCTGACCGCCCTTGCCGGCCTTCGCGAACGTGCGGCTCGCGTTGGTCATGGTCTTGAACCCGGTCCGGGTGACGGAGAAGACCGCCTGCTCGGCCGGCTTGCGGAGGCGGACCTTGTCGAGGAGGTCGGTCTGGGCGAGCCGGTTGAGCCCGGCGACGAGGTAGCCGATCGGGTCACGGCTCTCGCTGCTCGGGACCCCGTGCTTGCCGCCCGGCTTGAGGTTGCTGATCAGGGACATGACACTAAATGTAACTGCGAGTTACACATTGCGCTACAGATGACCCGAAAACGTCCGGTGTGATCTGGGCGTCAGTCGAACCGGACTGGGATCGTGGTGCGCGGCAGGGTCAGCAGCACGCTCCCCGTCCCGCCGTCGCTGGTCCGCGTGGTCACCCGGCGCGTCCCCGCGATCACCAGCGTCCCCGACCGGAAGGAGGCCGGTACGACGAACGCCGGGTCGGGCGTCGGGGTGTCGGGCGAGAGGTCGCGCCGCGGGTACGCCGTACCGTCGGCGGCCTCGAGGTGGAGGTCGGCGAGCTCGAAGCCGCGCGGGCTCGGGTCGTCCGGCGTGGTGTAGCTGAGGCCGACGGTGAGGTATGCGCGCCGGGGGTTCGCCAGCCCCGTCGGTCCGTTGAAGAAGAACAGCCGGGCATCGGCGACGTGGACCGCCCGGACGGCCTCCGGCCCGAGCGGGGCGTCCGCGGTCGGGCGCAGCACCAGGTCGGCGTCGATCGCGACCTTCAGCTGCGAACGGACCAGGACCGCGATGTTGCGCCCGGTCGCGGTGCCGTCGACCAGGGAGACCCGCTGGTCGTAGCCGTCGGCGTCCATCCGCAGCTCGACCGTCGCGCCGTCGGGCACCGCGACGACGTACGTCGGCCCGCCCGCCGGCACGGGTACCGACGTACCGGCGACGACGACCTCGAGACCGGCCGCGGACCACGGCGCGCACGGCCGCTCCTGGCACGGCCCGTCGGCGAGCGTGAACGTGCGCAGCCGACTGCCCGGCGCCGCGAGCAGGATGCGGGAGCCGTCGTCGACCTGCTCGGGCGCACCCAGGTCGCCGACCTCGACGCCGGCGGTGCGGCCGGCCAGGGTGGCGGCGGTGACGCCGTCGGCGGTCGGGCTCCCGGTGCCGACGACCATCCCGGCGGGCACGAAGCGCACGTCTGCCGGTCCGGCCCGGCCCGCCGGGTCGGACCGGTCCGTGCCGCCGCCGCGGGACACCAGCACCGCGACCACGGTGAGGGCCGCGACGACCAGCACGGCGACGACCATGAAGATCGCGACCTTCACCCCGGTCCGGGCCCCGGTCGGTACGGCCTCCGGGGACGGGGGCGCCAACGCCAGCGGGAGCAAGGGCCCGGCCAGGACGGTGCGCTCGTCCGGGAGCACCGTGCGGGGAAGCGAGCCGACCACCTCGTCCTCGTCCACCTTGCCGAGCGCGAACAGCAGCGCGGCCAACGCCCAGCGGGCACTCATCACGTCGGCTCCCCCGCGCAGCCGGGCCAGCCGGAACGCCTGGGCGTCGAGGGTGTGCCCCGGCCGGGCGCCCTCGGCCAGCTGGGCGAGCACCCGCGCGAACGTGCCGAGCCGGATGGCGTCGGTGAGCAGGTTGACCTGGCCGTCGCTCGCCCGGTGGTCCGGCGCGTGGTCGTCGAAGGCTGCCCGGAAGTCCGCCGGGTCGTCGAGCACCGCCGGCCCCAGCCGGGCCACCAGAGCGGCCAGCTCGTGGTGGGTCTCCACCCGAGCACCATGGCACCGGCGCGCGCCGTACGAGCGCTCCCACCCGATCTATACCGAGTTCGGGGGACGGCAGCGCCACGGAGGCGACCGTACGTTCGGGGCACGGGACGATCACCGGTCGCGGACACCTGGGGGCGACGATGCGAAGGATCCTCGTGACGGCTGCGGCGGCACTGGCAGTGCTCGGCACCATGCCGGCACCGCCGGCGACCGCGGCCGACCAGACCGTGGTGGTCAACGGCTATGCGTTCCCCTCGGGGCTGCGGTACGTCGCCGGCGCCTGCTCGGGGAACGGCAAGGCGACGCCCTACGCCGCCTATCGACAGGGCAGCATCCTCGGCGACCACGCCATCGGGCTCGCGTTCGGCGGGCAGACGGGTGGCATGGGCGGCGTCGCGGCGTGGGTGCCGGACCCGGGCAACCTGCAGGACGCCTCGCTCGCGACCTACCATCCCGGTCCCCTGCCCGGCGGCTCCGGCGTCGACGGGCACATCGTGATCCAGCTCGACGTGTTCGGCGACGGGTTCCAGTCCGCATGGCTCGAGGGCCGCTACGACGTCTCGAACCTGTCCGGCTGGCACCCGGGTGACGACGTCGCCGACATCGCGACGGACTGGTACTGGTCCGACGACGCGACCCGGGAGTACACCGGATGGACCCTCCCCGAGGTGGCCGACGACTGGGGGCCCGGGTCCGGCGGTGCGTGGCTGAACTTCGAGTTCGGCTGCCGCGGCCGGGACTTCTACTTCGACGACCTCCGCCTGGCGACCGCGGCGGGGGCGACGACCTACGACTTCGAGGGCGTGCCGACCCAGGCCTTCATCTCGGCGGCCCCGACCCACCACAGCAGCGACCTCGAGCGCGGGATCACCCGGCTCGACCTCGTCAACGGCCAGGACCACTACCTGCTGGCCGACGCGAAGACGTCCGGCGACGGCGTCTGGTCGCCCGGCTACGTCCCCGGCACGGCGACGCTGTGGGCCCGTCCGTGGGGCGCTCCCGGCTTCTCCCCCGTGGCGAGCGCGGGCTTCGGGTCCGACACCTACGCACAATTCCACGTCCGGCCGGACCGGCAGACCGAGTACCAGGTCCGCACCGGTGGCGACGACACCTTCGAGGCCAGCACGTCGGCGACCCTGCTGGTCACCGTCGCGCGCCAGGTCAACGCGCGTGCACCCGCCACCCAGGTCCGGCAGGGCCAGCCGATCCGGGTCAAGGGACGGATCGCGCCCGGCGACGCAGGCGTCCGGGTGATGCTCCAGCGCAAGGTGGGCAAGCACTGGCGCACCGTCGACCGCGCGAGGACCAGGACCCACGGCAGGTTCGCACTCCGGGTGACCGCGCGCAGCACCGGCCTCTGGACGGTCCGGGTCGCCGTGGCCGCCGCGAAGGGCAACGGCGCCAGCGCGACGCCGGGCACCCGGATCCGGGTGCTGCCGCGCCCGAAGCCGCAGCCGCAGCCGGCCCCGGCCCCTGTCTACGTCCCGGTGCCCGTCACGCACGTCCCGACCGACGAGCCGAAGGGGACCGTTCCGCCGTCGGCGCACCACCGGCTCAGGGCCTCGCAGCCCCTCTCCTAGCATGGGCGCATGCCCGAGGACCTCGACGACACCACTCCGGAGGCCCCGCTGGCGCCGTACGGACCGCTTCCCCGCAACGGGCGGGTCCGTCCGATGACGAGGTGGGGCACACCGGTGATGCACCGGCCGCAGGCGAAGGTCGAGGTGTACGACGAGGCGCTCACCGCGCTGGCCGCCGACATGGTCGCGAGCATGTACGCCGCCGACGGCGTCGGGCTGGCCGCCTGCCAGATCGGCGAGGACGTCGCGATGTTCGTCTTCGACTGCCCCGACGCCGAGGGCCGGCGCGTGGTCGGAGTCGTCTGCAACCCGGTCCTGGTCGAGCCCGAGGGCGTCTCCCGGCGCCTGGACGACAGCCCCGAGGGCTGCCTGTCGTACCCCGGCGCCTTCGTGGACTGCGCCCGGCCCGACTACGCGGTGGTCGAGGGCACGGGTCTCGACGGCCGGCCGGTGCGCTTCGAGGGCGACGGACTGCTGGCCAAGTGCCTCCAGCACGAGACGGACCACACGCTCGGCACCGTCTTCGGTGACCGCATCTCCGCGAAGGCGATGAAGAAGCTGCGCAAGCAGCACGACGCCGCGGCCGAGGACTACCCGCCGGAGTGGCCCACCTGAGCAGTGGGGTGGGCTAGCGTCGGGCCATGCCCGTCGACCCGTCCCTGGCCGGCCTCCTGGAGGCCATCGCCGCCGGCACGCCCCTGTCCGACCTGTCCCCCGCCGACGCCCGCGTGGTGTTCCGGGCGATGACCGTGGACACCCGCCCGCCCGGGAGCCTGGACCCGGTCGCGTCGGTGGAGGACGACAAGGTGGCCGGTGCCGCCGGTCCGCTGGCCGCGCGGGTCTACCGGCCCGAGGGCGACGGACCGTTCCCGACCGTCGTGCTGCTGCACGGCGGCGGCTGGGTGATCGGCGACCTCGACACCCACGAGCCGATGGCCCGCGCGATCTGCGCCGGCACCGACTCGGTCGTGGTCGCGGTGGACTACCGGCTGGGCCCCGAGGCGCGCTTCCCCGCGGCCGCCGAGGACGCCATCGCCGCGGTCCTCGACGTGCAGTCGCGGCTGGCGTCGTACGGCGGCAGCGAGGTGCTCGCGGTCGCCGGCGACTCCGCGGGTGGCAACCTGTCCGCCGTCGTCACCCAGCACGTGCCCGGCCTGGCCGCGCAGCTGCTGGTGTACCCGGCCACCGACATCCTGGGCGACTTCGCGTCGCGCACCGAGAACGCCCACGGCTACTTCCTCGACGAGCCGACCATGGCCTGGTTCATCGGCTGCTACGCCGACGCCGGGACCGACTTCCTCGACCCGCGGATCTCACCGCTGCGCGGCGACCTCGCGGGCCTGCCGCCCGCCGTGGTGGTCACCGCCGAGTTCGACCCGCTGCGCGACGAGGGCGTGGCGTACGCCGACGCACTGGCCGCGGCCGGCGTGCCGGTCCGGCACACGACGTACCCCGGGCTGATCCACGGCTTCTTCGACATGGGCCCGTGGTCGCCGGCGTGCCAGGAGGCGGTCGACGACACCATCGCGCAGTTCGCCGACCTGCTGCGCCGCTGACCGTCAGGCCTGGGCCGCGTGGCTCGGCAGGACGCAGGCTGCGTCGAGGCCGAGCACCCGGTTGAGGCGACCGAACGCGAGCCACGAGCCCAGGCACATCGACAGCTCCACGATCTCGCGGTCGGTGTAGTGGGTGCGCATCCGCTGCCAGAACCCGTCGTCGATCCCGTGGTGGTCGAGGGCGTAGCGCTCCGCGTACTCCGCGGCGAGCCGGGCCCGATCGTCCAGGTCGCGCGTGGTGCGCCAGTCCTGGACCGCCTGGTCGAAGGTGTCCTCGACCTTCTGCCCGTCGCGCTCGGTGCGCCAGTCCTGGCAGAACAGGCAGCCGTTGACCTGGGCGATCCGCAGCCGGGCGGCCTCGAACTCGCGCAGCCCGAGCGTGCTGTGCTCGTAGACGCTCATCGCGAGCGTCGAGGCGGCGGGGCCGATGCCGGGCACCAGCTCGCCCCACACGTAGGTGATCGGGTCCTTGCCGTCGGGGATCTCGAGGAACATCACGCCTCCTCGGCGACGGTGCGCAGGTACGTCGACGGCACCAGCGGGACGTCGAGACCGTCGTACAGGCCCGGGTTGGCGGTGCGCAGCCACGTGATGGCGTTGACGAGCCGGTTCGCGGCGGTCGCGTTGCCGCCGGCGGCGCGGTTGCCGCCCTCGTCGGTGGCCTCGACGTTGATCTCGATGCGCGGGCGGCCCTCGATGATGACCCGGTGGGCGCCGTCACCGCCGTCGGGAGGCATCGGCCAGTCCGTCGCACAGGCGGCGCTGATCCGGGTGACGTGCTCGATGACGATCCTCGGCTCACCGCCGACGATGCCCTGCACCTCGAAGCGCAGGCCGCCCTGGGTGCCGGCCTCGAAGCCGCCGAGCGCGGTCGTCACGGACGCCTCGAGCGCCCGGCGCTCCACGGTCTCGCGCAGCTCGTCGACCTCGACGCCCAGCGCCCGGGCGATCAGCCGGACCTGCCCGCCCCACACCATCGACGGGATGCCCTCGGCCACCATCGGGGGCTCGTAGTCCATCGGCTGCCCCATGCCGACGATGTAGCGGACCGAGTCCTCGGCGTCGTACGTCGAGTAGTCGAAGATCTCCTGGCAGCGGACCTGCTCGATCTCCGAGGCCAGTCCGCTGACCAGCGCGGGCAGCAGGTCGTTGCCCCAGCCCGGGTCGATGCCGCTGACGAAGAGCGCGCTGCCGCCGTCGGCGCAGGCCTTGGCGAGCGGGTCCCGCATCTCGGCCGGCGCACTGCGGTGGTCGTAGAGCGCGTAGACGGACGGCGTCACGACCACGGCTCCCCCGGCGAGCGCACGGGTGATGTCGACGACCGCGTCGTCGGGGCGCAGCTCGCCGCTGGCCGCGTACGCGACGGCGCCTGCGCCGTCGAGCGTGCCCAGCGCCGAGTCGACGTCGTCCGTCGCCGCCACCCCGATGCTGCGCCCGAGGCCGGCGATGTCGCCCGCGTCGCGGCCGACCTTCGCCGGGTCGTTGACGATCACCGCGGACAGGGTCAGCCCCGGGTGCGCCGCGACCGCCCGGATCGACGCGCGACCCATGTTGCCGGTGCCCCAGACGACGACCGGGACTGCTCGGTAGAACGTGTTCTCATCCGCCATGGACGGGACACTAGGACGCTCGGCGGGCGATGGGTAGTGCGACAGCGTGTCTTTTTTGAGAAACCCTCACCGACGAGCGGTCACGTAGCACGCGACGGCCGTGGCCGCCGCGACGTTGAGGGAGTCGACGCCGTGCTCGATGGTGCGGGCCATGGGGATGATCGCCCGACGGTCGGCCGCCTGCTCCCAGCGTGCGGACAGCCCATGACCCTCCGAGCCGAGGACCAGCGCGACCTTGCCCTGGCCGCTCACCGCGTCCTCGATCGGCACCGCGTCCGGTGCGAGCGTCAGCGCGACGGTGGTGAAGCCGCGCCCGGAGAGGTCGGGCAGCGCGTCGTACCAGTCCGGGAGGCGGGTCCAGGGCAGCGCGAAGACGGCACCCATCGCGACCTTGATCGCGCGCCGGTAGAGCGGGTCGGCGCAGCGCGGCGCGAGCAGCACGGCGTCGAAGCCGAGCGCGGCGCCGCTGCGCACGATGGCGCCGACGTTGGTGTGGTCGACGAGGTCCTCGAGGACCAGCACGGTGCGTGCTCCGGCGAGCACGTCGTCGAGCGACGGGAGCGGCCGGCGCTCGAGCGAGGCGAGCGCGCCACGGTGGACGTGGAAGCCGGTGACCTGCTCGGCAAGGTCCTCGGACAGGACGTAGCAGGGGGCGTCGGAGCGGTCGAGGACGTCGGCGAGGCCGTCGAGCCAGCGCGGCGCCATGAGGAAGGACCGCGGGTGGTAGCCGGCCTCGACCGCCCGGCGCACGACCTTCTCCCCCTCGGCGAGGAAGAGCCCGTGCTCGGCCTCGAGGTGCTTGCGGAGCTCGACGTCGCGCAGGTCGCGGTAGTCGCCCAGCCGCGGGTCGGCGGGGTCGGTGATCTCAACGAGCTCGGCCACGGCGGCGGGCTCAGAAGGCGTCGGGGTGGGCCACCGCGACGACGTCGCCGATCACGATGATCGCCGGCGGCTTGACGTCCTCCTCGGCGAGCCGCTCGGCCAGGGTGCCGAGCGTGGCCAGGACGGTGCGCTGGGTCGGCATGGTGCCGTCGCAGATCACCGCCACCGGCGTGCCGTCGGGACGCCCGCCCGCGACGAGCGCCTTCGCGATGTGCGGGGCGTTCTCGACGCCCATCATCACGACCACGGTCCCCTGCATCTGCGCGAGCGCGTCGTAGTTGACCAGCGACTCGGGATGACCGGGCGGCAGGTGCCCGGAGACGACGGTGAACTCGTGGGTGACGCCGCGGTGGGTGACCGGGATGCCGGCGATGCCCGGGACCGAGACCGGCGAGGTCAGGCCCGGGATCACGGTGACCGGTACGCCTGCCGCACGGCACGCGATGATCTCCTCGAACCCGCGCCCGAAGACGAAGTTGTCGCCACCCTTGAAGCGGACGACCCGCTTCCCGTCGAGTGCCCGCTCGACGATGATCCGGTTGATCTCCTCCTGCTGCGCCGAGCGGCCGCGGGGCAGCTTGGCCACGTCGACGAGCTCGACGTCGCTGGGCAGGTCGCCGAGCAGCTCGCGCGGGGCCAGGCGGTCGGCGACGACGACGTCGGCCGCCATCAGCGCCTTGCGCCCGGCGATCGAGATCAGCTCGGGGTCGCCGGGGCCGCCGCCGACCAGGGTGACGCCGGGGGTGCGCTCGGGCGTGCCGTCGCGGTGGTGCGGCGCAGCGATGGTGCCGTCACGCAGGCCGGCGACGATCTCGTCGCGCACCGACGCCGAGCGGCGCGGGTCGCGGTTGCCGACGACCGCCACGGTGATGCCGGCCTCGCGACCCACGGCCGGCGTCCACGCCGTACCGAGGGTCGCGTCGTCGGAGCGGACGCAGAACACCCGCTGGGCCTCGCACAGCGCCGAGACGTGGTCGTTGACGGCCCGGTCGTCGGTGACGGCGATGACGTACCAGGCGCCGTCCACGTCGGAGTCCACGAACGCGCGCTCGTGCCAGGTGATCTCGCCGGAGCCGACCAGGCCCTCGATCGCCGGGGTGACGTGCGGCGACACGACGTGGACGTCGGCGCCGACGGCGATCAGCTGCGGCACCCGGCGCTGGGCCACGTGCCCGCCACCGACGACGAGCACACGGCGCCCGGCGAGGCGCAGACCGGAGGGGTACGGCGGGAAGTCGCTCACGACACCATTCTCCCGGCATGCACCGTGGCGTCACTGACACGGGACCAGTCCCCGGACTAACTTCGGTGACATGAGTCTCGATCGCCCGGTCACGCCGGACCCGTACCCCCTGCTCCCCGCCGCCCCGTCCTTCGCCGTGACCAGCGAGGACGTCACCGACGGCCAGCCGCTCAAGGCCGACCAGGTCTACGACGGCGGCAACACCTCGCCGCAGCTCAGCTGGGAGCCGGGCCCCGAGGGCACCCAGAGCTACGTCGTGACCTGCTTCGACCCGGACGCCCCCATCCCGAGCGGGTTCTGGCACTGGGTCGTCGTCGACATCCCGGCCGACGTCACCAGCCTCGACACCGGCGCGGGCGCGTCCGACGCAACCCTGCCCGAGGGCGCCTTCCACGTCCGCAACGACTTCGGCACGCTCGACTTCGCCGGCGCCGCGCCCCCGCAGGGCGACCAGGTCCACCGGTACTTCTTCGTCGTCCACGCCGTCTCCCAGGCGCAGCTCGGCGTCGACGGCTCCGCCACGCCCGCGGTCGTCGGGTTCAACCTGGCGTTCAAGACGCTCGGCCGGGCGATCATCACCGGGACCTACCAGCACTGAGTCGAACGCAATTCATGCGCTTGTCAGGGGTTGCAACCCCTGACAAGCGCATGAATCCCCGGACATCCGGGGATGCATGCGCCCGCCTCAGAGCCCCATCGACTTCGCGATGATCAGCTTCATCACCTCGGACGTGCCGCCGTAGATCCGGGTGACCCGGGTGTCGGCGTACAGGCGGGCGATGGGGTACTCGTTCATGTACCCGTACCCGCCGTGCAGCTGCAGGCAGCGGTCGATGACCCGGCCGGCGACCTCGGTGCAGAAGAGCTTGGCGGACGCGGCGTCGACGGCGGTCAGCTCGCCGGCGTCGTGCGCCTCGAGGGCGCGGTCGCAGACGGCCTGGGCGGCGTCGACCTCGCTCTGGCAGGCGGCCAGCTCGAACTTGGTGTTCTGGAAGGACGCGACGCTCGCGCCGAAGACCTTGCGCTCCTCGACGTAGGCCTGGGTGAACCGGATGGCGGCGGCAGCCTGGGCGTACGCGCCGTACGCGATGCCGAGGCGCTCCTGCGGGAGGTTCTGGCCGAGGTAGGAGAAGCCCTCGTTCTCCTCGCCGAGCAGGTCCGCAGCGGGGACCATGACGTCGGTGAACGACAGCTCCGCGGTGTCGGAGGTGCGCAGGCCGAGCTTGTCGAGCTTGCGGCCGACGGCCCAGCCCTGCGACTTCGTGTCGACGCAGAACAGCGAGATGCCGAAGCGCCGGTTGCTCTCCAGCGGCGGCGAGGTGCGGGCGCAGACGATGACGCGGTCGGCGAGCACGCCGCCGGTGATGAAGGTCTTGGCGCCGTTGAGGACGTAGTGGTCCCCGTCCCGCTTCGCCGTGGTCTGCATGCCAGCGAGGTCCGAGCCGGTGCCCGGCTCGGTCATCGCGATCGCCCACATCTCGGTGCCGGCGACGAAGCCGGGCATCCAGCGCTTGAGCTGCTCGGGGGTGCCGAGCTTGAGGAGGTACGGCAGGCACAGCTCCACGTGGACCCCGGACCCGCCGAGGTTCACGCCTGCGCGGGCGCACTCCTCGGTGAGGAGCGCGGAGAACCTGAACGAGTGGATCCCCGCGCCGCCGTACTCCTCGGGGACCTCGATCCCGTACACACCCAGCTCGCCGAGCTTGGTGTAGAGCTCGCGCGAGACCTGGCCCGCGTCGTACCACTCCTGGTAGTGCGGGACGACCTCCGTCTCCAAGAAGGCGCGGATCGTCCGGCGGTAGTCCTCGTGGTCCTCGTTGAACACTGTGCGGCGCATGCGCTCATGCTGCCACCGGCGTCAACGCACCGAGGTGCCACCCGCCTCACGGAGCAGCTGCTCGAACGGGGTCGGGGCCGCGAACTCGTCGGCGACGGTACGACGCTGCGCGGTCGCCGCCGGGGCGGAGGCGACGCCGAGCAGCGCGGCCAGCTCGCCGGCCGCCCGCTCGACCCGCTTGTCGAGCGAGCCGTCGTCGGTGGCACCGAAGTCCTCGCTCGCCGCGAACACCCCGGTCGGCACCACGACCGCCCGCAGGTAGGCGAACAGCGGACGCAGCGCGTGGTCGAGGACCAGGCTGTGTCGAGCCGTGCCGGCGGTGGCCGCGATGACGACCGGCTTGCCGTCGAGCATGCCGTTCTCGAGGACGTCGAAGAACGTCTTGAACAGCCCCGAGTACGACGCCGAGAACACCGGCGTCACGACGACCAGCCCGTCCGCGTGACGCACGGCCTCGATCGCCTGCGCCAGCTCGCCGGTGGCGAAGCCGGTCAGCAGGTGGTCGGCCAGCGCGTGGGCCAGCGGCCGGAGCTCGACGTGCTGGACGTCGACCTCCTGGCCGCGGGCGCCGACGGCGCGCTCGACCGCGTCACCGAGCTTGTCGGCGAGCAGCCTGGTCGACGACGGGACGGAGAGCCCCGCCGAGACGACGACGATCTTCGTGGTCATGCCTGGACCTCCTCAGCCTCGTCGGCACGGTCGGTGGTGCCGGTCATGGTGTCCTCCGCGTGGACGGTGACGTCCTTCGCGCCGCCGGCGGCCGCGACGAGCGAGGCGTGGGTCGGGGCGTCCGGGACGGTGTCGGGACGGCCCTCGGCGAAGCCCTTGCGCATCTCGGGCAGGATCTCGCCGAGCAGGTCGAGCTGCTCGAGGACCGTCTTCAGCGGCAGGCCCGCGTGGTCGACCAGGAACAGCTGGCGCTGGTAGTGGCCGGCGTACTCGCGGAACGACAGGGTCCGCTCCAGCACCTGCTGGGGCGAGCCGACGGTCAGGGGCGTGTGCTCGGTGAAGTCCTCGAGCGACGGGCCGTGGCCGTAGACCGGGGCGTTGTCGAAGTACGGGCGGAACTCGCGCACGGCGTCCTGGCTGTTCCTCCGCATGAAGAACTGGCCGCCGAGGCCGACGATCGCCTGCTCGGCCGTGCCGTGCCCGTAGTGCGCGAAGCGCTCGCGGTACAGCGCGACCATCTGCTCGGTGTGCGACTTCGGCCAGAAGATGTGGTTGTGGAAGAAGCCGTCGCCGTAGTAGGCCGCCTGCTCGGCGATCTCGGGGCTGCGGATCGAGCCGTGCCACACGAACGGCGCGACGCCGTCGAGCGGGCGCGGGGTCGAGGTGTAGCCCTGGAGCGGGGTGCGGAAGCGGCCCTCCCAGTCGACGTTCGACTCGGTCCACAGCCGGCGCAGCAGCGCGTAGTTCTCGATCGCGAGGTTGATGCCCTGGCGGATGTCCTTGCCGAACCAGGGGTAGACCGGGCCGGTGTTGCCGCGGCCCATCATCAGGTCGACCCGGCCGTCGGTGAGGTGCTGGATCTTGGCGTAGTCCTCGGCGATGAGCACCGGGTCGGTCGTCGTGATCAGCGTCGTGGCGGTCGACAGGATGATGTTCTCGGTCTGCGCGCCGATGTAGGCGAGCGTCGCGGTCGGGTTGGACGCGATGAACGGCGGGTTGTGGTGCTCGCCGGTCGCGAACACGTCGAGGCCGACCTCCTCGGCCTTCTTCGCGATGGCGACGGTGGCCTTGATCCGCTCGTACTCCGACGGCGTCTGCCCGGTGGTCGGGTCGGTGGTGACGTCGCCGACGGTGAAGATGCCGATCTGCATGCCCATGGTTTCGCGCTCCTGGTGGATGGTGGGTCAGTCACCCCGCTCAACAGGTGACATGTCAACTATATTCCATGCGGACGCGATCGGTCACCCGGGCCGGCACCGGACCCGCCGGGGCGTCCCTAGAATCTCGTCGTGACCGACACGAGGGACGTCGACATCCTGGGTGAGCCGTGGACGGCGGAGACCATCCCGCTCGACGACGACTTCGAGGGCGAGGTCGTCGCGACGCTGGTGAGCCGATCCGCAGCAGAGCCGGGCGGACCGGCCACCCTGCACGTGCACGGCTTCTCCGACTACTTCTTCCACACCGAGTACGGCGAGTGGTGGCTCGAGCGCGGCCACGCGATGTACGCCCTCGACCTGCGCAAGTACGGGCGGTCCCTGCGACCGCACCAGTCGGCGACCTACGTCGCCGACCTCAGCGACTACTTCGCGGAGCTCGACGCGGCCTGGGAGCGGATCACGGTCCGCGACGGGCACCGGCAGGTCGTGCTGTCGGGCCACTCCACCGGCGGGCTCGTCGTGGCCCTGTGGGCGGACGACCGGCGTCCGCCGGAGCTTGCCGGCCTGCTGCTCAACTCACCGTGGCTCGACCTGCAGGGCAAGGCCTGGATGCGCTCCCCCGTCGCGAACCGCATGATCGAGGAGGCCGGTCGCCGCCGCCCGATGCAGGAGCTGCCGCGCGACGTCAGCGGCTACTACGGCCGCAGCCTGCACCGCGACCACGAGGGCGAGTGGGACTTCGACCTCACCTGGAAGCCGGTCGAGTCCTTCCCGGTGCGCTTCGGCTGGCTGCGCGCCGTGCGCCGGGGGCATGCGCGGCTCCAGGCCGGCCTCGACGTACCCGCGCCGGTGCTGGTGCTCTCCTCGGACCGCACCGGCCGGCCCACCGGGATGGGCGAGGACGTCTTCTCCACCGACATCGTGCTCGACGTCGAGCAGATCCGGCGCTGGTCGGTCGCCGTGGGTCGCCACGTCACCTACGCCGCCGTGCCGGGCGCGGTGCACGACGTGGTGCTCTCCCGCGCTGAGCCGCGAGCACGGGCCTACGACGAGATCGGGCGGTGGCTGGCGGCGTACGTCCGAGGGGACTGAGCCCGGTCCGGGACCGTCAGTAGTAGGCGGGCGAGTCGAAGTCCTCGCCGCTCGCGATCAGCACGATGATCAGCGCGATCCCGGCGAGCGTGATCGCGAACGAGATCCAGCCGACGATCACGCCCGCGAGCGCCAGGCCCGCGCCGTTCTCGCGGCGCTCGCGGATCTGCCTGCGCGAGACGTGGCCGAGGATCGCGCCGACGATGCCGGCCAGGCCGGTGAACCCGCACAGGCAGATGCTGACGAGGCTGACGATGCTGACGACCATCGACGCGATGGCCATGCCGTTGGTGGCCGGCGGCGCCTGGTAGCCGTAGGGCTGCACCGGCTGGCCGTACTGCCCGTATTGGCCGTACTGCCCCGGCTGCCCGTAGGGCTGGCCGTACTGGCCGGGCTGGCCGGGCTGGCCGGGTTCCCCCGAGGGCGGGCCGTATGGCTGGTACGGGTCGTTCCCGGAAGGCGGCGTCGTCATGGCCGAAGGATCCCACGCGGCCACCGGGGCAAACACCACTAGGGTCTCCCCATGGCCGCTTCATTCCGCATCGATCCCGTCACCGGACTCTCGCTGGGTCGCATCGCCATCGGCGTCGGCGCCCTCACCGCCCCTTCCACGACCGCCCGCGTGTTCGGCCTCGACCCGGCCGCGAACCCGCAGCTCGGCTACATGGGTCGGATGTTCGGCGCCCGCGAGATCGCCCTCGGTGCCGTGACGCTGGTGTCGCGGGGTCCGCTGCGCCGCAACCTCACCGCGGTCGGCATCGCCGTCGACGGCGCCGACCTCGTCAACGGCGTGATCGAGCTGGGCCAGAAGAACGTCTCGAAGCTCGCCAGCGCGATGCTCATCGGTGCGGCGGGCGGCGCCGTCGGCTCGGGCGTGCTCGCCCTGGCCCGTGGACGCGGCCGCGCCAAGGCCGCCTGAGCGCGATCAGCGGAGCAGGTTGACGACGGCCACGAGGCCGACGACGACGATCACCGAGCGCAGCACGACCGGCGGCAGCTTGCGGCCGATCGCCGAGCCGAGCAGGCCACCGCACACGGCGCCGGTGCCGACGAGCAGCACGATCAGCCAGTCGACCTTCGCCTCGCAGCCGAGCAGCCCGAGCTCGGCCACGCCGACGAAGACCAGACCTGCGACGCCGTTGACGACGGCCACGAGCACGTTCTTGACGCCGTTGAGCCGCTGCAGCGACTCGGAGATGCCGATGCCCAGCACGCCCATGAGCAGCACGCCCTGGGCGGCACCGAAGTAGCCGCCGTACACCCCGGTCCCGAACACGGCCAGCGGCACCCACCAGGACCGCTCGACCGCGCCCTCCTCGCGGTGCTCGGCGCGCGCGGCGACCGCCTTCGACAGCCGTGGCTGGACGACGACGAGGGCGATGCCGAGCAGGATCAGCACGGGCACGGCGGCCTTGAACGCCCCCGGGGGCAGCACCAGCAGCAGCACGGCTCCGACCACCCCACCCGTGGTGGAGAACGCGAGCAGGCGCAGGACCCGGTCGCGCTGACCGGCCAGCTCACGGCGGTAGCCCACGGCGCCCGCGATCGAACCGGGGACCAGGCCCAGGCTGTTGGACATGTTCGCGGTGACCGGCGGGACACCGAGGGCGAGCAGGGTCGGGAACGTGATCAGGGTGCCGGAGCCGACCACCGCGTTGATCATGCCGGCGCCGACCCCGGCGAGCAGGACCGCCGCGATCTCGAGCAGGCTCACTCCGCGGAGGGATCCTTCTGGCCCGGGTGGGCAGCGCTCTCGGCCTCGGCGATCGCCTCCTGGACGGCCGCGCTGGTGCCGCTGTCCGGCAGCGGCAGCTCGGTCCGGCCCATGTCGACGCGCTTCTCCGGTCCCGGCGTCGACCTCGGGATGCCGGCGATCTCGTGGATCGAGGAGCCGAGTCCCTCGAGGGCCTTGGTGATCTCCGAGGGGATCACCCACACCTTGTTGGCGTCGCCCTCGGCGATCTTCGGCATCATCTGGAGGTACTGGTAGGCCAGCAGCGACTGGTCGGGGCGTCCGTCGTGGATCGCCTGGAAGACCGTCTGGATGGCCTGGCCTTCACCCTGGGCCCGCAGGATCTGCGCCTCGCGCTCGGCCTGCGCACGCAGGATCTGCGACTCCCGCTCACCCTCGGCGTTGAGGATCGCGGACTGCTTGTTGCCCTCCGCCGTGAGGATGGCCGACTGCCGGGCACCCTCGGCGGTCAGGACGAGGGCTCGCTTGTCGCGCTCGGCGCGCATCTGCTTCTCCATCGCGTCCTTGATGGACGGCGGCGGCTCGATGCCCTTGATCTCGACGCGCTTGACCTTGATGCCCCACCGCCCGGTCGTCTCGTCGAGCACCGCGGACAGCCCGCTGTTGATCGACTCGCGGCTGGTGAGGGTCTGCTCGAGGTCCATGCCACCGACGACGTTGCGCAGCGTGGTCATGGTGAGCTGCTCGATGGCCTGGATGTAGTTGGAGATCTCGTACGTCGCCGCGATCGGGTCGGTCACCTGGAAGTAGATGACGGTGTCGATGTCGACGGTGAGGTTGTCCTCGGTGATCGCCGACTGCGGCGGGAAGCTCACGACCTGCTCGCGCAGGTCGATGACGTAGTGCACCTTGTCGACGAACGGCAGCACGAAGTTGAGGCCGGCCGGCAGGGTCTCCTTGTACTTGCCGAACCGCTCCACGATGCCGGTGTAGGCCTGCGGGATCACCCGGATCGACTTCGCGACCACGGTGATCACCAGCAGGAGCAGCAGGGCGAGCAGGACCAGGACGATCATCGGGGCCCCCGCGAAGTCGTTCGGAGGAGCGCAGCGGAGGAGAAGGACTTCGTGGGGTGATTCATCGGGGCTCCTCGAGTAGGAGGTCGGACACGGGACGGACGTGGGCCGTGGCACCGGCGATGGAGACCACCTCCACCGCCTGTCCGACGGCGATGCCGGCAGGGGGATCGGCCACTGCGAGCCAGGACTCGCCGCCGATCTTCACCCGGCCCGGGCTGTGCTCGGCGACCGGCTCCGTGACGATCCCCCGGCTGCCGACCAGGCTGGCCGGACCGAGCACGAGGTCGGGCCCGCCGTGCAGGCGACGTACCAGCTGCGGCCGGACCCCGGCCAGGAGCGCGACGGCGGCGGCCGAGGCCACCAGCACGGTGACCACGACGTTGTCGGTGACCAGCGCGGTCAGCGATCCGGCGACCGCGCCGCCGGCGAGCATGAGCAGGAACAGGTCGAGGCTGAGCAGCTCGGCCAGGGCCAGCGCGATCCCGACGCCCAGCCACGTCTCCCAGAGGTGGTCCCGCAGCCAGTCCATGCCTCGACTCTAGTTGAGAGGGCTCGATGTCAGCCGCGGTGGTGCTGCTTGCGGCGCGCGGCGTACCGCCCGTCGTGGTGCTCGAGGACCAGCGGCATGCCGAACGTCGCCGACAGCGCCTCGGCCGTCATGGTCTCCGCGATCGGGCCCTCCGCGACCACCCGACCACCGCGCAGCATGAGCACGTGGGTGAACCCCGGCGGGATCTCCTCCACGTGGTGCGAGACCAGCACGGTCGCGGGCGAGAGCGGGTCGTAGGCGAGGACCGAGAGCGTCGAGACCAGGTCCTCGCGACCGCCGAGGTCCAGGCCGGCGGCCGGCTCGTCGAGCAGCAGCAGCTCGGGGTCGGTCATCAGCGCCCGGGCGATCTGGACCCGCTTGCGCTCGCCCTCGCTCAGGGTGCCGTAGGTGCGGTCGGCGAGCGGGGCCACGCCGACCTCGCGCAGCAGTGCGTCGGCACGGTCGTGGTCGACGGCGTCGTACGCCTCGTTCCAGCGGCCGAGCACGGCGTACGACGCGGTCAGGACCAGGTCGCGGACGGTCTCGTTGCGCGGGATCTGCTCGGCGACGGCGGCGCTGGAGACGCCGATGCGCGGGCGGAGCTCGAAGATGTCGACGGTGCCGAGCAGCTCTCCCAGCAGGCCTACGGCGCCCGAGGTCGGGTGCAGCTGGGCCGCGGCGATCTGCATGAGGGTGGTCTTGCCGGCTCCGTTGCCGCCGAGGACGACCCACCGCTCGCCCTCGCGGACCACCCAGCTGACCCGGTCGAGCAGGATCGACTGCCCTCGACGCACGGACACCTCGGCGAGCTCCAGCACGGCGGACATGCGAGCCACCTTAACGAGTCGGCGAGCAGTAGGGTCGGCGGGTGAGCGCTCTTCCCGTCTCGGCTCGGCTCGCGTGGTGGGGAACGGCCTGGCTGCGCGGACTGGCGGGTCCCGACGAGGTCCTCGACGCCGTTCACGGCGACGACGTGACCCATGTCGTGAGCGCCTCCGACGGGCCCTCGTCGCTGCTGCTCGAGCTGGCTGCGGCGCGCAACGCCGGTGCCGACGGGGTCGCCGCAGCGTTCCCGGCTCCCGGTGACCCGGCCGGGCTGCGCGGCCCGCGGGAGCTGACCACCGCGGCCGTCGAGGCGGGCGAGGTGGTGCTGCTCCCGGGCTCTGGCCTGGTCCCCCGCCAGGTGGGCCGCGCGGTCGAGTGGACGGTGCTGCCTGCCGAGCGCCGGCCACCACCGGACCTCGGGGACGCCGACCGGCAGCTGCGTGCGGTGCTGCTCACCGCCGCCAACCTGCTCGCCGACCTCGACGTCGCCCGCTGGCAGCCGCTGGTCGCCGACGAGCTGCACGACCTGCGCACCGCCGTACCCCTGCTCGCCCCCGCGGGTACGCCGCCACGCTGCGTCGACCTCGCCGGACGGGCACTCCACCTGGAGGCGGTCGTCGAGCTCGCGCTGCGCGACGACGGCGGCGCGCTCTCGGCCGGCGAGGCCGGCATCCGCCGTGCCGCACTCGAGCCGCTGGAGCGGGCCGCTCGGCACGCACTGACGGCGGCCTGCTCGCCCGACGGCTGGCCACCGGCGCCGGCCGGGCCCGCGCACCGGTAGCCTGCACCCCGCGATGAGCCCTCACGATGCAGCGGACGACACCCTCCTGATCACCGTCACCGGCGCCGACCGGCCCGGCGTCACCTCCACGGTCCTGGAGAGCCTCGCCGGGTCCGGCGTGAGCGTCGTCGACCTCGAGCAGATCCTGATGCGCGGCCGGCTGGTCCTCGGTGTCCTGGTCACCGCGCCGCGCGACCGCAAGAAGCTGCGCAGCCAGCTCGAGGCGACGGTCGAGGCGCTCGGCATGACCGTCGAGATCGAGAAGGGCTCGGGCGACAACCGCTCGCGCCACCAGGACCGCGCCCACGTCACCGTCATCGGTGCCCCGCTCAAGGCCTCGGCGATGGCCGCCATCGCCGGTCGGATCGCGGACTGCGGCGGCAACATCGACCGGATCGAGCGGATGGCCCGCTACCCCGTCACCGCGCTCGAGCTCGACGTCTCGGGCGCGCGGCCCGACCGGCTGCGCGAGCTGCTCGCCGTCGACGCCGCGGCCCACGGCATCGACGTCGCCGTCCAGCCCGCCAACCTGCTGCGCCACGGCGTGCGCCTGATCGTGATGGACGTCGACTCGACCCTGATCCAGGGCGAGGTGATCGAGATGCTCGCCGAGCACGCCGGCTTCGGCGCCGAGGTCGCCGACGTCACCGAGCGCGCGATGCGCGGCGAGCTGGACTTCGAGCAGTCCCTGCGGGCCCGGGTCAAGCTGCTCGCCGGCCTCGACGAGTCCGTGCTCGACGAGGTGTACGACGCCATCGTCGTCAACCCCGGAGCGCGCACGATGGTCCGCACCCTGCGCCGCCTCGGCTACCGGTTCGCCATCGTCTCGGGCGGCTTCAGCCAGATCACCGACCGCCTCGCCGAGGACCTCGGCATCCACCGCGCCCGCGCCAACACCCTCGAGATCGTCGACGGCAAGCTCACCGGCGAGGTCGTCGGTGCCGTCGTCGACCGGGCGGGCAAGGCCCAGGCGCTGCGGGAGTTCGCCGCCGACCTCGGCGTGCCCGAGGACGCGACGATCGCCATCGGCGACGGGGCCAACGACCTCGACATGCTCGCCGCCGCCGGTCTCGGGATCGCCTACAACGCCCGGCCGGTCGTCCGGGAGGCCGCGGACACCGCGCTGAACGTGCCGTACCTCGACGCGATCATGTACCTGCTCGGCATCACACGTGAGGAGATCGAGGCGGCCGACGCTGCCGTCGGCATCGTCACGCCCGCTCCGCCGGTGTGATTGTGGCCGTCGCTGCGTGATTTGGCTCGCTCCGCTCGCATGTCGCGCCGCCTTGTGACGCCGCTTCTTCCTCCCCCGCTCGCTCGTTCCTCGCTCGCTCCTCCGTCCAGAAGCGGCGGGCGGCGCGACAAGACTCAGCCGAATGCCCAGCGCGCCCGCTCCGCCGGTGTGATTGTGGCCGTCGCTGCGTGATTTGGCTCGCTCCGCTCGCATGTCGCGCCGCCTTGTGACGCCGCTTCTTCCTCCCCCCGCTCGCTCGTTCCTCGCTCGCTCCTCCGTCCAGAAACGGCGGGCGGCGCGACAAGACTCAGCCGAGTGCCCAGCGCGCACGCACGACATTCGACTGAGTGCTTTCCGTCGGGCGCGCCGCGTTGCCTGGACGGAGCGGAGCGAGCGCCAGCGAGCGCAGCGGAGGAAGGCAACGCGCAAAAGCGCGCCCGACATGCGCGAGCGGAGCGAGCGCCGAACCAACACCGTGAGTCCCTTTCGCAGCGCACCGCGCCGCAGCTTGGAACCGGGCTCTGAGCTCAGCCCCGCCCCACGTGGAACGCCACCAGCCGGCACCCGACCGGGACGACGTCGTCCCACGTCCCGTCCACGGTGAAGACCGCGGCGGCGCTGGTCGGGAAGCTCCCGAGCTCGATCTCTCCTGACGCCTGGCCCTCGCCGTCGTCCAGGAGCTGGACGAGCATCGCCATGGTCGGGTTGTGGCCGACCACGACGACGGTCGACGCGTCGTCGGGGGTGCTGTGCACCAGCTCGAGGACGCCCGTCTCGTCGGTGCCGTAGAGGTTCCCGTCGATCTGCGGGGCGAGGCCCCAGCCGGCGCCGTCGGCGACGACGTCCCAGGTCTCGCGGGTGCGGGCGGCGTAGGAGACGTAGGCGACGTCAGGGGTGATCCCCTGCGCCGCGAACCACTCGCCGAGGGCACGGCCGTCCTCCCGGCCCCGGTCGCTCAGCACGCGTTCCACGTCGGAGGCGGCGAACTGCTCGGCCTTGGCGTGTCGGACGACGACGAGCAGCCGTTGCTTCTCCACCGGGGCATCGTATTACGCATGACGCAGTACGGAGCCACCCATCTGCTGCCGCTGGCGGTGTTCGCCGTGGGGCTGGTGGTGGCCGTGCTGCTGGGACGCCGGGACGCGGCCCACGACGGCCCGACCCGGTTGAGCCGGACCTGGGCGGTGCTCGTCCCGGTCGCGACGGTGCCGCTCCAGGTGGTCGACCTGCTGGTGAACTTCGACCTCGGCGTGACGCTGCCGCTGCACCTGTGCGACCTGGCGTGGATCGCGGCGACCTGGGCGCTGTGGACGCACCGGCCGCTGCCGGTGACGCTGACCTACTTCTGGGGGCTCACGCTGACGATCCAGGGCGTCGTCACGCCCTCGCTCAACGAGGACCTCCCGCACCCGCGGTACTTCGCGTTCTGGGCGCTGCACCTGCTGATCGTGTGGTCGGCTGTCTACCTGGTGGTCGGGCTGCGCGAGGCACCCCGGTGGCGCGACTACCGGGCCGCCGTGGCGGTGACGCTGGGGTGGGCCGTGGTGACGTACGGGTTCAACCTCGTCGCCGGCACCAACTACGGCTACCTGATGAGGAAGCCGGGCACGTCGATCCTCGACCTCCTCGGCCCGTGGCCGTGGTACGTGCTCGAGGAGGTCGGGATCGTCGTCGTGGTGTGGGCCCTGCTCACGCTCGCGGCGCAGTGGTGGGCCCGTCGTACGGGAGGAGCGAGGTGACTCAGGCGCCCATCGCGTGGAAGCCGCCGTCGACGTGGACGATCTCGCCGGTGGTCGCCGGGAAGAGGTCCGAGAGCAGGGCGCAGACCGCCTTGGCGGTCGGCTCCTGGTCGGTGTTGTCCCAGCCGAGCGGCGACTTGGTCGACCACATCGACTCGAGGTCCTCGAAGCCCGGGATGGCCTTGGCCGCGAGGGTGCGCAGCGGGCCGGCGGAGACCAGGTTGACCCGGATGCCGTCGCCGCCGAGGTCGCGGGCGAGGTAGCGGGCGCACGACTCGAGGCCCGCCTTGGCGACGCCCATCCAGTCGTAGACCGGCCACGCGACGCTGGCGTCGAAGGTCAGGCCCACGACGGAGCCACCCTCGGTCATCAGCGGGCGGCAGGCGACGGCGAGCGACTTGAGCGAGTACGCCGAGACCTGGACGGCCTGTGCGACGTCCTCCCACGGGCCGTCGAGGAACTTGCCGCCGAGCAGGGTCTCGGGGTTGCCGTAGGCGATCGAGTGCACGACACCGTCGAGCTTCGCGTCCGGGCCGAGGGCCTCGCGCACGGCGTCCGGGAGGGCGGCCAGGTGCTCGGCGTCGGTGACGTCGAGCTCGATGACGGCCGGCAGCTCGGGGAGCCGCTTGACGATGCGGCGGGTGATCCGCAGCGCCTGGCCGAAGTTGGAGACCAGGACGTTGGCGCCCTGCTCCTGCGCGAACTTCGCGACCGCGAAGCCGATCGAGGTGTCGAGGGTGACACCCGCGACGAGGATGTTCTTGCCTGCGAGGATTCCGGTCATCTCAGTGCCCCATTCCCAGTCCGCCGTCCACGGGGATCACCGCGCCGGTCACGTACGCCGCCTCGGGGCTGGCGAGCCACAGCACCGCCCCGGCGATCTCGGTCGGGTCGGCGTACCGGCCCAGCGGGACCTGGCTGCGGATCCCTTCCTTCTGCTCGTCGGTCAGCACCGCGGTCATGTCGGTGTCGACGTACCCGGGCGCCACGACGTTCGCCGTGATCGAGCGCGGCCCGAGCTCGCGCGCCAGCGACCGTGCCATGCCGACCAGGCCGGCCTTGGACGCGGCGTAGTTGACCTGGCCGGGCGAGCCGAGCAGGCCCACCACGCTGGAGATGAAGATGATGCGGCCCTTCTTCTGGCGCAGCATGCCCTTGGCGGCGCGCTTGGCCAGGCGGAAGGAGGCCGTGAGGTTGGTGTCGATGACCGAGGTCCAGTCGTCCTCGGACATGCGCAGCAGGAGCGTGTCCTTGGTGATGCCGGCGTTGGCGACGAGCACCTCGATCGGGCCGTGCGCCTCCTCGGCGGCCGCGAAAGCGGCCTCGACCGCAGCGGGGTCGGTGATGTCGGCCTTGAGCTCGAGCGCGCCCTCCGGGGCGCCTCCGCTCCGGGTGGTGACGGCGACCTTGTCGCCAGCGGCGATGAAGGCCTCGGCGATCGCGCGGCCGATGCCGCGGTTGCCTCCGGTGACGAGGACGGAACGTGGTTGGCTCACGCTCTGTGACGCTAGTGCCGCAGGCGGTCCGACCTCGCCGGCGGCGGGCACCAAGATCGCGGCTGTGCGTTGTAGGACCCCGACAAACCGGCCCGGATCAGGCGGCTACGAATTGTTGCGGTTTGGTCCCAAACCGCAACAATTCGAGGTCCGGAGCTGCGGTTTGGGACCAAACCGCAGGCTTGCCGGCCCACCTCTGAGGAGAGACCGGCCAAACGAGCGGCCGACGGACGAGCTCGACCTACTCGTCGTCCTCGAGCCGGAACCCGATCTTCATGGTGACCTGGAAGTGCTCGACGGCACCGTCCTTGATCTGGCCGCGGACCTGGGTCACCTCGAACCAGTCGAGGTGGCGCAGGGTCTGGCTGGCGCGCTCGACGCCGTTGCGGACTGCCTGGTCGATCCCGTCGGGCGACGTGCCGACGATCTCGCTGACGCGGTAGGTGCGGTTCGACATGCCAGCAGCGTACTCACGCGGGCACCGGCGTAGGCTGGGGCCATGGACGCCATCCGCATCACCACGGCCGGCTCCAGCCCGCAGGAAGACCTGGCCCGGCGGCAGAAGAAGTACGTGATCGCGATGACGATCCGCACGCTGTGCTTCATCGGCGCGGCGATCAGCGGCGCGGCCGGCATCCACTGGCTGTGGCCGATCCTGATCGCGGGCGCGATCGTGCTGCCGTACGTCGCCGTGGTGATGGCCAACGCCGAGGACAGCCGCAGCAGCGCGCTGCCCCTCACCGGCGGTGGCGACCCCCAGCGCCAGCTCGAGCAGGGTGGACATGGAGCCTGACGTCTGCTCGGCCAAGGGCTGTCGTGAGCCGGCCGTGTGGCAGCTGCTGTGGAACAACCCGAAGCTGCACACACCCGACCGTCGCAAGACCTGGCTCGCCTGCACCGACCACCGCGAGTCGCTCGAGGCGTTCCTCGGAGCACGGGGCTTCCTGAAGGAGACCGTCCCCCACGAGCAGGTCTGATCAGCCGCCGATGGCCGACATCGGTCGGTCCGGCTGCAGGAAGGTCGGGTCGTCGATGCCGTGGCCGGGGAGCTTGCCCCACATGGCGGCGCGCCAGCGCTCTGCCAGCTCGTCGTCGGTGGCACCCGCGCGCATGGCCAGGCGCAGGTCGGACTCGGAGCGGGCGAACAGGCAGTTGCGGACCTGGCCGTCGGCGGTGAGCCGGACCCGGTCGCAGTCGCCGCAGAAGGGACGGGTGACCGAGGCGATGACACCGACGGTGGCGGGGCCGTCGTCGACCTGGAAGAGCTCGGCGGGCGCACTCCCCCGCGGCTCGGAGGCCGGCGAGAGCCGGAACACCGAGGACAACGATGCCAGGATCTCGTCGGCGGTCACCATCGAGGCGCGGTCCCAGCCGTGCTGGGCGTCGAGGGGCATCTGCTCGATGAAACGCAGCTGGTAGCCACGCTCGAGGCACCAGGCGAGCAGCTCGGGCGCCTCGTCGTCGTTGACGCCGCGCAGCAGCACCGCGTTGACCTTCACCGGGCCCAGGCCCGCGGCCTCAGCAGCGGCGAGGCCCTCGACGACGTCGGTGAACCGGTCGCGGCGGGTGATCTGGTGGAAGATCTCGCTGCGGACCGTGTCGAGGCTGACGTTGGCCCGGTTCAGCCCGGCATCGGCCAGGGCCTGGGCGGTCTTCGCCAGACCGAGGGCATTGGTCGTGATCGACATCTCGACGTCGGCGTCGAGCGCTCGGACCTGGCGCACGATGTCGACCAGGCCGCGACGCACCAGCGGCTCACCGCCGGTGAAGCGCACCTCCTCGACGCCGAGCTCCTTCACGGCGATGCCGATCAGCCGGACGACCTCGTCGTCGGTGAGCTGCTCGTCGGTGGGCATCCAGTCGAGGCCCTCGGGCGGCATGCAGTAGGTGCAGCGCAGGTTGCACCGGTCGGTGAGCGAGACCCGCAGGTCCGTCGCGATCCGTCCGTGCTGGTCGATGAGAGGCTGCACACACCCAGTCTAGGTGGCGGGGTGGTTGGCTCCCGGCTGGTGCCCGGTCCCGAACGGACCGTGGCTACCGTTGTCCCGTGTTCTCCTGGCTGTCCTCGTGGCGATTCCTGATCAGTCGCCGCTGGGTGCTGTTCTTCCTCGCGATCATCCTGGTCGGGTGGGCCACCTGGTGGCTCGGCGAGTGGCAGTTCGGCCGCCTCGACGACCGCAAGCACGAGAACGCGATCATCCGCGCCAACGAGGTGCGGGACCCGGTCGACGTCAGCGAGGTCCTCGCGCCCGGTCGCAAGGTCGCCGAGGACGACGAATGGCGCCTGGTCAGCGCGACCGGGGAGTACGTCCGCGACGACACCGTCGTGGTCCGCTACCGCACCCGCAACGGCTATCCGGGAGTCGAGGTCGTCGTCCCCCTCGTCACGGCCGACGGCACGACGCTCCTGGTCGACCGCGGCTGGTTCGGCACGGACGACCCCGTGATCAAGGGCGCCGAGCTGCCCGCACCCCCGGCCGGCGAGGTGACCGTGACCGGCTGGGTCCGCGCCGACGGCACCGGCGGCAGCACGGAGGTCGACGACCACTCGACCCGCGCCATCGCCAGCGGACCGATCGGCAGGGCCATCGACCGCACGGTCTACACCGGGTTCGTCGCGCTCAAGTCCGAGGACCCCAAGCCCGCCAAGGAGCTCGCCGCCGTCGAGCTGCCGGACCTCGGCGAGGGTCCGCACTTCTTCTACGGCCTGCAGTGGTGGTTCTTCGGCGTGCTCGCCGTCGGCGGCTTCGGCTACCTCGCCTGGGACGAGCGCAAGCTCGGGCCCCGCGGCGAGCGGATCGGCTCGAAGCGCCGCTCCGGCGGCCCCTTCTCACGCAAGCCGCGGCCGCGTCCTCACAGCGAGCGGAGCATCCCGCCGTCGACCGGCAGCATCACCCCGGACAGGTACGACGCCCCCGGCGACAGCACGAACGCCGCCACCCGCCCGAACTCCTCCGGCCGGCCGTAGCGCCGCAGCGGGATCTGCTGCGAGGCCCGCTCCCGGGCCGCGTCGGCGTCCCCGCTGCCGGCGTCGAGCTCGGCGACCCGCTCGGTCGCGAGCCGCCCCGGCAGCAGTCCGTTGACCCGGATGCCGCGCGGGCCGAGCTCGTCGGCGAGGGTCTTCGCGGCCATGGCCAGCCCGGGACGCAGGCCGTTGGAGATGGCCAGGTCGAGGATCGGCTGGCGCACGCTGCTGGACAGCACGAACGCGATCGAGCCGCCGTCGCCGAGCACCGCGCCGACCTCGCGGGCCAGCCGGACCGCACCGAGGAACACCGACCCGAAGGCGGTCGTCCACTGCTCGTCGGTCATCTCGGTGATCAGGCCGGCGGGCGGTCCGCCGACGCTGATCAGCACGCCGTCGACGCGGCCCCATGCGTCGTGCGCGGTCGCGATCAGCCGGGTGGGCGTTGCCGGGTCGGCGTTGTCGGCGACCACCCCGCGGGCGTGGTCGGGCCCACCCAGCGCCGTGACGGTGGCGTCCACCGAGTCGGCGTGCCGGCCCGACACCACGACCCGGGCGCCGTCGGCGACGAGCGCCTCGGCCGTCGCCCGGCCCAGGCCGCGGGTGCCTCCCGTGACGAGGTAGACACGGTCCTTCAGCTGCAGGTCCATCAGGAGCCCTCCAGGGTCTCGATCGTCTCGGCCACCCGCGACACCGGTACGACGTCCGGCGCACCCTTGCGCGCGGCGTCGGCCGTGTGGTCGTCGGGCTGCCGCTGGCTCTCGCGCTCGGCCTCCACCCGCTTGAGGTAGTGCTGGAGCTCGCGGGTGTGCTGGTCGGAGTCCCAGTGCAGGTGCCCGCGCACGAGGTCGGCGACGTACGGCGCCGCGGCGGCCCCGCGGTCGAAGGTCTCGAAGGACACGCGCAGCCGCCGGGTCAGGATGTCGTCGAGGTGCCGGGCGCCCTCGTGGGTGACGGCGTACACCGCCTCGGCCATCAGGTAGTCCTCGGCGCCGGGCAGCGGCTCGCCGAGGTCGGGCTCGGCGGCGATCAGGTCGAGCACCTCCAGCACCAGCGAGCCGTAGCGCTCCAGCAGGTGCTCGATCCGGTTGATCGCCAGCCCCGACTGGGTGGCCAGCGCCCGGCGCTGGTTCCACAGCGCCTGGTAGCCGTCGGCGCCGACGAGCGGCACCGTCTCGGTCACGCACTCCCCCGCCTTGCGGCCGAGCACCGTCTCCAGCCCGTGCACCGCCTCGTCGACGGCGTCGGCGGCCATCACCCGGTACGTCGTGTACTTGCCGCCGGCGACCACCACGAGCCCCGGCACGCTGTGCGCGACCGCGTGCTCGCGCGAGAGCTTGGACGTCGCCTCGGACTCGCCGGCGAGCAACGGGCGCAGGCCGGCGTACACGCCCTCGACGTCGTCGCGGGTCAGCGGGACCTCCAGGACCCCGTTGACGTGCTCGAGCAGGTAGTCGATGTCGCTGCTGCTCGCCGCCGGGTGGTCCTTGGAGAGCTCCCAGTCGGTGTCGGTGGTGCCGATGATCCAGTGCCGCTTCCACGGGATCACGAAGAGCACCGACTTCTCCGTGCGCAGGATCAGGCCGGTCTCGCCGCGGATCCGGTCGCGTGGCACCACGAGGTGGATGCCCTTGCTGGCGCGGACCTTGAACTGGCCACGCTCGCGCGCCATCGACTGCGTCTCGTCGGTCCACACGCCGGTCGCGTTGATGACCTGGGAGGCCCGGATCTCGAAGCGGCGGCCGGTCTCCAGGTCGACGACCTCCGCCCCGACCACCCGCTCGCTCTCCTTGACCAGCCCGATCACGCGGGTGCGGGAGGCGACCGCGGCGCCGTACGTCGCAGCGGTGCGGGCCAGGAACATCGTGTGCCGGGCGTCGTCGACCTGGGCGTCGTAGTAGCGGATCGCGCCGACCAGTGCGTCCTTGCGCAGCGACGGGAAGGCCTTGCGGGCACCGCGGCGGGTGAGGTGCTTGTGGACCGGCATCCCCTCGCCGTAGCCGCTGGCCTTGGACATGGCGTCGTACATCGCCACGCCGGTGCCGGCGTACCAGCGCTCCCAGCCGAGCCCGGTGAGCGGGTAGAGGAAGGGCACCGGGCGGACCAGGTGCGGGGCCAGGCGCTGCATCAGCAGGCCGCGCTCCTTGAGCGCCTCTGCCACGAGGCGGAAGTCGAGCATCTCGAGGTAGCGCAGGCCGCCGTGGACGAGCTTGGAGCTGCGGCTCGACGTGCCGGAGGCGAAGTCACGGGCCTCGACCAGGCCGACGGACAGGCCGCGGGTGGCGGCGTCGAGGGCCGCGCCGCTGCCGACGACGCCGCCGCCGATGACGAGGACGTCGAGCTGCTGGCTCGCCAGCCGCTTCAGCGCCGTCGAGCGGGCGCGGGGCGAGAGGGCTGCCGGCTTCATCGGGGGCCCCGCGACGTCGTGCGCTGGAGGAGCGCAGCGGGCGAGGCGAAGTGCTTCGTGGGGTGGTTCATCGCACCTCCACCCAGTCGAGCGTGCGTTGGACGGCCTTGTGCCACTGGGCATAGCCGGTCTCCCGGCGTTCGGGGTCCCAACGCGGCTCCCAACGGGTGTCCTCGCGCCAGTTCTGCCGCAGCTCGTCGGTGTCGCGCCA
Source organism: Nocardioides kongjuensis (assembly GCF_013409625.1). Lineage (NCBI taxonomy): Bacteria > Bacillati > Actinomycetota > Actinomycetes > Propionibacteriales > Nocardioidaceae > Nocardioides > Nocardioides kongjuensis. The sequence continues at coordinate 1,485,522 of NZ_JACCBF010000001.1, forward strand.
GTAGCCGACCGACAGCCCGGCGGCGTACGCCGCGCCCAGCGCGGTCGTCTCGGGCACCACCGGACGGGACACCGGTACGCCGAGCACGTCGGCCTGGATCTGCATGCAGAGACTGTTCAGGGTCACGCCGCCGTCCACCTTGAGCACCTCCAGCTCGACGCCGGAGTCGGCGCACATCGCCTCGACCACGTCGCGTGACTGGTAGCAGATCGCCTCCAGCGTGGCCCGCGCGACGTGCGCGTTGGTGTTGAACCGGGAGAGCCCGACGATCGCGCCGCGGGCGTCGGAGCGCCAGTACGGCGCGAACAGGCCCGAGAACGCGGGCACGAAGTAGACGCCGCCGTTGTCCTCGACCTGGCGGGCGAGGGACTCCGACTCCGCCGCGCCGCTGATGATGCCGAGCTGGTCGCGCAGCCACTGCACCGCCGACCCGGTCACGGCGATCGAGCCCTCCAACGCGTAGACGCAGGGCTCGTCGCCCAGACGGTAGGCCGGCGTGGTCAGCAGCCCGGACTTGGAGCGCACGATCTCGGTGCCGGTGTTGAGCAGCATGAAGTTGCCGGTGCCGTAGGTGTTCTTCGCCTCGCCCGGCGCGAAGCAGACCTGCCCGACGGTCGCCGCCTGCTGGTCGCCGAGGATGCCGGTGATCGGCACCTCACCGCCGAACGGGCCGTTGACCCGGGTGACGCCGTACGGCGTGGTCGCCGACGACTCCCGGATCTCGGGCAGCATCGCCCGCGGCACCCCGAAGAAGCCGAGCAGCTCGTCGTCCCAGTCGAGCGTCTCGAGGTCCATCAGCATGGTCCGGCTGGCGTTGGTGACGTCGGTGACGTGCACGCCGCCGTCGGGGCCGCCGGTGAGGTTCCACAGCACCCAGGTGTCCGGGGTCCCGAACAGGGCGTCGCCGCGCTCGGCGGCCTCGCGGGCGCCGGGGACGTTCTCGAGGATCCACTGCAGCTTGCCACCGGAGAAGTAGGTCGCCGGGGGCAGCCCGGCGCGGTGCCGGATCACGTCGCCACGGCCGTCGCGGTCCAGGGCGGCGGCGATGGCATCGGTGCGGGTGTCCTGCCACACGATCGCGCTGGACAGCGGGCGACCCGTGCGGCGGTCCCACACGATCGTGGTCTCGCGCTGGTTGGTGATGCCGACCGCGGCGAGGTCCTCGGCCCCCAGGCGAGCCTTCGCCAGCGCTGTCTGCACGACCGCGGAGGTCCGCTCCCAGATCTCGATCGGGTTGTGCTCGACCCAGCCGGCCCGCGGCAGGATCTGCGAGTGCTCGAGCTGGTGCCGGGCCACCTCGGTGCCGCTGTGGTCGAACACCATGAACCGGGTGCTCGTCGTGCCCTGGTCGATCGCCCCCACAAAGCTCGCCATGGCCCAACTCTGGCACATCTCCCTTGACCTCAAGCGGACTTCAGGTTCAACGATGGTGGCTCCACCCCATCGAGCAAGGAGCTCCCATGACCCACGTCGCACTGGTCACCGGCGGCAGCCGGGGCCTGGGCCGGGCCCTGACCGACGGACTCGTCGCGGCCGGCTGGCACGTCGTGACCGACGGGCGCCACGCCGACGCCCTCGCGGCGGCCGCACGGCCCTGGGCCGACAGCGTCACCGCGATCCCCGGCGACCTCACCGACGCCGCGCACCGCGACCAGCTGGTCGCGGCCGTGCGCCGCCTCGGCCGCCTCGACCTGCTGGTCCACAACGCCGGGGTCCTCGGGCCGGCGTCCGGGTCCACCCGGCGCCGCGAGCTCGTCGACGTCCGGCCCGACGACCTGCAGCACGTCTGGCGCCACAACGTCGGCGCACCGATCGTGCTCACCGGCCTGTTCCTCACCGACCTCGCCGCCTCGGGCGGGACGCTGCTGTCGATCTCCTCGGACGCCGCCCTCGAGCACTACGAGGGATGGGGCCTCTACGGTGCCTCCAAGGCGGCGCTGGACCACCTCACGATGACCTTCGCCGCCGAGAACCCGGGCATCCGGGCCTACGCCGTCGATCCCGGCGACATGCGCACCCGCATGCACCAGGAGTGGTTCCCCGGCGAGGACATCTCCGACCGCCCGCTGCCGGAGACGGTCGTCCCGCACCTGCTGGCGCTCCTCGAGCGGCGGCCGCCGTCCGGCCGGTACCGGGCCGCCGACATCGCCGTAGCGGTCCCGGCAGCGGGCTGAGCCGTGCGCCTGCTCGACGAGAGCCCCGCCGTCCGGTTCGAGGCGCCGCGGACGACGTACGCCGGCGGCCCCGCCGAGCGCCGCGGGACCGCCCGCGACGGGGTGCGCCTGCTCGTCGCCGACGCTGCGGCGGGCGTCGTGGACACCCGGTTCGACCGGATCGGCGACCACCTGTCGGCGGGCGACCTGCTCGTGGTCAACGACTCGGCCACGCTCGCCGGTGCCCTCGACGGCGTCTCGGACCGGCACGGGGCGGTCGTGGCGCACCTCGCGACGCCGCTGGACGACGGCACCTGGGTGGTGGAGCTGCGCCGCGCGCCCGATGCCGACCGGAGCATCCTCGACGCCCGGCCGGGCGACGAGATCGATCTCGCCGCAGGGCGGACCGTGCTTCGGCTGGAGGCGCCGTACCCGACGGCCTCCTCGCCGACCGGTGCCGGCAACCGGCTCTGGCGAGCGACGTGGGACGGTGACCCGCCGGCTCGGACCGCCCACCGCTACGGCCGGCCCATCGCCTACGGCTACCTCGACGAGCGCTACCCGCTCGCCGACCACCAGACCGTGTTCGGGCACGTCCCGGGCAGCGCCGAGATGGCGTCCGCGGCGCGACCGTTCACCGCCGAGCTGGTCACCCGGCTGGTCGCCCGCGGCGTGCTCATCGCCCCGGTGACCCTGCACACCGGCGTGTCCTCGCAGGAGGCCGGCGAGGCGCCGCAGCCCGAGCGGTTCGTCGTGCCCGTGGCCACGGCAGACCTGGTCAACCTGGTCCGCGCCCGGGGGCGCCGGGTCGTCGCCGTCGGCACGTCGGCGACGCGAGCACTGGAGTCGGCCGTCGTCGACGGGTCACCGGGCATCGTGTCCGCGGCCAGCGGCTGGACTACCCGGGTCGTCACTCCGGGACACCCACCGCAGGTCGTCCAGGGCCTGGTCACCGGCTGGCACGACCCCGGCGCCTCCCACCTGCTGCTGGTCGAGGCGGTCGCGGGCGAAGCGCTCGCCCAGCGGGCCTACGGCGCCGCGACCCGCGGCGGCTACCTGTGGCACGAGTTCGGCGACTCCAGCCTGCTGCTGCCGGCCCTGGCCGGAGCGCCGGCTTCAGGGGCGACTCGGGGCATTTCCTGATGCTGGTGGGTGGCCGGATCGGGCAAGGTGGGGGTCATGCCCCCCGACACCTCGCTCGCCTCGCCGAAGCCGGTCGCGGCCCGCGCCATCGACCTCCACAAGCGGTACGGATCGGGCGACTCGGAGGTCCGCGCGCTCGACGGGGTGAGCCTCGACATCGGCGCGGGCGAGTTCACGGCGATCATGGGACCGTCCGGGTCCGGCAAGTCCACGCTCATGCACTGCCTCGCGGCCCTCGACACCCCGACGTCCGGGGAGGTGCAGATCGGCGAGGTCACGCTGTCCCGGCTGCGGGACAAGGCGCTGACCGCGCTGCGCCGTGAACAGGTCGGCTTCGTCTTCCAGGCCTTCAACCTCGTGCCGACGCTCACCGCCCGCGAGAACATCCTGCTCCCGCTCAGCCTCGCCGGTCGCAAGCCCGACCAGGCCTGGTTCGACCTGGTCGTCGACGCGGTCGGCCTCCGGGACCGGCTCGGCCACCGGCCCTCGCAGATGTCCGGCGGCCAGCAGCAGCGGGTCGCCTGCGCGCGGGCGCTGGTCAGCAAGCCGTCGATCGTGTTCGCCGACGAACCGACCGGCAACCTCGACAGCACCTCGGGAGCGGAGGTGCTCGGGTTCCTGCGCCGCAGCGTCGACGAGTTCCACCAGACGATCGTGATGGTCACCCACGACCCCGTCGCGGCGTCGTACTGCGACCGGGTGGTGTTCCTCGCGGACGGACGCGTCGTCGACGAGCTCCGTGAGCCCAACCGCGACGCGATCCTGGAGAAGATGACGTGCTTCGCCTGACGCTGCGCAACCTGCTCGCCCGCAAGGTCCGGCTCGTGATGAGCGGGCTGTCGGTCATCCTCGGCGTCGCGTTCCTCTCCGGTGTGCTGGTGTTCAGCAACGGCCTCTCGACGACGTTCGACGGGATCATCCACGGCTCGACGCCCGACGGCGTCGTCCGCGCCCAGGACACCGCGTCGTTCGACGGCGGGGTCTCCGGCCAGACCAGCCGCGCGCTCACGCCCGACGACGTTGCCCGGCTCAAGGCGCTGCCGCAGGTCGCGCGCGCCGACGGCGACGTCGCCGGGTTCGGGATGAGCCTGCTCGCCAGCGACGGCACCCTGGTGGGCGGCACCGGCGCACCGACGCTCGCGTTCAACCACACCGACGGCCCCAACATGGACGGCGAACGCGCGCTGCTGCTCACCTCGGGTCGCTGGCCGGCCGGCCCGGGCGAGATCGTCCTCGACGAGGGCGCCGCGAAGGCGGGCGACTACCGGGTCGGCGACCAGGTCGAGCTGCTCGCACCGTTCGGGACACTCGAGCGCACCGCCGAGCTGGTCGGGACGGCGGAGTTCAACGGCGGCGGCACGGCGGGCGCGACCCTGCTGGTCTTCACCACCCAGGAGGCGCAGGCACTCTTCCTCGGCGGCAAGGACGTCTACAACCAGATCAGCCTCACCGCGGCCGACGGGGTGACGCAGGAGCAGCTCGCCGCCGCCGCACGGACCGTCCTGCCCGACGGGTTCGAGGCGGTGACCGGCGACGAGGTGGCGAAGGAGTCGCAGGACGCGGTCGGCACCTTCCTCGGGATCATCAGCACCTTCCTGCTGGTGTTCGCGATCATCGCCGTCATCGTCGGCGGCTTCATCATCGTCAACACGTTCTCCATCCTCGTCGCCCAGCGCACCCGCGAGCTCGCGCTGCTGCGCGCCCTCGGCGCGGGACGGGGCCAGGTGACCCGCTCGGTGCTTCTCGAGGCGTTCGTGCTGGCGCTCGTCGCGACGACGGCCGGGATCGGCCTCGGCCTCGTGCTCGCCCGCGGGCTCGCTGCGATGTTCCGCTCGATCGGCCTCGACATCGCCAGCACGGCGCTCGACCTCACCCCGCGGGCGATCGTCACCAGCTACGTCGTCGGCCTCGGCGTCACGATGGCCGCCGCCTACCTGCCCGCCCGGCGCGGCGCGAAGGTGGCGCCGGTGGCGGCGATGCGGGCCGACGTCGTGCCGGAACGCGGGTCCCTGCGTCGTCGTACGCTCGTCGGGGCGGTGCTGCTGGTCATCGGCGCCGGGTTCGCGGCCGTCGGCGTCGCCGGGGCTCCCGGCTCGGACGCCGCGTGGATCGGCGTGGGAGCGGTCATCTGGATCCTCACCGTCGCCGCGATCAGCCCCGTGGTCGGCAAGCCGGTGCTCGCCGTGTGCCGCTCGGTGTTCGGCCGCGTCTTCGGCACGACCGGGCGCCTCGCCGGCGAGAACGCGCTGCGCGACCCCCGTCGTACCGGCGCCACCGCCTCCGCGCTGATGATCGGACTCGCCCTGGTCTCCACCATCGGGGTCCTCGCCGCCTCCCTCAACGCCTCGGTCGACGACGTGGTCGACGAGCAGTTCACCGCCGACCTGCTGGTGCAGAACTCGAACTTCCTGCCCTTCTCGACCGAGATCGGCGACAAGGTCGCGACGGTGCCCGGCGTCGCCGTCGTCAGCCGCCAGCAGTGGACCGCGGCGCACGTGGCCTCGGGGCCGGGCAAGGGCGACACGGTGAGCGTGGCCGGCAACGACGCCGAGTACGCACGGATCTACCACCAGGACGTGGTCTCGGGCGTCGCCTCACCGACCGGCGCCGAGGCGGTCCTCTTCCGCTCGCTCGCCAGGGAGCTCGGCGTGAAGGTCGGCGACCAGCTCGACCTCGGCTTCCAGGGCGGCACGACGCTGCACCTCGAGGTCGCCGGGATCGTGGAGTCCGCCGACACGACCTCCGAGATCAGCATCCCGCTCGACCAGCTGGTGGCGGCCGGCGTGCTGCGCCAGGACTCGACGCTCAGCGTCCGCATCGCCCCGGGCGCCGACAAGGCGAAGGTCCGCGACGCCGTCGACGCCGCCGCCGCCTCCGCGCCGATCGTCGGGGTCTTCGACAAGCAGGGCTTCGCCGACCAGATCCGCGACCAGGTCAACCAGCTGCTCTACATCATCTACGGCCTGCTGACCCTGGCCATCGTGATCGCCGTCATCGGGATCATCAACACCCTCGGCCTCAGCGTCATCGAGCGCACCCGCGAGATCGGCCTGCTCCGGGCGGTCGGCATGAGCCGGGCCAAGGTGCGCCGGATGATCACCCTGGAGTCGGTCGCCATCGCCGTCCTCGGTGCCGTGCTCGGCATGGTCCTCGGCCTGCTGATCGGCGTCCTGCTCCAGCGCTCGCTCTCCGACGACCTGAGCAGCCTCGGCCTCCCCCTCGGCCAGCTGCTGGCATTCCTCGTCGTGGCGATCGTGGTCGGCGTGCTGGCCGCCGTGATCCCCGCGGTCCGGGCGAGCCGGCTGGACGTGCTGGACGCGATCGCGAGCGAGTGAGGCCGCAGGTCGTGACGCGTCACGAGGCCGGCGTCAGGCCAGCGCGACCAGGTCGGCGTAGTCCGGGCTCCACAGGTCCTCGACGCCGTCGGGGAGGATGAGCACCCGGTCCGGCTCGAGCGCGTGCACGGCGCCCTCGTCGTGGGTGACCAGCACGATCGCGCCCTCGTAGCGCCGGATCGCGTTGAGGACCTCCTCGCGCGAGGCCGGGTCGAGGTTGTTGGTCGGCTCGTCGAGGAGCAGCACGTTGGCCGCCGACACGACGAGCGAGGCGAGGGCGAGACGGGTCTTCTCGCCGCCCGACAGGACGCCGGCCGGCTTGTGCACGTCGTCGCCGGAGAACAGGAACGAGCCGAGCACCGAGCGGGCCTCGGTGTCGGTGAGCTGCGGCGCGGACGACTGCATGTTCTCGAGCACCGTGCGCGAGACGTCGAGGGTCTCGTGCTCCTGGGCGTAGTAGCCGACCTTGAGGCCGTGGCCGGCGACGACCTCGCCGGTGTCGGGCTTGTCGACGCCGGCGAGGATGCGCAGCATCGTGGTCTTGCCGGCGCCGTTGAGGCCGAGGATGACCACGCGGGAGCCCTTGTCGATCGCCAGGTCGACCGCGGTGAAGATCTCCAGGGCGCCGTACGACTTGGACAGGTCGTGCGCCGAGAGCGGGGTCTTGCCGCAGGCGGCCGGGGTCGGGAACTTGATCGCGGCGACCTTGTCGGACTGCCGCTCGCCCTCGACACCGTCGAGGAGCTTCTCGGCCCGCTTCAGCATCTGCTGCGCGGCGCTGGCCTTGGTGGCCTTCGCGCGCATCTTGTTGGCCTGGTCGGTGAGCGTCTTCGCCTTGTTCTGGGCGTTCATCAGCTCACGCTTGCGGCGGGCCTCGTCGGTCTCGCGCTGGGTGAGGTAGTTCTTCCAGCCCATGTTGTAGACGTCGATGACCGACCGGTTCGCGTCGAGGTGGAAGACCTTGTTGACGGTCTCCTCGAGCAGGTCGTTGTCGTGGCTGATCACGATGAAGCCGCCCTTGTAGGACTTCATCCAGTCCCGCAGCCAGGTGATCGAGTCGGCGTCGAGGTGGTTGGTCGGCTCGTCCAGGACGAGCACCTCGGCGCTGGAGAACAGGATCCGGGCGAGCTCGACCCGGCGTCGCTGACCACCGGAGAGGGTGCCGAGCGGCTGGTCCATCAGCCGGTCCGGGATGCCGAGGCTCTGCGCGATCTGGAGCGCCTCGGTCTCGGCGGCGTACCCGCCGCCGGCGTCGAGCTCGTCCTGCGCGCGCTGGAACTTGCGGAACGCCTTGTCACGCTCGTGAGGGTCGTCGGAGGCCATCGCGACCTCGGCGGCCCGCATCCGTCGGACGGCGTCGTCGAGTCCGCGCGCGGACAGGATCCGGTCGCGGACGATGACCTCCGGGTCACCCACGCGCGGGTCCTGCGGGAGGTAGCCGAGCTCGCCGCTGTTGGTCACCGAGCCGCTGGCGGGCAGCGCGTCGCCGGCGAGCACCTTCGTGAGGGTGGTCTTGCCGGCGCCGTTGCGGCCGACGAGGCCGACCTTGTCGCCGGGGCCGACGCGGAAGCTGACGTTCTCCATGAGGAGCCGCGCACCGACGCGTACCTCGAGCTGGTGCACCGTGATCATGAGGAGACCATTCTCCCACGCCCGTTCGACACCCCCTAAACGACGGCCGTGTCCTCTAGGGTGCTGCACGTGGTGCGATTCAATCCGAAGGCCCGCCTCGACCAGTCCCGGGTACGCGACGCCGGCTCCGGCGGCGGCGGTGGCATGGGTGGCGGTCTCGGGGGCGGCGGCATGCGGATCCCGATCCCGACCGGCAAGGGCGGCATCGGCGGCCTGATCGGCGTGATCCTGGTCGTGGTGGTCACCCTCCTCCTCGGCGGCAACCCGCTGAGCGGGGGCGGCGGCACGGGCGGGCTCGGCAACGTCTACTCCCCCTCCCGGTTGAGCGACCAGCAACAGGGCACCGACCGCTACGCGGGCTGCAAGACCGGCGAGGACGCCAACAACAGCCAGGACTGCGCCCGGGTCGCGATCGAGAACTCGCTGACCGACTACTGGGGCACCGAGCTCGGCGGCAAGTTCCGCCCCGAGAAGGCGATGGTCACCTTCACCGGCTCCGTGGACACCGGTTGCGGTGCCGCGTCGTCGGCGGTCGGCCCGTTCTACTGCCCGACGGACGAGACGATCTACCTCGACACCACCTTCTTCGACGACGTCCTGGAGGGTCAGCTCGGCGGCCCCGACGGCAGCTTCGTCGAGTTCTACGTGCTCGCCCACGAGTACGGCCACCACATCTCCAACCTGCTCGGCTACATGGGGCAGGTCCGCAGCCAGCAGACCGGGCCGCAGAGCGACGGCGTACGCCTCGAGCTGCAGGCCGACTGCTACGCCGGCATGTGGGCCAAGCACGCGACGACCACCGAGGACGCGTCGGGCGAGAAGCTGATCCTGGACCTCACGCAGGACGACATCAACCAGGCCATCGAGGCCGCCAAGTCGGTCGGCGACGACTACATCCAGAAGCGCTCCGGCGGTCGGGTCAACGAGGAGGCCTGGACGCACGGCTCCTCGGCACAGCGCCAGAAGTGGTTCATGGTCGGCTTCCGGGAGGGCACGCTCGAGGCCTGCGACACGTTCGCGGCCCCCAAGGTCTGATCCCGGTCCTCAGCCGAGGCCTACAGCGCCAGCAGGTCCTCCATGTGCCCGAACGTGCGCTGCAGCGCACGCAGGTGGGGCGCCACGGCCGGGTGGCGGTACTTGCCGGCGAGCGCGCCCTCGCCACCCGCGACCCGGGCCAGCGCCCACTCCGCGCGGTTGAGCGCGGTGTAGACCGAGACGACCTGGGCACCGAGCACCACGCTGGCGCGATCGGCGATCCCGTCCGGCAGGCCGAGCAGGTAGGCGTCGAGGAGCGGTTCGAACTCCTCGCGGGTGGACAGGGACAGGTAGCCGAGGTCGCCGCCGACCGGGCCGTGGCCCAGCGTCCCCCAGTCGATCGCGAGCGCATCGTCGCCGTCGCGGCCGGGCAGGTTCAGCGCCGTCGGGTCGCCGTGCTGCGGGACCTGCGGCAGGGCGTCCAGCAGCGCGAGCAACCGCTCTCGATGGGTCCACAGGTGCTCGGCGACGTCGGCGACCGTGGTCCGGGCCAGGGTGGTCCAGCCGCCCCGCCGGGCGACCCGGCCGATCCGGTCGCGGAGCAGTGATGTGGCCAGGTACGGCGGGCGGCCGAGGTCCGCACCGGAGAAACGGCCGAGCGACAAGGCCAGGAACAGACCGCTCGACGCGGCGTCCTCGACCCAGTCGCGCACGATCGTGACGCCGTCGTCGTCCTCCTCCACCGAGGCGGCGGCCGATCGCAGCCCGGGGGTCTCGGCGGTCAGGCCGGTCGACAAGACGTCGGCCTCGCGACGCCAGTAGCCGGCGTGGGTGCGCTCGGACAGGACGGCAGGGTCGCCCGGCGCCGGCGCACCGAGCCGCTTCACCACCACGGGCCGCCCACCGAGCGCGGTGCGCCACACGCCGACGGTGGACGTCCCCGTGCCTCCGGGGAGCGCCACCCAGTCGGGCTCGGGCTGCCACATGGTCGGCAAACTAGCCGATGTCGCGCTCGCGGAACCGCCACCACGCCACGACGAGCAGCGCGGCCGCCACGGCGCTCAGGCCACCGGCACTCCCCCAGCTCCAGCCCTCGGCCGGCAGCGACGGCACGTGCGAGTACGGCGACAGGCCGGTCAGCCAGCCCGGCAGCTCGAGCACGTCGCCGAGCAGGCTGAGCGTCAAGAACGCCGCCGGCCACGCCCAGACCAGGACCGACCAGCGCAGCCCGACGGCCAGCGAGAGCACCGCGAGCGCACCGACCACCCAGGCTGCGGGCACCCACGCCAGTGCCGCGACGACCAGGTTGCCGATGCCGGGACCGTCCGCGGCGACGTACCCGATCCACAGGCCGACGCCGGTCACGACGAGGAGCCAGGCCGTACCGACGAGGGCCAGCACGGCCGACGCGGCGAACCAGCCGCTGCGGCTGGTCGCGGTCGCGAGCACGAGCTCCGCGCGGCCGTCCTGCTCGTCGTGGCCGGTGTGGCTGACCACGGTCACGGCGAAGTAGGTGAGGACGACCGCGACGACCGAGAGGATCGCCGCGACGAGGGCACCGCCGAGCTCGTCGATGATCGACTGGGCGACCTCGGAGTCGAGCAGGTCGCCGATGCCGGGCGCGATCATGCCGAAGACCACTCCCAGCACGCCGGCCGCGACCGACCACAGCACGAGCGTCGTGGCGTGCACCTTGACCGCGAGGGCGAACGCGTCGGCCAGCCGCGGCGAGCCCGTCCTCGGCCCGGGTCGGGTCGGCACCAGTCCTGAGCCGAGGTCGCGGCGGGTGCGCAGCACGACCGCGGCTGCGGCCAGTGCTGCGGCGAGGAGGAGGTAGCAGGCCAGCAGCCACCAGCGCACCTCGCCGTACGCGCGGACCCGGGTGTTCCAGCCGAGCGGCGAGAGCCAGCTCAGCCACCCGGGGCCGGTGTCGCCGGCGGCACGCAGCACGAACAGGACGCCCACCACCCCGGCCGCGTACGCCGCACAGGTGCGGGCGCTGGCGGACAGCTGGGCGGTCACCGCGCCGATGCCCGCGGCCACCAGCGCGGTCCCGGCCCACAGCGCGCCGAAGGCCAGCGACCCGGTCGCCTCGAGCCCGGACACGGTGTTCCCGAGCGCGGTGAGCACGCCGAGCACCAGCGCCAGCAGCACGGCCTCGACCAGGGTGGCGAGCAGCGGTGCGTGGCGGCCGACGGCGGTGCCGCCGATCAGCTCGGTGCGGCCGGTCTCCTCCTCGACCCGGGTGTGCCGGCGCACCACCACGACGAACAGCACCGCCACGAAGACGGCGTACAGCACCGTCATCTTGGTCATCGCCAGCTCGCCCACGCTGGTGACGTCGAGGATCGGGCCGTAGAGCGCGACGATCGCCGGGCTGGCGTTGATCGCCTCGGCCGCGCGGACCCGGTCGGCCTGGTCGGCGTACAGGCCCGGGGTGGCCGCGGCCGACGCGACGCTCATCAGCACGAGCACCCCGAGCGCCACGGGTGCGAGGATCCGGTCCTGGCGCAGCCCGAGGCGCAGGAGCAGCCGCCAACCGGTCGTGCTCATCGCCCGGCCCCGGCCCGGTCCCGGTAGGCGTCGAGGAAGAGCTCCTCGAGGCTCGGCGGGGTGCTGGTGAGGGCCGTGACGCCGGCGGCCGTCAGCGCCGCCAGCACGGCCGGCAGGCCGTCCGGGTCGACCGTGCAGCTCACCTGGCCGTCGGCGACCGCGAGGTCGTGGACCCCGGGCGCGGCGGACAGGTCGGGCGCGGTACCGCTCAACGTGGCGACGATCCTCGACCGGCTGAGGTGGCGCAGGTCGCTGATCCGGCCGGTCTCGACGACCCTGCCCTCCCGGATGATCGTGACCCGGTCGGCGAGCCGGTCGACCTCGCTGAGGATGTGGCTGGACAGCAGCACCGTGGCGCCGCGGCCCGTCTGCTCGGCCACGCACTCGTTGAACACCTGCTCCATGAGCGGGTCGAGGCCCGAGGTGGGCTCGTCGAGGATGAGCAGGTCCGGGTCGGTGGCGAACGCGGCGACCAGCGCGACCTTCTGCCGGTTGCCCTTGGAGTAGGCACGCCCGCGCTTGGTGGGGTCGAGGGAGAACCGCTCGATCAGCTCCTCGCGCCGCGAGGTCGCGGGGTCGGCACCGCGCATCCGGATGAGCAGGTCGACGATCTCGCCGCCGCTCAGGTTGGGCCACAGGCTGACGTCGCCGGGCACGTACGCCAGCCGGCGGTGCAGCTGCGCAGCATCGCGCCACGGGTCGCCGCCGAGGATGCGGACCTCGCCGGCGTCCCTGCGGAGCAGTCCGAGCAGCACCCGGATGGTGGTCGACTTGCCGGCGCCGTTCGGGCCGAGGAAGCCGTGGACCTCCCCGGCCTCGACGACCAGGTCCAGCCCGTCGAGGGCGCGGAAGGAGCCGAACGTCTTCACGAGGCCGTGCGCCTCGATGAGGGGACTCGTCATGCCTCCATGATGCACCTCTTTCAGCAATTTCTGAATCTTGTATAGACTGCGCTGCATGACGGCCGACCCTTCGCGCGACTCCTTCGTGGAGCGGATGGGTGGCGCGCTGACCAGCACCGGCCTGGCCCGGCTGCCGTCGCGGGTCTTCGCCGCGCTCCTCGTCGACGACGACGGCCGGATGACCGCCGCCGAGATCGCGACCGGCCTCGGCGTCAGCCCGGCCGGTGTCTCCGGGGCGGTACGCTACCTGGACGGCATCGGCATGATCCGCCGCGAGCGCGAGCGCGGCTCCAGGCGCGACGTCTTCGTCGTCGACGACGACGCCTGGCACGGCATGATCGCCCGGCTCGACCAGTTCTACGCGCCCCTCATCGCCGCCCTCGACCGCGGCCTGGCCGACCTGGGCGAGGACGACCCCGCCCACCGCCGCTTGCGGCTGTCACGGGAGTTCCTGGCGTTCGTGCTCGCCGAGATGTCCGACCTCGACCAGCGGTGGGCCGTACGACGTACCGAGCTGGGCCTCGACTGACGCCCGCCCTCCCGCGTACGCGAGGATCGGCCCATGCAGATCGCGACCGACGACCCCCGCCGTCCCGACGTGCTCGGGCTGCTCGAGGAGCACCTCGCGGACATGTACGCGACCTCGCCCGCCGAGAGCGTGCACGCCCTCGACCCCGACGCCCTCGCGGCACCGTCGATCACGTTCTGGACCGCTCGGGAGGACGGCGTCCTGCTCGGCTGCGTCGCCCTCAAGCGGATCTCGGGCGCACACGCCGAGCTCAAGTCGATGCGCACCGCGACGGCGGCTCGCCGCCGCGGGGTGGCCGGGCTGCTGCTCGACCACGTGCTGGCCGAGGCGCGTGACCGCGGCCACGCCCGGATCAGCCTGGAGACGGGGACCGAGGACTACTTCGCGCCGGCGCGTGCGCTCTACCTCACCCGAGGCTTCACGGAGTGCGGCCCGTTCGAGGGCTACGTCCTCGACCCGAACAGCGTCTTCCTGACCCTCGCCCTCCGACCGGCGCGGTCACTGCCAGGCTCGCACCCAGTCGACCACCAGTGTCGAGCCGTTCGCCATCGCGGCGACGGGTGAGTTCCAGGCCGCACCCCAGACCTGGGTGAGCACCAGGTAGAACGGCTGGTCGAAGGGCTTCGGGGGCGTCACGTTGCTCGGCATCCAGCGATGGCTGAAGCACAGGTTGTCGTCGTAGTAGAAGCGCATCACGGTGGGCGTCCACTCCACGGCGTAGGTGTGGAACGCGCTGCTGGACGTGGGCACCGGGCAGTTGGCGCCCGAGCTGCCCACCTCGCCCGCGTAGTGCACCGACGGGTACACGTTGGCGGGCCGGGCGCTGAACCACTCCGCGACGTCGATCTCCCCGGAGCCGGGCCACACGCCGTACGTGTGCTGGTCCGGGTAGAGCCAGAAGGCGGAGTGCGAGCCCGGGATCGCGCGCTCGGCCGGCATCCGCATCCTGGCCTCGAAGCTGCCACGGACCTGGGTGAACCGCGCCTTGCTCGCGACGGTGGCGACGACCGCCCGGGACTGGAAGCTGCCGTAGGGGCTCACGCAGGTGAACTCCGGGAGGTTGCGCAGCGAGGTCAGGCGCAGCAAGCCGTCCCGGACGCTGATCGTGGTCGGGGTGTTGACGTAGCAGCCGAGCTCGCCGCCGACCATGCCGCTGAGCCAGGTGGTCTGCGGCATCCACTTCGAGCCGTCCAGGCTGGTGCCGCCGAACTCGTCGACGAAGGTGCAGGACCACAGGCCACCCTCGGGCTTCTGCGG